>DASXKZ010000305.1:0-16823 GCA_036496525.1 Candidatus Angelobacter sp.
TATCTCTAGCGGGACTAGGGGGGGGACTCATCTAGCGGGGTTCTCCAAATTATGCCTAACTCGTGAAAATGGTTGTCGTATTTTATGACAACTTAGCTCCGGCTCCAAATTGTGTGGCATTGCAAACAAACCGCGGTATAATCCCACTCTATTCCTTGGCACAAACAAGGTTCGGATGCTCATCGTTATAGTCGGTAGAGTTTTTCTATTTTCGTCTGTCTTGCTGCAATGATTGCGTGACAAATGGCAAATCAAAGGGAACTCTACGACCGGTACAAAACCTGCATGGTCCGTATTGAAACGCTTGGACCGGATGATCAAATTCATAGTGGAGCAGGCTTCCATGTCGGCAACGGAATTATAGTTACAGCCCAGCATGTCATCGACTACTCTCTCAGCAAGGTTATTACCCATCATCTTCACAATGAGCTTGAAGTACGCAAGATCCACCGACATCCGAACGATTTGGTTGATCTTGCACTCCTAGAGACAAATTTCAATATTGACGATGCGCTTAAGAACACAACATACATGTATACGGATGGCGTCCGACAACCAGCAACGGAACGGCACAGCACCTCAATTCCAATCGGCGGTCATCTCGATGATTGGATTGGAGATGAACTGGTTTTGTCAGAGGTTTTGTTGTTGGGTTATCCACGTATTCCCCTCTCCAGAGAACCTGTGCTGACCGCCGCGTTGGGGCATGTGAATGCTATCATCGATCGATATCTTGGCCCTCACCCATTCTTCATAGTGTCTTGCATGGCGCGGGGCGGGTTTAGTGGAGGGCCCGCAATTAGTGAATATGGGTTCCTGCTGGGGGTAATAACCAGCTCGTTTGTTGCTGACGATCAAGAACTCGAGCTTGGCTTCAACGGCGTAATAAGCATCGAGCCGTTGTTGGAGCTTTTGGCTGCTCATCAGCTCCGACCACCCAATATTGACGATGAAATTTGGGGTCTCTTCACATCGTAAGGCAGCAGGAATCGATAAAAATCCCACTACGCGATAAGCTATCTCTTCCGTCAATTACCATCTTAGGGCTTTTTCTCGTGCATTCATTGCTTTTGGATGCAGTAACAAATTAGTGGAGGATCTTTAATGAAGCGCGTTCTTCTCGCTTTGATAGCAATATTTATATTTACTTCCTTCTTACTCGCGCAGAGTCCAGCGCACAAAGAGCCATCAAAAGCGCTTCCAACTATTGCAGAGAAGACTGGCGGCATGCAGAGCAACCCAGGATTCTTGATGGATTACTGGGATGCGCGCGAAGGAACGCTCTGGTTGCGCATTGAAAACACCGAATTGGATTCACCATTCATTTTGTATGAATCGCTCCCCAGCGGCGTGGGCTCAAACGATATTGGCCTGGACCGAGGCGAGCCTGGTGAAAGTTACGTCGTCCATTTTGAGCGCAGCGGAAAGCAGGTTTTCCTGGTGGCTGAAAACCAGGAGTATCGCGCCGTGACGGACGATGCCGATCAGCGAAGCTCAGTGCGCGCTGCCTTTCCGCAATCCGTGCTCTGGGGCTTTGAGGTCGCCGCAGAAGATGGCGATGCTGTTCTGGTGGACGCCACCAAATTCTTTTTGAGTGACGTTCACGGAGTGGCTGCCAGAATCGCCGAGGCCAAGCAGGGTAAGTACAAGATAGAGCCATCACGCTCCGCCATCTACTTGCCGCGCACAAAGAATTTTCCTGAAAATACCGACATTGAATCCGTACTCACCTTCATGGGTGACGATCCCGGCAATTCAATCAAGCAAGTCACGCCGGAACCGCATGCCATCACTGTCCACGAGCATATTTCCCTGATTCAAGCGCCTGCTCCGGAGTTCCATACCCGCGCTTATGATCCACGCGCTGGCTTCTTCGGCATCCGCTACATGGATTTTGCCACGCCGGTCGATGAACCAATCGTAAAGCGCGAGATCGCGCGGCATAGGCTGGCCAAGAAAGATCCTTCCGCCGCAATTAGTGAGCCGGTAAAGCCGATCATCTACTACGTTGATCGGGCGATCCCTGAGCCGATCCGTTCTGCCGTGGTTGAAGGTGTGAACTGGTGGAACCAGGCGTTTACCGCAGCGGGCTACAAGGACGCTTTTCAGGTCAAGCTGCTCCCGGAAGGCGTTGATCCCATGGACGTTCGCTATAACGTAGTCGAATGGGTGCCACGTTCCACCCGAGGATGGTCCATTGGCAACGCCGTTACCGATCCGCGAACGGGTGAAATCATCAATGGCCATGTGCGGCTTGATGCGCTGCGCATACGGCAAGTGTTTCTGATTGCGCAAGGGCTTCTTGATCCATTTGGTAAAGATCCTGCGGCGCTTACCAAGGCGAATGCCATGGCCCTGGCGCGTATCCGCCAGCTTGCGGCGCATGAAACAGGGCACACGCTTGGACTGATGCACAACTATGCTGCCAGCATCGTGAACCGCGCGTCTGTGATGGACTATCCGCCGCCAACCGTTACCGTGGGCGCCGATGGCGTACCCGATGTTTCAAATGCCTATGCCGTCGGCATCGGCGCATGGGACAAGATTGCCATCACTTACGGATACCGCGATTTCCCCGCCGGAACCAATGAAACCCAGGCGCTGGACAAGGTACTTGATGACGCATTTGCAAGCGGCCAGCTTTATCTCACTGACCAGGATGCTCGTCCTATGGGCTCAGCCAGCCCAATTGCGCATCTATGGGACACCGGCAGCAATGATCTTGACGGGTTGCAGCAGGTAATGGCCGTGCGGCAGGCGGCGCTAAAAAATCTTTCAGAAAATGCCATCCGCGAGCACACGCCGATGGCCACGCTTGAAGACGTGCTGGTGCCGGTCTACCTTTACCATCGCTACCAGGTTACGGCCGTGGCCAAATCCATTGGCGGGGTGAATTACACCTTTGATCTGCGTGGACCAAATCGCAAGAATCCTGAAATCGTGCCCGCTGCCCAACAGCGACAGGCCTTGCGCGCGATACTGAAAACGCTTGCGCCGCAGGCGCTCGCCGTCCCTCAACAGCTCCTGAACATTATTCCGCCGAGGCCGCCGGAATATCCCAGCTCGAAGGAAAACTTCGCGGGCCGCACTTCGCCGGCCTTTGATTCACTGGCGCCTGCTGAGGCGGCTGCGGATATCGTGATGGGCCTGTTGCTTCAGCCTGAGCGCGACGAGCGCATGATTGAGTATCACGCCCGCGATGCGAGCAATCCCGGCTTTGATGAGCTGCTGGATGAGGTGCTTACTGCAACCTGGAAAGCTCCTGCCGCGCCGGGATACAACGGCGCTATTCAACGCACCGTGAACGCGGTTGTGCTCAGCCACTTGATGTCACTCGCCGCAGATGAACATACTTCCAGCCAGGTGCGGGCTGTGGCGCTGCTGAAGCTTGATGAATTGAAGAAGTGGCTTACCTCGCAGGAAAACTTGCTAAAAGATGTGCCAACACGCGCAGAATTCTTCTTCTCAAAAAATCAAATCGATCATTTTGAGAAAAACCCTGCCGAGGTTCATGGGACAACGCCGGCCACGCCTCCTGCCGGCGATCCAATTGGCTCAGACGGCTGGGAATAAGCTCCGCGGTTCTTTCATTGCTTGTTCGAAAGTCAATGTTGGCTGAACTCGCACCCATGCTGTACTAATCGGCAGTTATCGAGGGGCCATGACGAACAGGCAGAACATCACAGAACCAGAAGCCATCGCGCTCAACTTTTTCACCGGTCACAATTGGAATTGTGTGGTTAAACATTGGCCCGGCATAGACAAAAGAATGGAACTCGCCATTTTCACCGCACGGGTCCACTCCTGTGGGTAGGTCCTGAAGCAATGCCTGGTCAAAGTCGCGGCCAACAAAACTGGGAGGTAATTGCTTAGGATCAACGCAGACAAGTTTTGCTTGCAGTCCGGCGCTGATCATCTCCCGCGCGAGTGATTGTGTGGGAATATCCCAGATGGGAAACAGCGGCTCCAGCCCAGTGTCCTTCAATTGGCGCTCGCGGTAAGCCCGTACATCGGTGAGAAAAAGATCCCCAAACGCAATGGCGGTTATGCCATCCGCCAGTGCCTGATCGCAGACGCGCTTCATCGCTGCTTCATAGTCGGCGTTGGAGCAGGGCCACGGAATGGGCGCGGCAATCAACGGTAGTCCTGCAGCAGCTGCCTGCATTTCCACGAGCGCGCGCCGTGTGCTGTGCATGGCAACGCGATCAAACGCTGCATTGAACGTGGTCATGAGGCCGGCGATTTCATATTGGTTTTGCTGGCGTAGGACGTGTAATGCCCAAGCGCTGTCTTTGCCGCTGCTCCAGGCTAAAAGGATTTTCTTTTTCATGCAGAGTTAAAACTAACACGGAGATTAGTCAGAACTTTTACCACTGAGAACACAGAGAAACACGGAGGAAAAAATAAGGACGTTTGAGCAGTTAAATAGGAGTGCCGGAGCTGCCACTGCTGAAGGATCGATTCGAATCAAATTACTAATCCTAGGCGCTGGCGAGACTGTCTAACGCTTCTTTTTCTCTTTATTTCTTTTGTTCCTCTGCTTCCTCTGTGGTTAAAGGTTCTGGTTTGTCAGGCGACCATGGTAGATTTGAAAGAATAATGTCCGCTCCCAACTCAAGATTTGTCCGCGCCTGCCGCTGTGAACCCGTCGATGTGACCCCGATCTGGCTGATGCGCCAGGCGGGCCGCTACATGGCTGAATATCGCGCGGTGCGTAAAAAGCATTCGATTCTGGAGATATGTAAGACCCCGGAAATCGCGGCTGAGGTTACCATTACCGCCGCCGAAAAGCTCGACGTGGATGCGGCCATCATCTTTGCCGATCTGCTTCTCCCCCTGGAAGTCATGGGGATGCCGTTCCGTTTTGAAGCCGGCGAAGGCCCAGTGATCGAGCGCCCGCTGCGCGCTCCGAAAGATATAGATGCGCTGGTCACCCATCGCGCCTCAGAACTCGGCTACGTGGCAGAATCAGTCAGCCGCGTGGTCAAGCATTTTCGCGACAAGCTGCCGGTCATCGGATTTTGCGGCGCGCCTTTTACGCTGGCCAGCTACATGATTGAAGGCGGCGGCTCGCGCAATTACATCCACACAAAAAAAATGATGTATATGGAGAGCTCTGCGTGGCGGATGCTAATGCGCAAGCTGGTTGACGTGCTTGCTGCATACGCTGCCGAACAGGTGACCGCAGGCGCTGACGTTCTACAGGTTTTTGATAGCTGGGTGGGCTGCCTGAGCGTGGAAGATTATCGCCAGTATGTGCTGCCGTTTTCGACCGACCTGGTTCAGCGGCTTAAGAAGACTGGCGTGCCTATCATTTATTTTGGGACCGACACGGCAACGCTTCTTCCTTCGATGAAGGAAACCGGTGCTGATGTGATGGGCGTTGACTGGCGCTTTCCGCTCGATCAGGCGTGGAGCAGCCTGAACTTCAAAGGCGCAGTGCAAGGCAATCTTGATCCTGTGCTGCTGTTTGCTGGGCAGAAAGAGCTGCGCGCGCGGACGGATACTATTCTGCGGCAAGCCGGAGGACGTCCGGGGCATATCTTTAATTTAGGGCACGGAATTTTACCGGAAACGCCAGTGGAAAATGTTCGCGCGCTGGTGGATTTTGTTAGAGAATTGAGCGCAAGCTATTCCGCTGGAGCGGCCCCATGAGTTGTACGCAATGAGCAGTCCAAAATCAGCCATCCTGCTTCTTGCCCACGGCAGCCCTGATTCGCCTGCCGATATCCCGGAATTCATGAAACACATTACTGGCGGCCGTCCGGTGCCAGACGCGGTAATCAAAGAAGTCACGCATCGCTATTCGCTGATCGGCAAGTCGCCCTTAACGGAAATTACCATGCAGCAGGCCGAGGCGCTGCAAGCCAGGACCGGGCTGCCTGTGTATGTCGGCATGCGCAATTGGCGGCCGTTTATCAGCGATGCGGTACGGCAGATTGTTGAATGCGGCATAAATAAGGTAGTAGCAATCTGTCTTGCGCCGCAGAATTCTTCCACCAGCGTCGGTCTTTATAGCAAGGCATTGGCTGATGAACGTAAGCCTGGGCTGGCTGTGCAGTTTGTGGAGTCATGGCATGACCATCCGCTGTTGATCCAGGCTTTTGCTGAGCGGCTGGAACCGGTGTGGCGACAGTCGAACGCGGAAATGGGAAGCGCCCTACCCGTGATCTTTACCGCGCACAGCGTGCCCATGCGCACCATTCACGCCGGCGATCCCTACGAAAAGCAAGCTAAAGAGACAGCGCAGCTGGTGGCGCAAAGAATCACAGGTCTCACGCTGGAGCTGCACCACTTCGCTTTTCAGAGCCAGGGCATGACTGGAGGGCCGTGGCTGGGCCCGACCGTGGAAACCGTAATGCTCGAACAAAAAAGACAAGGCCACAAAGGCGTGGTGATTGCACCGATAGGATTTGTCTGCGATCACGTTGAGGTGCTCTACGATATCGACATCGGCTTTCGCCAATTTGCGCGCGAACAGGAACTAAAAATGTGGCGACCTGAATCGCTGAACACCTCAGACACGTTTGTGGCGGCGCTGGCCAAGCTTGCTTCAACGCGGATGGCGCTGGCCTCAGGGATTGTCTCTCTGGCATGAAACGAATTGCCATCATCGGCGGCGGGATTGCCGGACTGAGCGCGGCTTTCTATCTGGAAAAAGCCCGTCGCGCCGGCGCGGACCTGCAATGGGCATTGTTTGAGAAATCCGACCGTCTTGGCGGCGTTATACAGACAGAGCGCCGCAATGGCTTTGTGATTGAAGCTGGCCCTGATTCATTTCTAAGCATCAAGCCTGAAGCTTCGCGGCTATGCCAGGAACTGGGCATCGGGGATCAGCTGATCAGTTCGAACGATGCCAGCCGCAAGACTTACATTCTGGTCAAGGGCAAACTTGTTCCGATTCCGCATGGACTTGAATTCATGGTACCCACGCGCATATGGCCCATGGCGACAACGCCGCTGTTTTCGTTCACGACTAAATTGCGCATGGCCGCCGAACTATTTTCTTCAGCTCGAAAAGATGCAGCCGACGAATCCGTGGGTGATTTTGTGCGCCGCCACTTCGGGCAGGAGATGGTAGATCGAGTTGCCGAGCCGCTGCTGGCTGGTGTTTACGGCGGCAATGCAGAGCGGCTGAGTATTCGCGCGGTGTTGCCGCGCTTTGCCGAGATGGAACGCCAACATGGCAGCCTGGTGCGTGCGACGCTGAAAGCCAAAGCCCAGTTCAAATCCAAGGCGCCAGCCGGCGCGCAGCCCCAGCCGCTATTCACGTCCCTGAAAAACGGAATGCAGCAGATGGTAGAAGCGCTAGTAGCTACGTTGCCGCAATCTTCGATGCGTCTGAGACAACAAAACTTGCAATTGCGTTCGGTGAATGATGACTGGCAGATCGAAAGCGCGGGCAACACTGAAAGATTTCAAGCGGTGCTGTTGGCGGTGCCTGCGCCCGCCGCCGCAGGATTGTTGCGGCAGTTTCATCCTGGGTTGATTGAAGGATTGGCGAGGATCGAGTACACATCCACGGCGGCGGTTGCGCTGGTTTATGAGGAAGCTGAACTTCCTGCTGGGCATGGATTTCTGGTGCCGCGCTCAGAAGGCCGCAAGATGATGGCTTGCACCTTCGTTCACAAAAAGTTTCCGTATCGCGCGCCCGGAGATAAGAAGCTGCTGCGCTGCTTCTTTTCCAGCTCCCGCATGCCGGACCTGCTCACGCACAGCGACGAAACCTTGCAGCAGTTCGCCCGCCAGGAACTAAAGGAAATTCTCGGGCTGACCGCGCAACCCAACTTTGCGCGCACGTTTCGCTGGGACCGCGCCATGGCGCAGTATGAAACCGGGCATCTCGACCGCGTAGAGGAGATGGAAAAGATCATCGCAGCCATGCCGGGCTTCCATATCATCGGCAATTCGTTTCATGGGATAGGCGTGCCGGACTGCATCAAGTCCGCGCGACTGGCGGTGGAGCAGATTACTTCCGGCGTTTCACAACCCGCTGCGGTTTAGCTTTGGCTGCCTTTGTGGGCGGCTTACCGTGCGACGGTTTGGCTTTGGCTACTTTCGCAACGGGCTTAGCCTGCAAACCAGCCTGCGTCTTCTTCGGCAGCTTTTCCAGAATCATCCGATAAGACCCTTGTATCAACTCTTTGATCTCAGGCTGGCGTAGAGCGTCCATATCGAGCATCGCTACCCAGTGGTTGCGCGCCATATAGGGCGCCGGGATGATGCCATCGATTTCCACGAGTTCCGCAAATTTTTCCGGCGTGCACTTGAAGGCAATCTTTGTGGGGCTCACTTCGGGTTCAAGGTTTGCAACGCAAAACATTTTTCCTGCGATGCGGAAGAGCAGGTCGTGCTCCCACTGAACATCTTCCGTGGCGTTGGGAAGGGAAAGGCAGAATGCGCGCACCCAGTCGAGGTAAGTAGGCATCGGGAAAATATAGTGGGTCAATGCGCTTTGAGCAACTTGCGCTCTGGGTGAAATATTTAGTTTGCGATGCTCAGCAGGGCGCGCACAATCTGCGCTTCTTCAGCAGGGTCCAGCACAGTGCGCAAGTCGATAAGCACGCGGCCTTCTTCCACGCGCGCCACAATCGGCGGATCGTTGTGGCGGAGGCGTGTGGTGAGTTCGTCGGCACTCAGCGATTCTGCGGTGACAGCCAGCAGGAAAGTCGGCAGGGACGAAGTAGGCGCGGAGCCGCCTCCGACCAGTGATTCACCAGAGATGATCGCGGTCTTCAAATGTGCAGCGTCGATGAGTTTCGATTGTAGGGCTTCAGCGCGAGTACGAATTTCCTCGGCTGGCACGCGCATCATGCGCGCGAATGGAATGGCATCGTGGTTCTGGCGAATATATTCCATCAGAGTGCCTTCCAGCGCCGCATAGGTGAGCTTGTCAACACGCAAAGCGCGGAAGAGCGGGTTGGAACGCACGCGCTTGATCAGAGCTTCGCGTCCGCTAAGCAGACCGGCCTGTGGACCGCCCAGCATTTTGTCACCGCTATAGGTGATCAGGTCGGCCCCGGCACGGAGGCTGTCCATGACGCCGCTTTCATTCACGCCCAGAGCACGCAACGCGATCATAGCTCCGCCGCCCAGGTCTTCCATTACCGGAACATTGTGTTTGTGTCCCAGCGCAGCTAGCTCTTCCAGTGACGGCTGCTCGGTGAAACCGATGATGGCAAAATTCGAGCGATGCACGCGCAGCAGCAGCCGCGTTTTTTCCGTGATGGCGTTTTCATAGTCAGCCAGACGCGTACGATTTGTGGTACCAACTTCGCGCAGCACCGCGCCGGACTTGGCCATCACGTCCGGCACGCGGAACGAGCCGCCGATTTCCACCAGCTCGCCGCGCGAGACGATGACCTCGCCGCCTTCAGCCAGCGTGTTTAACGCCAGCATGACCGCCGCCGCGCAGTTGTTGACCACAACCGTCCGAATGCCACTGACGCCATCCTGATTGAGCAGCCGCGAGAACAGGCGCTCCACGTGGACGTCGCGCTTGCCTCGCTCGCCCGCCGCAATATCGAATTCAAGATTGGAGTAGCCGCCCGCAACCTCAGCGATTCGTCTGATTGCCGATTCCGCCAAAGGCGCGCGTCCGAGATTCGTATGCAGGATAACGCCGGTGGCGTTGATAACCGGCTTGAGAGAAAATTCCATCGTGCGGCTCAGATGCTGTTCGATGGCTTGCGACAGGTGCTCACTTGCAAGTTGCACTGCCTGCGGCGTGGCCAGCGTACCTGAACCAATCTCGTCGCGCAGGCTTGCCAGCACGGCGCGGACCGACTCGGTCACGGCAGGCTGGCCTTCACGCGCCAGCAGCTCGGTCAGATCGGCGCTCTTCAGCAGTTCGTCCACTGAAGGGAGCAGACGGTAGAGATCGGATTTGGAGACGGTGGACATCGAAAAGACATTATTCCACGGACGGACCAGTAATTAACATCTTGAGATTCAGAGGTATCTTTCTGGAGAATAGAGTAAGATTAGCCGCGAATCAACGCGAATAGACACGAATCAAACAGAAACGAATCAGGCCAGTGTTAGGCTGCCGGGAAATTTTTGTTGCAATAGGGTTCCCTCACTCCGTTCGGGATGTAGAATCACCCCACCTCCACCAACCCATATCTCCTCTGCCAATGCTGGCGGAGATGCTGCATCACCCTCTGTCGATCTGAGAGAGTGATCTCCGGGTCGGATTCAGACACCAGCTTGGCAGCTTCAACCTTGGCCAGTTCCAGCAGGTTGCGGTCGCGCAGGATGTTGGCGATGCGCAGCCCGGGCATGCCCGCCTGCTTTGTGCCGAAAAACTCGCCGGGGCCGCGCAGTTCAAGATCAAGCTCGGCGATCTCAAAACCATCCTGCGTGCGCACCATTTCATTGAGACGACGCTCTGCTTCCGGCGAAACTTTGCCGCCGGTCATTAGCACGCAATAGGACTTGGCCGCACCGCGCCCGATGCGTCCGCGCAGCTGATGAAGTTGGGAAAGCCCGAACCGCTCCGCGTGCTCGACCACCATCACCGTGGCGTTGGGTACGTCCACACCGACTTCAATCACTGTGGTGGAAACCAAAACGTCAATCTCACCGGCCTTGAAACGGTGCATGGTGGCTTCTTTTTCTTCAGGGCTCAGCCGGCCATGCAACAGGCCGACGCGCAGATCAGGGAAAACTTTCTTCCGCAGCTCGTCATACATGTGCAGCGCAGCCTTCAGCCCGGTCTTTGATCTCGCGCCCGCAGGCTCGGCGGCAAATTCCATCTCCTGCTGCTCCGCCGGAGCGCCCTCAATCACAGGATAGACAACATACGCCTGACGCCCGAGCTTTGCCTGTTTGCGCACAAAATCCCAGACTTCATCGGCGCGCTGGTCGAAAATTTTGCGCGTCGTAATGGGCGTGCGTCCGGGAGGCATTTCATCGATCACGCTGGTATCAAGATCGCCATAGAGCGTGAGAGCAAGCGTGCGCGGAATGGGTGTCGCGGTCATAACCAGCGTGTCGGGCTCGGCATCACCTTTTTTCATGAGCTTGAAACGCTGCATCACGCCGAAACGGTGCTGCTCATCGACGATGACCAAACCCAGTTTGTGAAACTCGACTTTTTCCTGGATCAAGGCGTGCGTCCCGATGACCAGATGCACGTCACCGCGCGCGATGTGGCGGCGTGCGCTACGCTTCATGTCTTCGTCCAGCGAACCGGTCAACAGAAGGATGCGATAGCCGGCAACGTCTTCCAGAATCCGCCGCGCGGAAAAATAATGCTGTGTGGCCAGGATTTCCGTGGGCGCCATCAATGCCACTTGATAACCGTTTTCAATGGCGATGATGGCCGCCTGCAATGCGACGATCGTCTTGCCCGATCCGACGTCGCCCTGAAGAAGCCGACGCATCGGTGAAGGGTGCTGCATATCATGCGCGATTTCTCCGAGCACGCGTTTCTGCGCGCCGGTAGGCTTGAAGGGCAGAGTCTTTTTCAGCGCCTCGCGAACTTTTTCAGTGAGCGCGAAAGGAATGCCTGGGCGCTCACGCATCTTGCGGCGTTTGAGTTCCAGTCCCACTTCAAGGAAGAACAGCTCTTCAAAGATCAGCCGCTTGTGTGCCGGCGTTGCATGATTTTGCAGGCCGGCGAAAGATTCGCCTTCAAGCGGAAAATGCACTTGGGCAAAAGCAGGGCGGCGGTCGAGCAATTTCAAGCGCCGGGAAATCACGGGAGGAATGCCGTCTGGAATGTCCGCCGCCAGATTTTCCAGGGCGCCATGCATGATGCGCCGGAACCAGCGTGACGTGAGCTTGTTGTTCGCCGCCGATTCATAAATCGGCACGATGCGGCCTACCTCAAGCGACTCAATATCTTTGGCCGTCTCCAGATCAAGCTCGCCTTCGCCGCCCCCGTCCAACAGTTCAAACTGAGGCTGGTTGATCTGCAACCCACGGCCCTTCCATCCTTCTTCTACCTTGCCATAGAGCGCCACGAGCTGGCCGGGCTTGAAGCGATCACGCAGATATTCACCGTGGAACCAGATGCATTTAAGAGTTGAGCGTCCCTGGCCGGCGACTAGCTCAAAAATGGGCATGCCGTTGCGTGTGCGAAATACGGCGGAGTTGCGGACCTCGGCGATGACAGTAGCCATCTCTCCGGCGCGCAGCTCGCCAATGCCACGCGGATTCAGCCGGTCTTCATAGCGAAAGGGCAGGTAATAGAGCAGGTCTTCGACGGTAGAAATGTTCTTCTGCGCGAGCCACTCGGCAATGCGCGGGCCAACGCCTTTTACGAATTTGACTTCTGTGTTGAGATCCAGCACTGAGATGATGATACTTGAGGCGGGCGATTCACCGCAGAGGACGCAAAGGTCGCAGAGGAGCCAGCTTGTGCTTTTGCCGAGGCCGGTTGTTGCAGAACTGCGATTCACCTAAACTGGTGGAGAAAACTAAGCGGCTTCAATGATCAAAAAATGGTTGATTGAGATTGGCTGCATGGCCGTGATAGCGCTTTCTGTTATGACAGCCAGCACGCAACAGCAGATCCCTGGTACATTGGCACCTCAGGCCCAGAGTTCACCAACTCCCGCAGCCGCGGAGTCTCCAAGGCCGACGGCTACTCCCGCTGCAACTACACATAAGCCAAGCCCAGCCGAAAGCGCAGTTGCTCAGTTTCCTCCGACCAGCGACGCCAAAGAAATTGTGCGCAGGTCAATGGAGATTGACCGGCGCACGCTGGACCTGGCGAGAAATTACACCTGCCAGCAACGCGAGGTGATCAAGCACCTGGATAAGAATGGAAACGTGAAATCGACCGAGGTCAAGACCTACGACGTTGGTTTCTATTATGGTGAAGAATATTCCCGGCTCATCATGAAGGATGATAAGCCGCTCGATGACAAGGAAAAGAAAAAAGAAGATGAGAAGCTGGAAAAATTTCTGTCCAAATATCGCAATGAGGGACTGGAGGAGCGGCAGAAACGCAACGACAAGGAGAAAAAAGAACGCCAGGAAAGCCGCGCGTACCGTTTAGACGTGGCCAATGCTTATGACTTCCACATTGTGGGCGAAGAGGAGCTGGAAGGCGTGAATACGTGGGTGATTGAAGCGACGCCGCGCAAAGACTTTAAGCCAACGCAACCCCATGCCGACATGCTAAAGAAGATCAAAGGCAAGATGTGGATCGACAAGAAAGAGTATAACTGGATACGCGTTGAGGCTGAAGCTACAGACACCATTACATTTGGCCTGTTCCTGTTCCGCATACATCCGGGCTCACGCTTCAACTTCCAGCAGATGCATTTAAACGATGAAGTATGGCTGCTGCGCCATCTCTATATCAATGGCGGAGCGCGCATAGCGCTGCTTAAGAATGAAGCAATCGAGCAGGAAGATACTTTTTCCAACTATAAGAAATTCAGCTCCACATTTACCATCCTGCCCGGCGTGAAAGAAGTACCGCCGGAAGAAAAGCACAAATAGCATGCGTTGTGCGCCCGTGAGCCTCGATGAAAACATCGATTCTTTCCGCCTGTCCGCGAGCCGAAACCGCACGATGGTCTTCTAACTCATTTTTTCTTTAGTTCGGTATAGAACATACAGCCTAGCTTTCAACGCATATGATCGGAGTACAACTTCATACGCACGCAGGAAGAGCTCTTGCGCGTTGAGGTAAAGGTCCACGGGGACTTTGCGATCAGTGCGAAGGAGCAGCATGCCTGCGGGCGAACCACGAAACGGCTATAAAAACAAAATTCTTACATCGTTGCCAAAGGCGGAAATCTCCCGCCTTTCACCCCACTTGTCACCGATTGATCTTCCCGCGGGCAAGACATTGATGGATCCCGGACAAGAGATCACATTTGCGTATTTTCTGGAGACAGGACTTGCTTCGGTTGTGGTTGCCATGGCAGACGGCACCATGGTTGAAACCGGCATCACGGGCAACGAAGGTTTGGTTGGGTTCCCGGCATTGCTGGGTACTAAAACCACGCCCACGCGCACCTTTATGCAGATTCCCGGGAACGGGTTCAAGATCAAAGCTCATCGACTGGTGGAGGAGTTTGAAAGATTTGGAACACTGCATAAAAAGATCAATTGGTATTTCCAGGCGCATCTGGTGCAGACAGCGCAGACGGCCGCATGCAATCGCCTGCACGATATTGCCGAAAGACTAGCCCGCTGGCTGTTGATGTGCCATGACCGCATGGAATCCGATCACTTCACCATCACGCATGAATTCCTGGGCCACATGCTGGGAACACCACGCTCCACGGTGACGCTGGCGGCAGGAATCCTGCATAAGTCCGGGCTGATTTCCTATTCGCGCGGAAAGCTGGTTGTGAGAGACCGCAAAGGCATGGAAAAAGCCGCCTGCGAATGCTACCAGACGATCCGCAAAGAATTTGACCGGCTTGGCATTACGTCTGCGTAAACATAGCAATTCATATAAACCAGTAAATGTGAAAACGGCGCTCTTGCGAGCGCCGTCTTCTTTGCGGGGAGGGTACAACAACAACTATTGGTTCACGGGAATCTTGATGATCTTTTTCTGGATTGCATACGTAACTAACTGCGCCTTATTGTGAATATCGAGCTTGCGCATCAGGTTGAACTTGTGGGCTTCCACGGTTTTCACACTCAGTCCCAGGATCACCGCAATTTCCTTCACTGAGTTTCCTTCAGCCAGCAGCTTCAGGATTTCCCTTTCCCGCGGCGTCAACGTCGAAATCCGTGGCCGCATCCTGGTATCGCGCACGCGCGACCGGAAGTCCTCCACGAGCTTTCCCAGCACCTGCGAGCTCAAATACTTCCCGCCTTTATAGACGTCTTTGACGGCAGTGAGCAACTGCGGCGCAGGCGTATCCTTCAGCACATAGCCCGACGCCCCAACCTCCAGGCACTGGACGAGGTAATCTTCGTCTTCATACATGGTCAGGAAGAGGATCTTGGTTTCCATGCGGTTTTTCTTGATCTGCCGCGCTGACTCAAACGACGACAGTCCCGGCATCCCAATATCCATCAGCACGATGTCCGGCCGCAACTCGCGTGCTTTCTCCACGGCTTCTCCGCCGTCGGCAGCTTCGCCCACGACTTCAAAATCGCTTTCACTTTCCAGCAACCGGCGTACGCCCTGGCGAAACAGCGTGTGATCATCTACGAGTAAACATTTAATTTTCGGCATGGGGGAGTGTCCTTTTCTTTAATTCGGCCTCTGTATTGCATGTGCCGCATGCGCCAGCGGACGGTCCACAACTTGCTCTTCGCCCGCCGGTACACTTATTTCGATTCGCGTGCCTTTCCCTTTGGTCGAGATCACGCGTGAGGTCCCGCCCAACATTGCTATTCTTTCTTTGATTCCGGCCAGCCCAAAAGAGTGGTCGCGAGAGTTGCTGCTGCGCGACTGAATTCCAACTCCATCGTCTTCCACTACTACCTGCACCAGCTCGTTCGCACGCTCCACTTGCACCGTGACGTTCTTTGCCTGCGCGTGTTTGGCCACGTTGTGCAGCGCTTCCTGCACCACTCGATAAATTGCCTGTTCGGCGCCTGAAGCCAGCCGTCCAACGTCTTCCGCAATCAGCACGCGCGCTTTCACGCCCGTATTGCGGGCAAAATCTTTCGCTTCTTTGCGGACTGCGGCCACCAGTCCCAGCTCTTGCAGCACCAGCGGAGAAAGCTTGCCAATAATTCTGCGAATGCCCTCAATCGTTCGATCCACCACTTCAACGGTCTCGCGAATCTTGCCGCGAACGTTCTTGGCAGTAGCTCCTGTCTCCATCATTCCCAGGTACAGCCGGATCACCATCAGCGCCTGGCCGGTTTCGTCATGCAGTTCACGGCTGATGCGTTTGCGCTCTTCTTCCTGCACTCGCAATAAATGTCCTGAGAGTTCTGCGATTCGTTGTTCGCGCTCACGCAATGCGTCGGTCATGCGGGCGCGTTCAATCGCCAGAGCCGTGCGATCACCAATGGCGCGCATCAACTCGCGCTCTGTCGGCAGCCATTCATAAGGTTTGGGAAAACCAATCACCATCACGCCAATTGTCTCGCCGTCTGCTTTCAGCGGCACGCCCCACAGAGACTTGGCTTTAAGGCGGATCATTGGCCGCAACGCGCCTGTATCCACGCTTGTATCCAGGATCATGTTGGGCTCGCCGCTCACGGCAATCTTGCCGGAAAATCCGTTGCCCAGCTCGATCCTGAAATCTTCCGGCACTTCCATATCCATGCCTACTGAAGCGGAGATCCGCAATGCGCCAATTTCGGGATCGCACAAAAGGATGATGCCCAGTGAAGCCTGGAATGTCTGCGTGGTGATGTCCAGTACTTTGTTCAGCAGCGCGCTCAAGCCGGAGGAAGCAAGCTCGGCATCCAGCAGGCGCAGCAGAGTTGAAGATTCCAGCGTCTTGGAATCGAAGTACGCGCCAGAAACAATCACAAATGAAACTGAGGCCAGCATTTCCAGAGCTGCTTTGGCCTCTGCTTCGCGCTCAGGGAAGAGACCGGCTATATAAGGTTCGCAGCAGGATTGGTACAGTTCCAGCGCTCGCGCCACGGCGCGTGTGTCCACCTGCAGCTTTGAAAGCCGCGTGCCAAAGTACTGCAAATTCTCATGGAAGCCGGGGTAATCATTGTGGCAGAAATAAGAGCATCCCGCCGCCAGGGTCAGGCGTTCCACCGCGGCTAAGGTGCGGCCATCAAAGCCGTATTCTCTCGTGAGCTGATCACGCCATTTGTTGGTAATGTCTGGGAAATAAGGTTCTAGCGCGCGCGCAACTTCGGCGATTAACTCTCGGGACGATTCCTTGAACGGCGGTACAGCGGTCACTGGCACTTCCTGAACT
>DASXKZ010000306.1:0-10803 GCA_036496525.1 Candidatus Angelobacter sp.
AGAAACAGCACGATGAAGCCCCACACCAGCACGTTTGCGCCAAAAGAAACCCAGGTCTTGCGCCAGTCCGGCTCCCAATCCCGCTTGCGCAGATATTTAAGGCCAACGTAGCCGACATAAGAAAGCTTGTCGGCAAACAGCAAAATGGAGATCCCCGCAACGCCCAGCGCCAGCCACGTGATTTTGGGATGGTGCGCGTGCAGAAAGATGCCGTGCTCCTGCATCCACAGCCAGAGAAAGTTGCCGATACCGGCTGACGCTGCAATGAGTCCGGCGAGAAGAAAGATGTAACGCGACCAATCAATGCCCAGAGTGGCGGGTGTAAGGTCGAGCCATGCATCGACCAGGGGCTCCGCCTTGCCGACGAGCCCGTCAGCCTGTGCCGCGAAGGATGCAGCATTGATGCTGCCGACTGAAGTGGCAGCAACGATGTGCGTGGGGATCTGTGCGTCTTGAAAAGCCATCAGCACGCCGGCCTCATAAGCGCCACGCGCGCCGCCGCCGGAAAGCACCACACCAATGCGCGACGAAAACACTGCCGGCCGTCTGGCTGTGGCCATGTTCGCGCGAAACTCATTGCGTAGAGCGTCCAGCTCCGCCAATGCGGCCGAGCGGCGCGGCTTTGGGAGGCTGATGGGCATGCTCAAGCAAAGCTTACCCCAGCTTTAGGCAAAAGCCTACGCGCAATAGTGCTGCTCCGAATGGAGCAAATATGGCACCAAAGAAAACCCGCCGGACGAATCCGGCGGGTGAAAGAAACAGCTTGACCGGAGCTTAGAAACGGAAAGTCAGTCCAAAGCGAACAATGCGGTTGCCCAGAGCGTTGCCCACTACGGTATTCGTCACGCTGGGATCAGCAAAACCTACAAATGGGGCCTGCTGACTCTTCGCCAGCCCGGCGTCCTCTATGTTGGGATCGATGCTCTGGAAGTTGGGATGATTGAACACGTTCTGGAGCGTTGCGTTGAACTCCAGGCTGGCGCGTTCATTCAACTTGATGTTTTTAAACATCGCGAGATTGGCGATGTTGGTTACCGCGTCTTGCGAGAGATTGCGGCGAGCGCCAAAAGGCGTGCCAAAAATGCTCTGCGCGGTTGAAGCGTTAATGATGTAACGGACGGCGTTCTGCTGTACCGGCGTTCCATCAACGCCGCTTTGGACGTCCTGGCTGAAAGTAACGAGTTGGTTCGCAGGCAGGCTGCAAGAGCTGCCAAAGAAGCCACAGGCGTCACCGGCGAATATGCCAACAGACGCCGCAGGAGCATTCGCATTCCCCACGAATGGGCGGGCTAGATCAACTCCAACGTTGTTGGCCAGCCAGGTGAAGTCATAGTTGTCGCTGGGAGCGGTTAAAGCAGCTTCAGCAAACGTCTGTAGGGGTGTATAGCGCTGGCCCGATGCCCATATATAGTTGGCCGAAACAGACCAGCCTCCCAGGACATGGCCAGTGAGTCCATGCTGGGCCTTAAAGAAGGGCAGCTGTTCTGTTGCTGCAATGGAGAACTGGTGGGGAATATCCAGGCCGGAGAACGAATATTCGCTGCGTCCCGTATTCCATGGGTTCTGGGCAAAGGCCTGTGTTGTACCGGCAACTCCGGTGCTGAAAATTTCGCTTACGTTGTCGAGTGTGCGGCTGTAGGTGTAAGCAGCGCGGATCCCCAGTTGTTTAAAGAGATTGTTGGCGCGGAACTCAGCCTGCAATCCGTGGTAGTTGGAGAAGCCGCCATTGTTGCGCTCCAGCACAAGGCCTTTAGAGCAATCGGCACGGCCCAGAGCGGGATTCGCCGTCTGTCCCGGCCCAAGCAGCACTTGCGAACTGGTGCAGCCCGTGAGCCCGGCAGGCGCGGTGGAATTACCAGTGACAATGGGATTACCGTTCACAGTCTGGAAAAGGTCATAAGCGTGATTGCCCACATAACGCACTTCCACGGCGGAGTTGCGGGTGATCTCACGCTCGAAACCGAAATTCCAGCTGTTCACTTTGTCTGGGCCAAAGTTGTTGGCAATGGTGACTTCGCCCGCGCCGAGACTGCGTGGATCAAAGACCAATTTCTGCAATTGCGGTGAAAGCGCGGCCCTCACGTCCGGCCCAAACGGATGCGCAGGCAGGATCATGCTGGGCGTGATCTGCGAACCGGTGAAGGTGTTCAGGAAAACCACCGGCGCGGAGTTAGCGATGTTGAGATAGATGTTGTAGAACGGTGGATCATAAAGGAGACGATAGCCGCCGCGGAAAACGGTCTTGCCATGCCCCGTCAGGAACCCGCCCCAGTTTGGTGTATACGCAAAGCCAATGCTCGGGCCAAAACTCTTGGTTGGCGCGTCCAGCTTGGGAGAAGTGCGTTCGGAAAGCGGAATGTCCTGACGCCAGAATGCAGTAGCAGGGTTGCTTTCGCGCTGCGTGGTCAGGTCATTGAACAGGTTCGCAGGCTGTCCGTAATAGGTCCAGGTCAGGCCCAGATTTACAGTCAGGTTCTGCAAGACCTTCCAGTCATCGCCGACATAGAGAAAGGTGTCATGCTCGCGGAAATCGAGCGTTGGAGTTCCGGCGGCAATGCGCACGCGGTTCGGCGTGTTGGCGGCGAAGGCCTGCCAGTCAGCAAAACGAAATGCTCCGTTGAGGTTAGGAAGGAACGTATTGGGCGAGCGTTGATACGTATAGTTCACGCCCGCTTTGAAAGTATGCTTTCCTTTTACCCAGTTGAGATTGTCCTGCCCCTGCCAGGTGTTTACGATGCGGCCTTCAGGAAACGCGCCGTTCAGGCCGAAGGGCAAGAGGCTGGTGTCAGTGAAAGTGGCGCGGGAGATCGCCTGATCAACCCCGGTATCCGATGGCACAGTGCCGATTGTGTTGGTAGCAAAAACAACATTCAACCTGTTAAAGCCAACACGTAGTTCATTGACAATATGCGAGCTGAAGTTGTGAGTATCGCCCAGCAGGACAGCCTGGCTCAAGGCAGGTACGCTGACGGGAAGTCCCGCCGCAGCGTCGCCAAAGTCAAGATTGAAATTGTTGCCGCGATTGAAGATGTAGCGTCCCATAATTGAGTCGCTGCCCAATTGCCAATCCATGCGGGTTACCCAGTTGAAGTTATGGGTATGTGTGGGCAGTGTACGTTCCACGCCGCCAAGTTCCACTCCCGGACAGGATGGATCGCTATTGTCCACGAACGTGCCGAACGGAGTGGGATTGCCGGAGGAAATCGCATATGGCCCAAAGGACTTCAACGCGGCCATGCTCTGGCTCCCGGGGAAGCAGCCTGAAAGCGTGGCTATGCCATTCGGTGTTGGCGTATTTCCTGCGCTGGTATAGAGAGAGTTTTGCGAGATGAGCTGCTGGTCAAATCCACCGAAGAAAAACAGCTTGTTCTTAATCACCGGCCCGCCCACGGTGAACCCGCCGAACTCGTCATTGGCGCGTGGAATCGACGTGAGAGGATTACCGGCCGCGTCAGTCGCGAACCGCTTTTGGAAGTTGGTCATGGAGTTGAGAACTGTATTGTTCTCATGCGCATAGATGCTTCCGTGCCATGCGTTGGAGCCGGATTTTGTGATGATGTTCACCACGGAACCGGCGTTGCGTCCATACTCCGGACCAAATTGGCTGGTTACCAGAATATATTGCTGAACGAATTCAGTGTCTGAAACGAAAAGGCCCGGGCCGCCGACGCTGTTGTCATTATTATTCTGGCCGTCGATCTGCTGGTCATTGTTGCGGCCGCGCAGACCGTTCACTGAAAATCCGGTGCCGCCGTTGGTGTTGGAAAGTCCATTGTCGCGTGCGGCGACCACGCCGGGAATGAACACGGCCAGGTTGTCGAGCCCCTGATTTTCAGTGATGCCGGCAAACGTGGTTAGCTGCGTTCCCGCAAAAGTGTTGGTAACCTGTGACTGCGTCGTCTCGATCAACGGCGCATCGGCGGTGACTTCCACCGCGGTTGTTACTTCGCCCACGGTCAGAGCAATCGCGCCCAGACCGCTGTCACGTCCTGCAGCTACCACAATATTGTTCTGGACGGTTGTCTTGAAACCTGCTGCGTTCATTTCCACCCTGTAAGTTCCAACAGGTATCAGGTTGAAATGGAATGAGCCAGAATTATCGCTTGTAGTGGTAAGCGTGGCGCCGGTAGCGTCATTGATCGCTTTGACCGTTGCTCCGGCCACCACTGCGCCTTGTGGGTCAGTGACTGTGCCGGAAATGGATCCTTTAACAACTTGTGCCATAGATGGGATGGCGCACAACAATGCCAATGCCGCGATGGCAATCACCAGTCGCTGGACTGGGTATTGATGATGGTTCATGTACTTTCTCCTAACTCCTAGGAATGCTGCGCCGGTGCATGGATGGCTTGCGCAGTTATGCGCTTCAGGAATGCAATCGCCATTCCAATGCCGTGCTCTTAAGAAATTCTTCAGGCGCTGTGACGAGAAGGAAATTCGCGATGATGAAAAGTATTGGAAGAGTGTTCAGAAGAAAATCAATGAAACCCTGCAAAAATCATATGCCAGGCACCTGCGCATAAAGTGATGAGATGCTTTCATTTTTGGGAAACGTCCTTAAGGCCATCTACACATTTTTGGAAATATCGATTGCATGTCTCTCGCCTATTCTCCTTGTGCCTTGGTTCCGCAGTCGCTATCTAAACTCTTTAGAAAAAAGTTGTGACAATTTGTTATCTGGTTCGTCTAATACGCCAGAGAAAGCAAACCAGGTGTAGTGTATGAGCACATTAGAAAACGCAGTCACGAGCGGCAGACTACCCATCAAGGAAAGCGGACGGACGGTATTTGTTCCGCTGGATGAAGTCGAATACTTTGAGGCCTCCGGCAATTATGTGCGTGTGCATGCGGGCGAGGCCAACTATCGGGTGCGTGAAAAACTGAGCACCATGGAGACACGTTTGCCGGAGCGCGACTTCGTGCGCATCCATCGTTCCGTCATCGTGAATCGCAATCGAATTCATGAGTTGCGACGGTCTTTCAGCGGCAAATACCTTGTGACTCTGGTTTCCGGCAAGCAGGTCACGCTCAGCCGTAGCCATCGCCAGCAGCTTTCAGCCCTGAAGGAACCGTACTAAAGAGCTGCGGGCGATCGCCTGACCGCGCACTGCTTGTACCTGCGTTCTCTTGAATGGCTGTTGAGCCACGGGCCCATCAGACTCGCTGTTGTTTCATGTTACTTGTCATGCTACGCGGCATGGTCACTGCTCCCCGCCCTGCCAAGGTCCAGAAGTACCCGAATGCGACGGGCCAGATCAGGAAACTCGAAAGGCTTCTCCAGAATTTCCAGGGAATGGTCAACGTTGGTTCCCTCGGCGAATCCAGATATAAGAATGGCCTGAATTCCGGGCCGGTCCCGGCGAATCGTTTTAACCACGGCATCGCCCCGCACGCCCGGCATCATCACGTCAGTCAGCACCAGGTCAATGGTTCCGCGATACTCTTTTGCGAGTGCGATAGCTTCAGTGCCGTTGGCGGCCTCCAACAAACGATAGCCGAGCCCTTCCAAATAGGTGCGAGTCATAGCCCGGATTCCGGCTTCATCCTCGGCAAGCAAGATCGTCTCATGCCCGCCCGGGGCCGGCAGTTTTTCCGGAGCCACTTTCTTTGTTCCCGGCGCGACAACCGTTTGCCGCAGGTACACGCGGAAGCTGGTGCCATGATCGAGCTGGCTGCTGATTTTGATCTGGCCTTCCGCGCGTTGCACAATTCCGTACACGGTGGCCAAGCCAAGCCCCGTTCCTTTACCCGGTTCCTTAGTGGTGAAGAACGGTTCGAAAACGTGCGCCTGCGTGTCCGGCGTCATTCCGTGGCCGGTGTCAGTCACTTCAAGCACGGCATAATCTGTCACCGATGTTTCCCCGCTTGGTTCTGTAACGGCAAGCCCTTCACTCCGTGTGCTGATGGAGAGCGTTCCGCCATTGGGCATCGCGTCCTGGGCATTGACGGCAAGATTCATAATGGCGAGCTCAACCTGATTCACGTCAAGAAAAACATACAGAGGGTCCCCGAAGAGAGAGATCTCCAGGTGAATGAAATCGGAAAGAAGACGCCGCAATAATCCTTCCATGTTCAAGACGATGGCGTTGAGATCGGCGACGATTGGCGCAGTCTGGTCTTTGCGGCTGAAAGCAAGGAGTTGCCTGGTCAAAGACGCGCCGCGCTTTGTGGTTGCCAACAGCTGCTCAATTACGCTCTTGTGATCGGCGGACAATGCGGAATCCGTATCGAGCTGACTGAGATATCCTGACATGAGCATCAGGAGGTTATTGAAATCGTGCGCCACTCCGCCGGCGAGCCTGCCTACGGCTTCCATCTTTTGCGATTGGCGTAGTTCCTGCTCCATCTGGCGTGCCTGAGTGACGTCGCGAAAACTCCAAACGCGGCCCGCTACCCGCTCGCCAATGCGTTGCGGCTGTGAGTAGCGTTCAAAGGTTCGTCCGTCTCTGAGGTGGAGAACATCAAAACTGATGGCTTCAGGGCTGGAGTAAAGTTCCTTCACTTTTGTCAGGAATTCAGCGCTGTTTTGCAGCTGCGGCAATGCCCGGGCCAGCAGATCTTCGTCGCGGTGACCGACTGCCGACCCGCAATCGATGCCCCATATCTCCAGAAACCTGCGGTTACAGCTGCTGATCTTCCCTTCTGTTGAAACTACCAGGATGCCGTCAGCAGTGGCATCGAGGGTGGCGTTCAACAGAGAGATTGCTTGCTCGCGCTGTTTTTCGGTATGCAGACGTGCCTGGTTTTCAATGCGCAGATCGGCGTTGCGTTTCGCAAGCTCGGTGGTCCGTTTCTCTACGAGTTCCTCTGCATCTACATTGGCAGAACGGATGGCTTCTTCAACCTCCTCACGGTAGCGAACGTCACGCGCTGTAAAGATTACGCCCTGAATCTCGGGATCGTTTAATTGGTTGTTGGCGATAATCTCGAAAGGCACCCATACTCCAGCAATATCGCGAAGCCGCAACACAGAGGGGACGCCTTCACCTGGCCGCTGAATGGTCTCTGAATACTCGATGGAAGCCCGGGGAATATCTTCAGGATGGACGAAATCAAAAATGTTGCGCCCCAGCACATCACCAGTCCTGTATCCGAGCACTGTTTCCAAGCGCGGGTTTACGAAGCGCAAAACTCCATTAGCGTCAATCAGAGTAACAATATCGGAGATATTGTGGATGAGAGTGCGAAACCACTTTTCCCGGAGCACCATGTGGCACCTGGGGCTCGCGTGCCCGCTGCAACCCGTGCCCCAGAACAAAGAAACCTGTACGCTCTAAGAACTGCTTGACCTCTCTCCGGAGCATCCTTCTGCTATGGATTCCTGCCAATTCTCCAAGGTTGCTGTAAGAAGTACGGGCTGTTAGTCGAAAACTTGAGATTGCATGTCGTGACGTAGCTCACCGTTTTTCCTCTCTGCAACGTGAGTTGCTGGGCTCGGATGGGATTTGGCCCGACCATCAGCGGGCAACTCCCGGTTCACCGCCCGAATCCGATTTCACCGAGGTGAAATCAATGAAATTGAAGTTCTTATTCGCGATGATGGTGGCCTTTGCACTTTCTCTGGGCGCCATTGCGCAGCAAACTGACAGCGGAATCAAGCAGGATACCAAAGACGCCGCGCACTCTACGGGCAAGGCTGCGAAGAAGACCGGCCATAAGATCAAGAAGGGGACGAAGAAGGTAGTCCACAAATCTGCTGAAGCCACGGAGAAGGGCGCCGACAAGGTAGAAGACAAGAGCGCACCCAAGCCAACCCCGCCTCCACAGAAATAAAAATTCTAGGAGAAGCGGCTAGGCGGTTATTTCGGTTGACGGCATACCGTTATCGGACTTAATATCCGCTTATCCGCTTCGTCCGTGGACCACATGCATAAACTTGCAAAGACACCCGCCCGGAAACCCGTTTCCGGCGAAGTCGTCATTCCGGACAAGCTTTACTTTCGCATCGGCGAAGTCAGCCGCCTTTGTGGACTCCCCAGCTATGTGCTCCGGTTCTGGGAAACCGAGTTCAACCAGCTCAAGCCCTCCAAGAGCGGCACTGGCCAGCGGATGTATCGCAAGATTGACGTGGAGAGCGTGCTCCGCATCAAAAAGCTCCTTTACGATCAGGGCTTTACCATCGCTGGCGCGCGCCAGCAGTTGCGGGCGGAAACCAAGCGCAAGCAGTCGCCTTTGCCCTTTGCCGTTCCCCCTCCCAACCGGGGGGAGTTAAAGCAAGTCCGCCAAGGGCTTAGAGAAATACTGGGTATCCTCAATTCGCGCCATTAAGCCGCAAAAATTGCAAATTTCTCCGTTCTTCAAGTGGGACGGACTGCATTGGGGCAGTAACTTAAGATTTTCCTGCTCCTGGGAAAGCTGAGCTGCATCCAAAAAAGGTAGCTATAATAGTGGTAACTCACCTTGCAGGCGTTCTTTCGTCGCGATAAGGAATATAAAGGTCGATCTGATGTCGAAAAAGATCCAAGTTCTCCTCCTGACCAGCTCTATGTTGATCATTGCTTTTGTCATGATTGGCAGCCTCGGTGTTCATGCCTCCGGCGCCAGCAACAGCGGTGACGTTACCCTTAAGCACATTGGCGTTTATAGCGAAGTTCTTTATCGCGTCCGCGCAGAATATGTGGAAGAGCCCAACATGAGCGCGGTCACAAACGGCGCGCTGCACGGTCTGCTGGAATCGCTGGACGCTGACTCCAGCTACCTTACCCCGTCTGAATACAAAGTTTTCAAGCAGAAGAAGTCGGAAGGCAAAGCCAGTATTGGCGCAACCGTCTCCAAAAGATTTGGCTATGCCGCCATTATCTCGGTGATTCCCGGCGGCCCGGCGGACAAGGCCGGCTTGAACTCCGGTGACATCATTGAAACCGTGGAAGGTCTGAGCACGCATGATCTGTCTCTGGCTGCTGTGAAAAATCATCTGGTGGGCGAACCCGGCTCGCGCCTGGAGTTGACCATCATCCGCACGCGCAAGATTGAACCGCAAAAGATTACTGTGGTTCGCGATGTCGTAACTCTTCCGGCGGTAACTGAAACCATGGCTGCAGACAACACGGGCGTGGTGAAGGCGCTGGTACTCACCAAGGGCAAAGCCGCCGAGATCGCCGAAAGAATCAAGTCTCTCCAGAAGAAGGGCGCAAAGAAGCTGGTGCTCGATCTGCGCAACAATTCTGAGGGCGATGAAGAGGAAGGCGTGGCTGTGGCCAATCTCTTCCTGGGCAAAGGCACCATAGGATCTCTGCAAGGCCAGAAGGTTGAAAAAGTCACCTATACGGCTGAGCCACAAAAGAAGATTACTGATCTGCCCCTGGCTGTGCTGGTAAATCGAGGAACCGCCGGGGCCGCGGAATTGGTAGCAGCGGCGATTCTGGACAACACCCGCGGCGACGTTCTGGGCGACAAGACTTTTGGCGAAGGCTCTGTACAGAAACTGATTGAAGTGCCGGATGGCTCAGCGCTGATTCTCTCAATCGCCAAGTACTATACGTCGGGCGGCAAGGTCATACAGGATACCGGCGTCACACCCAACATTCTGGTCGCGTCCAACGATGACATTGTTGCCGTCTCTGATGACGACGACAGCAGTCCCAACGACGAGCCGCAGAAGACGCAGCCGAAGGAAGACGAACAGCTGCGCCGCGCCATTGAAGTTCTGAAAATAAAAACTCAGAAAAGCTAAGGGTTATCTCAGTTCTAAACAGGCGCGCCTTACGGGGCGCGCTTTTTATTGCAGCCAATGTATCTGTTGCATTTCCAAGCGCATGTCCTCATGGCATGCGAGACCACGTGGGAACCATGCTATTCTGGCCTTGATCTCACCCCATGGATTCTCTTGCTGAACCATCGTTTGCTAACCCAGCGCTTGCTGAACCAGCGCCACCCAAGGTAGCGGGGAAACCGCTGGTGGGCAGAGTTGTCTTCAGCGTTCTGGTGTTGACGGCGGCATTTTTGGGAACTACCGCGGGTCTGCTGATCGTTTACTCTACTGATTTGCCGCAGATCAGCGAGTTGGAACGCTATCGCCCCAGCACCATCACAGAGCTTTATGACGACCAGGGCCGGCAGATAGGAGCGTTTGCGCTGCAACGGCGAGTACTGGCTTCTTACGACGACTTTCCCAAGGTATTGCGCGACGCAATCATCTCAACCGAAGATAAGACCTTTGAAACGCATTGGGGCATTAACTTCTGGCGGGTCTTTGGCGCGACGTATCGCGACATAACGTCCAGCTCTCGCGCGCAGGGCGCTTCCACGCTCACCATGCAGCTTTCACGCAACCTGTTTCTTTCTCCCGAACGGCACTTCAGCCGCAAGGTGCAGGAAGCGCTGCTTGCTTTGCAGATCGAGCGTCGTTTTACCAAGCAGCAGATCTTCACGCTCTATTGCAACCAGATCTTTCTGGGGCATGGCGTCTATGGCTTTGAAGCAGGAGCAGAATATTACTTCAATAAGCACGCAAAAGATTTGAAGCTGGAAGAAGCAGCGTTGCTGGCAGGCTTGCCCAAGGGACCAGTTGCCTATTCGCCGATTAACTTCCCTGACAAGGCGTTGAAGCGCCGTAACCTGGTCATCAACAACATGCTTGAAGACGGCAAGATTACCGCCGAGGAAGCCGGACGCGCCAAGACCACGGCGTTGCACTTGAACATTCAGCCTGACCGGTCACCGGCCCCAAACTTTGTTGAAGAAGTGCGCCGCTTTCTGGAAAAGAAATACGGCGCGGATGAAGTGCATGAAGGCGGCCTGCGGGTTTATACGTCACTTGATCTTGACCTGGAAAAAAGCGCCACGCAGGCCATGCTGGACGGC
>DASXKZ010000307.1:0-12580 GCA_036496525.1 Candidatus Angelobacter sp.
GTCCCCTTCCCCTGCACCCCATCCCCTCAAACAAGAGGAGAAGAAAGTGTCAGGGATGTGCCCGGTCTAAAATGTCAGGGATCCTCCCGGCTGTTCACCCCTCTCTATCGGGTGATCTGGTGATCGCGCGTGATCGAATGATCAAAACCCTTCTGGGATCACTTGGGATGGTGATCAGCAAGTCCTTTGGGATCCTAGTTAAGGGGGACGGGGAAGGGTACCAGGATCGGGTCATCCGGTGATCGGCAAGGCGAGACAGCGTAAGCCCAGAAACAATTTGGGCCCGTCCGTTGGAAAACGAACGAGCCCAGAAATCGGAATGGATACCGGTTTACGGCGTCTTTGCCACATCCCCCACTTTTGCGCCAGTACCGTTGAAGTTCAGTGTTGCGGAATCGGCATCGATCTCAGTCACGGTGCCTTCACCAATCTTGGTGGTAATGGTCTTCAAGACTTTTCCGGTTGCGGGATCTTTGATCTGGCGGCCGGCATGGCTGATTTCCAGCACGTCGCCCACTTTCAATCCGGTCTTGCTTCCCACGTTGATAATCAGGGTATTGCCGCTCACGTCGGCCACCACTCCTTTGACTTCAACTTTGCGCGTGGGCACGCTCGTTGCGGAAGTGCCCAACTGACCGCCGACATCCGTTACAGCCTGCGTTACGGCTTCACCCAGCAGCGTTTGGCCAAAGTTGGAAGCATGCGTATCAAAGCCGCCAACGCCGGCCCCGCCCCCGCCTCCACCACCGCCGATGAGCGACGTGCCGGAGCGCTTGCTTTCACCTTCTCCCGTGACCGCAGCCAGAATCTCGCCGGTATTGGTGTCCACCAGGCGCGCGCTGATGGCGCAGACGGCCTTGGACTCATTCTTCTTGATGCCGCCTATGCCAAATGCCCGTGGCCCAACGCCCAGGCCTCCGTAGGATTTGCTCTTGTCGTCGCGGCCAAACTTGGTGATCGATCCCATGATGATTGCGTCAACGCCCAGGATCTGGCCGATCTTGGCGGCCGTTGCCGGGTTGGCGCGATCGCTATTGGAGAAGTTTTGCTCCGTCAGTATCTTGTCCAGGGCCTTGCGCTCGATCACGGAATACTTGCCGTCTTTTACCAGCTTTTCCACCAGCATGTCCGTAATGCCTTTGCCCACATCCTGATTGCTGCCATAGATAGAGGACACATAAGACTGGACTGTGCCGTAGTCAAAGTCGAGCACGGCGACGCGCTTTTTGCCCGAGGTCTGGGCCGCGCAGGTAACAGCTAAAAGAAACAATGAGCCGATCAGTCGGATCATTCGTGACATTGTTATGCTCCTGGAAGAACAGCTTTTTAAGGGGGTCGTTGCGCTCAAACTTTAGCAGGAGAACTCACCTGCCGACAACTGTTTTGCATACCTAGTAGTGAAGATTTTCGGTAAAACGTTACTCTTGTACCAGCCACGCAAGGGCTTCCTGGCGGTTTTCAAACGTTGGCAGGCGTCGCTTGGAAAAAGTCTGCACACCGGCATAGATCAGCCGCTGCAACCCGCTAATGCCGATCACCGCGGCCTTGCGGACGTATGGCGCGTTGGCCGCTACCTTGGCCTGCAGTACCGCGACCGATTCCTTGTCAAAGCTGGTGCCAGTCACGTCATTCAATGTGAGCACGGAGTTGGGCGGCTCCTGCGCGATTACACGATGGCCTTCTTCCGCAACCGCTTTCAGCATCGCCACATCACAATGCGAGTAATTGATAAACAGGACTCGTTTGCCCTGGTGCTCAATAAAACGGACACGCCCAGGCGCTATCGCGTCAATCGTGCTGGACTTCAATTCATAAGTAGTTGCGCTTGCCATCGGCATATTGTGGTCTTACCGGTGGCAAGGCGAAAGGTAACGAAAGTAAGAGGCCTTTTGCGGCGAGAGCAGCGTTAGGCTATGCGGCTGGCTATTAGCTGGGAATCAAATATCGGTGCGGCCGCCCATTTCTTCCAGGAATTCCAGCAATGCGTTAGGATCGTGGGAGTCAAGCGTCTTATCGGCCCACTCACAATGAGCGCCCACCCGCGGCGAAAGAGCAATGATGTGTATTTTTGGATTGAGGCTTCTGATACTCGCCGCCACATTCGCGCCCTTCAGATCTTGCAGCTCTGCTTCAATGCAGACTGCATCGACATGTGGGAAACGTTTGTACATCTCCACGCCTTCCTTGCCGGAGTATGCCGTTACCACGTTGTGCTTGGCCGATTCCAGCAGCAGTTTGCGCGTGGAAAGCCCATCCGTTCTCTCTGATTCAATGATCAGAAACCCTAATCGATGTCCATTTGAAGGCATGCACCGTTAGATGCTTTTTCTTCCTATTCCGCCAACAGCAACCCGGGATTCCGGCGCTTACTTCCAGTTCTTCTCTGCTCCAGACAAAATTCCGGCGAATACTTCAATCCCATCCCAAAGGTTTTGCAGGCGAAGGTTTTCGTTCGCGCCGTGCTGGTTATTGTCGTGGTTGGCAATCGGCAAGCCAACAACGGGCGTCTTGAGCACGTCAGTAAACAGATACATGGGGACACTGCCGCCCAACAGCGGCATTTTGATCACGGGACTTCCAACCGTCTGCTCCATCGCTCTCACCACCGGCTGCACTGCCGGATCTTCCATGGCAACGCGCGCCGCTTTGTATCCTGCTCCCCAGCTCACCTTGATGACTTTCGCGTGCTTTTGGCGTGTCTCGATGTCCGGCGTTTGCCGCACGATGTAAAAACCCTGCTGCGTAATGAACTGCTCCACCAGTTGGTGCACCCGCTCCGGAGTTTCATTGGGCACTAATCGGAAATCGATGGACGCTTTAGCCGTGGTGGAGATTGCATTCTGCGCCTTCTCCTCGACGTGCCCAGCCTCAATGCCGCGAATGTTCAATGCCGGCTGCGTGATGGCCATCGGCAGGGAAGCCCCTGCGCTTTCCGTCCAGGCCAGCCCAAGCTCCTGCTTCAACGGCGTATCAACGTCAGGACTCTGCGCAATGGCCTGCCGCTCGGCTGCTGTCAAGGCGCGTACATCGTCATAAAATCCGGGAATAAGAATATGAGAGCTCGGATCGCGCATGTGCGCCAGCAAATCCACTAGCAAAGCGGCCGGATTTGGGGCCCAGTTGCCGTAATGGCCGTCATGCAGAACGCGGCCCGGACCGTACACCGTGAGTTCCAGGTCGGTCACACCGCGCGCGCCAAAATAAAGCTGCATGCGCCGCGTTTGGTTAACCGGTCCATCGCTCAGCACCCATATATCGCCTTTCAGCAGATCGCTGTACTGCTGAAAAACTTCTGCAAGATGCGGCGATCCTGCCTCTTCCTCGCCTTCAAAAAACACTTTTACGTTAACGCCGATCGGAATCTTCGCGGCATGCAGCGCGTCAATCGCCGTAAGCACCGCCTGAATCGGCGCTTTGTCGTCACTGGCCGCACGCGCATAGATGCGCCATTCAGGATTCAGCGACCCATGCAGAGACTCAAGTGGGATTGCCTTGCCGTCCACAGGTCCATCGCGCAGCACGGGCTGCCACGGATCGCTCGCCCACTGCGCTTTATCCACCGGCTGCCCGTCATAATGCGCGTAGAAGAGCAACGTGTGTTTCGCGCCGGGCGTATCGAGTTCCCCGTAGACTACCGGCGGAGCGCCCGCGACAGTAAGTTTCTGCGTGTGAAAGCTGCGCTGCCCCAGCATCTTGATGATCGCGTCTGCATTGCGCGTAATGTTAGCGGTGTCGCTGGCGACGTTCGGCAGCGCCAGCAGTTGTGCAAAGCTGCGTACGATCTCTGCTTCATGTTGTTGGCGATATTCGCGGACTGCATTACGTATTGCTGTTGGAGACTGCTCCTGCGCCGCGGCGAACGCGGTGATCAGACACAATGCTCCCACGAGCATTGACCATCGATTCTGTTTCAGCATGGCTGCAATGATAAAGCAACCGGTGAGGAACAGCGCGACGCCGCTTACTTCTTCTTGCCCTTCTTCTTTGCGGGCGCAGGCTTTTTCTTGGGTGCAGCTTTCTTTGGCGCAGGCTTTTTGGCGGCAGGCTTTGCAGTAGCTTTCGCTGGAGCTGGCTTTAACGGTGCAGCCTTCTTCGCGGCCGCGGGCGGTGTCGGCGCAGCCTTCTGCTTGCCTGCCGGTGCGGCGTGCTTCGCAGGAGCAGCCGCCGGTGGAGCAGTTGCCGCTTCAGCGGCGGGCGCACCAGCTACTGGCGCAGCTTCGCCTGCCACTGCGTTTTTCGGCTTGCGTCCACGCTTCTTGGGCGCTTGATCTCCGGGGGCCCCGGGCACTGCTTCTTTCTTCGCTCTTCCGCGACGCACGGGTGGCGGCGGTGGCGGCGGTTCCGGCGGAGAATACGGCTCCAGGAACTTCACGATTTCCGTGTGCGACCGCAGCTTGCCGTCCAGCAACATCAGGAACGCTTCATCCAGTATTTTCTTGTACTCAGGATGCTCTGGCGTAATGCGCATCTCCGCCATTTCCGGGAAAGGCAGTTTCTGCCGGACCAGAGGCCACTTTGTCAGGAAGTTCTTGATCTTCTGCTCGACTGCCGATGCCCGCGGCGTGATCGCGTTGAACAGCAGCGCGTCTGGACGGTTCGTCATCAGGAACTTCCACGTCTGCGATGGCAGCGCCAGTTCTTTGGCCATCAGCTTCTTGGCAAAGTCCTTGGCGTCATCTTCCAGGTGCTTCCAACGCTCCACAAACCCTTTATTGACGATCTGCTTCTGCATCGCTGAAATGTCTTTATCAGGAAGTTTGCGCGTGAGAAAGTGCATCACAATGGGGCTGGCGTCAGGGTTTACGCCCACTTCCTGCAGTTGCTGCTTGACCTTAAAAACCTGATTCAGGCCTGCTGAATCCACTTTGGCCACGGAGAAGTGCGGTACCAGTACCTTAAGCCAGCCTTCTTTTTCCAGCGCTTTCAGAACTTCAATGGGATTATCTTCATGCGCCAGCTGCTCAATCTCATGTCCCACGGCGCGATCGGAAATGTTTTCAATGTAATTGTTTTCTTTGGCTGCGTCGTAGCGAGCTTGTGTGCGTTCTTCCAGCGTCCAGTGGAAGCGGCAGGCTAAGCGCGTAGCGCGGATCAGCCGCGAAGGCTCTTCATAAAAAGCATAGTTATGCAGAACACGCAGCACCTTGGCTTCAATATCGGCCACGCCATTAAAAGGATCGGTAAGCAGGCCGCGCGAACCCGGATTGAGAGAAAGCGCCATGGCGTTGACGGTGAAGTCCCGCCGGCGCATGTCGTCATAGATTGTTCCCGGAGTGACCTCGATAGGCTTGCCCGGCTTGTCATACCGCTCTGAGCGGGCGCTGGTAACTTCTGCGCGAACGTTGCCCGGCAGGAGCAGCATCAGCGTCCGCGTGCCTTCGTCGCTGGCTTCCAGCACGGCGCCGGCTTTTTCAAAATCCTTTTGCAACTTAAGGGCATTGCCCTGCACGGAAAAATCGAGATCGCGGATAATAAAGCCGCTGATAATGTCGCGGACCGCGCCCCCGGTCAGGTAGATGTTCATTTCATGGGCACGGGCAACATCGGTCACCAGCGCGACTGCACGCTGCTGGTCCGGCGTGAGCCGGGTTTCCATTAGGTAGATAAAGTCAGCCATCAGTTAAAAGGAACACACAATTGCCCTCCGGGCCACGACCGGTGGGCTAACGCTTCTCTCCGATTTTTCGTAAGTTGCACTTTATACAAGAGTTAGACGGCCACTGCAGGGACTTGGAACAAACTCGAAACATTATCACAAAGGTTAACCTTTTGGCTACCCCATCATGCGGAAAGGCGGGATGACGTCTTTGATGCCCCCGAAACAGTGCGAGAATCAATAGGATTATGGCCTCAAGCCACAAAAAGGTGATTGTGCGCAAAATGGGACGCGATTCCATTGGCGGATACGTTTCACCCTCTAATTTCGTGGCTGAAGGCAAGCTGGAACTGCTGAATCCTTCCGGCAAAGTGGTGTTGATTGATCTGGGTGAAGTTAAGAGCGTGGACTTTGTCCGCGATTTCAGTGACACCACCGCCGTTGGACGCAAGACCTTTACCACTCGCCCCCGCACAGATGGACTCTGGGTGCGTCTTAAATTCACTGACAATGATGTTTTGGAAGGGTTGATGGCCAACGATCTCACTCAGGTCAGTGCTGAAGGATTTTTCATCACGCCGCCGGATACGCGCGGCAACACCCAGCGGGTCTTCGTTCCTCGCAGCGCGCTGCAGGAGTTGACCGTGCTGGCTGTGATCGGTCGGCCGGAAGCCCACAAGAAAAGCGCGGAGGACGCTCGCCAGGAAAAGTTGTTTGCGGAGTCGCAGTAATGGGCCGTTACGATTTTGCTCTGTCCTTTCTGCTCTTCCCGTTACAATCACGCCTTTAGGTAAGTTTTCCTCAGGACCCATTGGTTATGAAGCTCAAAGAACTCGCGGACAAGCTGGGAGCCAGGCTTGATCCGCCGGATGCGGACGCTGAAATCAGCAGCGTCGGCTCCATTGAGTCGGCCCTTCCCGGCCAGATCACATTTGCCGTCAGCTCCAAGTTTGTGCCGCTGGCCGCGGCCAGCAAGGCGTCTGCTCTTATTGTCGAAGAGAAATTTCCTGCACTGGAAAAGCCGACTTTACGGACGCCGAATCCGCAGTTTGCCTACGCTCGCGCCGTCGAGCTTCTTCACGCCCTACCGCAGGAAAAGCGCGGCGTCCACCCGACGGCTGTCATTGATCCTTCAGCGCGCATTGGCGCAAATGCATCTATTGGTGCATGCGCAGTGCTCGGGGCCAATGTCGAAATCGGCGAGAACTGCACGCTCATGCCGCAAGTCGTGCTCTATAGCGGAGTGAAAATCGGGAAGAACTTTTTTGCGCACTCGCATGTCTCCATCCGCGAAAATTGTGAGATTGGCGACAATGTGCTGCTGCATAACGGAGTCGTCATCGGCTCTGACGGTTTTGGCTTCGCCAAGGACGATTCCGGCAACTGGTACAAAATCCCGCAAACCGGGCGCGTGGTGATTGAAGACAACGTTGAGATCCAGGCGAATTCCTGCGTGGACCGCGCCAGCCTGGGAGAAACGCGCATCGGCCGCAATACCAAGATCGACAATCTTTCCCAGGTGGCGCACAACTGCGTCATCGCGGAAAATTCCATGCTGTGCGCCCAGGTGGGCCTTGCCGGATCAACTGAGATCGGCAAGAACGTGATTCTTGCCGGACAAGTTGGCGTGGCCGGCCATTGCAAGATCGGCGACGGCGTAATTGTCACGGCACAGAGCGGCACGCATGGCGATATTCCCGCTGGTTCCATGGTCAGCGGCACGCCCGCGTTTGATCACAAGCAATGGCTGCGCAGCGTAACTGCATTTATGAAGCTGCCGGAAATGGCGCGGGCTATTCGCGGCAAAGGTACGAAGGAATAATGACGGCCGATCGACCAGAAAAAAAACCGATCAAGGTGCTCCTGCTGGATGACCGGCAGGATAACTTGATCCTGCGCTCTGCGATCCTGCGCAGCCACGGTTATGAGGCCATCAGTTCGGCCTCTGTAGAAGAAGCTGAAACGCATCTCGACAAAATCGACATCGCCGTGCTCGATTACCACCTGGGCGCAGGCAAGTTCGGCACGGAAGTAGCGCAGTCTCTGCGCGACAAACGGCCGGAAGTTCCCATCATTATTCTTTCCGCAACGCTGGAAAGAAAATTCGGCGGCGTGGAAGACATGCATCTGCTCAAAGGCTATAGCTCAGTGGACGATTTGCTGTCCGCGCTGCGTTCCTTTGAAGCCAAGCGGCGCGGCAAACCAGTTGTCGTGGACGCGCGAGATTTCTTCTACTCGCGCATTGCCATGGCCATGGGAGACGATATTGTCCTGGAAATACTGGATCGCGACGGCGTCTGGCAATACGTGAATGAATTCTTCGCCCGTCTCTATGAGCGCAAACGCACCTGGTTTTCTGGCAAGAACCGTTTTGAAGAATTTCCTGAGCTCAGCGCTGAGTGGAAAGACATTATCCGCACCGTGGCCGATACGCGTGAAACCTACGTGGACCGCAGCTTCCGCTGCCTGCCCCACCTGCCCAAGAAAAAAAGCCGCTGGAACTGGAACATCCTGGTCTTTCCGCTCAAACTGCATGACAATCGCAATGGCGCTGTGCTGGCCGCGCGTGTGATCGAGAAGAAATGAGGGCCGCGAGAGTTTGTTTCGCGCTGTTGCTGTTCGCCGCCCTTGATGGATGCCGCGCCCATATGGTGAAGATCAAGCTGGTCAACACCAGCGCGAGTCCACTTTCCACCATCATTGTGGATTATCCCAGCGCAACGTTTGGCAAGGACAAGCTGGCCCCCGGCGAGACTTTTTCTTCCCCGGTAAAACTCACCGATGATGGCGCGCTCAAGATCCAGTTTACGGATGCCAATGGCGGCAACCATACTTTCACCGGGCCAGTGGTGCATAAGAACCAAGAAGGGATGATTGAGATCAGGTTCACACAGGATAAGGCCACGGCCAATGTCAACTTGCCCTGATAGTTATTGGATAACTATTTCACGGAAATCTTAGTCTCTCTAAAATCCAAAGCACCCCTATTAGCGCCACCACTGTTAAACAAAACCATCCCCAGGTTGGCAATATCAAACGCCAGTCCCGATCTTTCCTGCACACGGCAGTGAATTTATAGGACGCCAAAGGATTGGAAATCACCGTCTTCCGCAGTGGTCGGCGGACCCTGTAAGTTGCGATTGGAATCAAAGGGACCCAGAAAATAATCATCCACAATGTTGTATCGAACTCCTCCCATCTCGAGCGTGGATCGACGGCACGCGCTCTTTTTCCGTAGAGTCGTTTGCCGAGCCCATACGGAAGCATGAATGGGAGATTCCCTAGTTGCTGCCGCATTCCTGCCTGTTCGACGTCACATTGATATTCAGCAATGCTGCTTGCCGTCAGACCTCGACGGCGCAATTCTCCATCCAGAACCTGCCGGGCTTCTTCCAACAGGTTCTCTCTGTCTGCCGCCAGTCGAAGAATCTCGTCATCGCTGAGACGTTGATACGCTTCAGCAAAATTTATCATTCGGACACCCTTTCACTGGCGTTCCGGCGGCAACGCGCTATTGATCGCATCCCACACCGCATGCACCAATTCTTCCCGCGAAGCAAATTGCCTGGGATCAACTGGGGGGTGGAAGACGAGCGTTGCCGTGCCGCCCTTTATCAATGACGTTCCTTTCGGCATCATTTCATATGTGCCTAAAATCGTGACCGGCACAATGGGAAAGCCCGTCTCGGCCGCCAGGTGAAATGGCCCTTTCTTGAAAGGCATCAGACGCCCGTCCGGTGAGCGCGTCCCTTCCGGAAAGATAGTCATGTTGATGTGGTGTTTCATCACCTCGCCCGCGCGGCGAATGCTGTTGATGGCGGAATCGCGATTGCTGCGCTCCACCGGGACAATCTCCGCCAGGTCCAGCGCTTTGTTTACGATTGGAATCTTCCAGATCTCTCTTTTTGCAAGCACAGAAGTGCGACCAGGAATCAGCGGCACAAGAATCGGCGGATCGAGGTTGGAAACATGGTTCGACATAAAGATGTAGGTGCCGGCGGGATCGATCTTGTCCAGGCCAACCAGCTTCACCTTTACGCCGGCAACTCTGGGCGCTGCGAAAGCCAGCCACATGCCTACCGAATAAAGGAACTCTATCTTGCCGGTGATGAGAGTCCAGGGAAATGCGATGAGAGCGGCGGGCGGAATAAAAATAATCCAGAAGATCAGCGCCAACAGTGTTCGGGAGAATGCCACGGCGCGGCTGATCATGCGCGCTGTACGCCGCGCAATTCTTCCAGACGCTTTGGCAGCTTTTCATAGATTCCGCCGAAACCGCCATTGGAAAGAATGGCTACCACATCGCCGTTGCGCAGCTCAGGCGCAACTTCGGCAACAATCGCGTCCGCGTCAGCTATCTCGCGCGCCGGTTTACCCAGCCTCTTGATACCGTTGACCACCGAGGACGTCGTGAGCCGCTCATCCTCCGGCACTGCTTCCGGCTTGAAGATAGGTGTGATTACGATCTGGTCCGCCACAGCCAGGCTGCTGACCAGCTCTTTTTGCAGCACACGTCTGCGCAGCGTGTTTGATCGAGGTTCAAAGATCGCCCATAGCCGTGCCTGCGGATAGCGCACTCGCAGCGCGCCCAGAGTGGCCGCAATGGCCGTAGGATGATGTGCAAAATCGTCGATGATAGTAATGCCGTCAATCTCCGCTTTGATCTCCAAACGGCGTTTCACGCTCTTGAAGCTTTTGAGCGCCTCGACGATCTGCGGCGGATCGATTCCATAGTTTGCCGCCATGGCTGCCGCAGCCGTGGCATTGAGCACGTTGTAATCGCCGGCCAGGGCAAATTCAAAATCAACCGGCTCTTTTCCGTCGCGCAGAACGGTCCATGTGGTCCGCTCGGCGGCAAACTGCATGTTGGTGATGCGCCAGAAGGAATTTTCCTTCATGCCGTACTTCTCCACCGGACAAAGCGCCCTGGCTACACACTCGTCCACATTTTCATTCGCGTCATAGGCAATGATCCTGCCTTTGCGCGGGACGAGGTTCACCAGCCGCTTGAAAGCCAGCTTTACAGCGTCCAGATCGGCATAGATATCGGCGTGGTCAAATTCCACTGACGTAAGAATGACAGACTGCGGGAAATAGTGCAGGAACTTTGGGCCTTTATCGAAGAACGCAGTATCGTATTCGTCGCCTTCAATAATGAAATGCTTGCCCTGACGCAGGGCGAAGCTGCTGCCAAAATTCTCGGCAATCCCGCCCACCAGAAACGATGGGTCTTTTCCCGCCGACTGAAATATCCAGGCCAACATGGACGTGGTGGTGGTCTTGCCATGCGTGCCCGCGATGACCAGAGGCTGGCGCGTGCGGAGAAAAAGGTCAAAGAGAATGTCCGGCATGGAGCGGAGAAGAATCCGCTCGTCCAGAACGTATTCCAGCTCTGGATTGCCGCGCGAGATAGCGTTGCCCACGATCACCATGTCCGGTCGCGGCTTCAGGTTGGCCTCAGAGTATGGCTGCAGGATCGGGATATTGATCGACGCCAGGAAGTCCGACATGGGCGGGTATGCCGCCGCGTCTGAGCCCGTGACCTTAAAGCCGCGCTGTTTGAGCAGTCCCGCGAGCGACGCCATCGCCGTCCCGCAGATTCCAATGATATGTACGTGCTGTTGTTCCACGATTTTAGATTAACGGCAAAACCTATTTACCGCAAAGGACGCGGAGAACGCAAAGGGATCATTTTTCTGAAATCCCGAGCGGAGCGAGAACTCTATCGCCGCAAAGATTCATGGGCGAAGCATTTCGAACAACAAACCATCGAATCATGCTCCGAGGCTTGGGATTCGATATCTTACATAGCCCTATTAATCTGGGCAGCGTAGATTCCCTCCCCTTAACAACGGACACCCAGGGTCGGGATTTCAGCAAAAATTCTTCCTTTCCGTTCTTTGCGGTAAAAAGTTTTTGCTGAATACTAATTGCTGATTGCTACAACGTTGCAGCCTCTAGAACTCTCAAGCTCACATCCGCCCCTTCGCCTTCCAGTTCCGCTTCGACGCCGATAGGCAATGTAATATTGTCGCTGCCTACGTGCCCCGATTTGAGACCGTAAACAATCGGCACTTTGTAAGGAGCGAGCACACGCATGATGACCTGCTGCAGCGTGTAGCTCTCACCCTTCGGCGGAGCGCAGTCAAGCATTTCACCAAAGACAAAGCCGCGCACTTTCTCCAGCTTGCCGGCCAACCGCAGTTGCGTCAGCATGCGATCGATGCGAAAGGGTTTTTCGCCGATATCTTCTATAAAGAGGATGGCGTCTTCCGTCTGGATCTCAAACGGCGTGCCCAGCGACGCCACCAACATTGAGAGACATCCGCCATAGAGACGGCCTGCCGCTTTGCCGGTGCGCAACACCTCAACGCCTGAGGTCTGGATCTGCCAGTTGTCTGCGCCTTGCAGCGCGCTTTTCCAGCTTGCGTCGTCGAATGTCCCGTCGGCGATGTCCTTGGCCACCATGGGGCCGTGAAAGCCAATTAATCCGGTTCGGTCATGGATTGCCGTGAGCAGGGAAGTGACGTCGCTGCATCCCATCAGAATTTTCGGGTGCTCGGAGATCATGCCGTAGTCAAGTTTTTCCAGCAGGTAATTGCTGCCATATCCGCCGCGCACGCAGATGAGCGCGGCAATGTCCTCACGCCGCCAGAACTCATGGAACTCATGCATGCGCCGATCAACGCTTCCGGCAAAGTAAAGATCGCGTTCAAAAATATTCTGGGAGTAGACAGGCTCGTAGCCCATCTGGCGCAGGCGGTCGCAGCCACGCAGGAACGCTTCATGGTTGAAGCTGCTGGCCGGAGCGATGATCCCAATCTTGTCACCCGGGCGCAAAGCGGCGGGCCGAATGATCTTTGCCGGTCTGGTGATCTTTGCGTCAGCCAAGAAACTCTCCCTGGCACACTAGTTGCGCCGGGCCGCGGAGATAGACTTTGCCATCGGTCCAGCGCACAATCTGAGTGCCTCCGGGCGCGTGCA
>DASXKZ010000308.1:0-62512 GCA_036496525.1 Candidatus Angelobacter sp.
TGATGATGCGGGTGCTGATGTCTGGTTCCCACCCAGCCTTTCTGCATGCGGTGTTCAGCAAGAAGAAGATTGTCATTATAGGCGCCTACGCAACGGACGAGCCCGGGCTCGGGCGACGTAACGGGTGCGGCGCTTGAGCGGATGAAAAAAAATCCGGCAATAGCATGCCTTTGGCGCTCATGAACGCACACCTCTGCAAATAGGGATTAATTGGGGATGGATGAGGGACTCCTTGCTTGGGCAATCGCAGCTAGGTAGCGGCGCGCAATTCTCGTGATCTCCAGACTGTCGCCGCTCTTCAGCGCAGCCGGAGAAATCAGCTCCCCGCCAATCCCGAGCGCAGCCGCGCCTGCGCGAATGAAGTCTGCCGCCGTCTCCAGGTTCACGCCGCCGGTAGGTATCATGGGAACCTGCGGTAAGGGGCCTTTCAGTGCCTTAATGTACCTGGCTCCCCCGACATTCCCACACGGAAAAATTTTCACAAAATCGCTGCCGGCTTTCCATGCCGTGATAACTTCGATTGGAGTAAGAGCGCCGGCCATTACCAGCTTGTTCTGTTGCTTACACAGCTTCACCGTCTCAAGATCAAATCCCGGACTGACAATGAATTCGGCTCCGGCATCAATGCACCGTTGGGCGGTCTCTGCGTCGAGCACCGTACCTGCGCCCACGATTACGTCTTTTCCCATCGTTTTGATCGGCAATCACCGCAACGGCGTCGGGGACCGTCATTGTCAGTTCTGCGATAGGGATGCCGCCGGCAGCTACGGCTTTTACAGCGAACGCCGCATCTTTGGCGGAAGATGCGCGAACTATGGGGATAATGCCCGTCTCAAGAATCCGCTCTCGAACCTGTGAACTTGTCATAGTTTTCCGAATTAGCGCGCGATCCGCGCCCCCACGCCCTGCATAACCTGAATTACTTCTTTTAGCGTGACCATCGTCGTGTCGCCGGGCGTGGTCATGGCCAGAGCTCCCGTGCGCTGCACCGCACTCCACCGCCCAATGCGGCGATTGGCCCGCAAGAAATCCGTAAATCAATCCAGAGGCAAAAGAATCGCCGCCGCCAACGCGGTCAAAGATTTCCAGATCATTACGCCATTTGGCCTCATAGAATGCGCCGTCAGCGTAGCAAATTGCGCCCCAATCGTTGCGTGTGGCGGTCCTGGCCTTGCGCAAAGGCTCGCGAGGTTCTTTACAAATCATGCGCGTTGCAGGACATCGCCTGGTGCGCAGCCAGGCGCTGGCCACATCGATTATGGCTCGTCCTCGCAGGCTTACTGAATCAGTAACCGAGTTCTTGCAAGAGGCCCTTGCAGATAAACGATGACATAGACCTATGCGCGCTCGAAAAGCATGTGCTCTTGAAACAGCGCATTTGATTCTGCAATACCGAAATCAATCAGTTGCAGAGACTAATCCCAACAGAGTTTTTGGAACAGAAGATGCGGCTGGCTGCAAAGTCTATTTGCCGTTTACCACACTCACGGTCTTCGTGTTGTCGTCCGGGACACGATCGATCAGCATCGCAAACGGGTCTATGCCTGCTTTCTCCGGCAGTGAGTTCGTTACAAATGTAAAAGTCGAAGCGGTCTGCGTTACATGCTCCCGCTCGCGATAGAGCGTGTCACCGTACTTCTTGCCCTTGGCGGGTTTGGCAAACGCGCCGATATCGATATAGTCATTGATCGGAACCTCGGTTTCATTTCCCTTGGCATCAGCTTTGTATTTGCGAGCCTCTACCTTGATGGTTACATCGTATTTGCCGTCCGCGCGTGGATGGGCAGTAGCGTCCAGCGTGCGATTGGAAAAGACGGTGATGTCCTCAAACAGGTCCTTAATCAAGTACTGCAATTGGGGTGGCGTTTGCTCCTGTAAGGCATCCACCAGTGCATGCGAAGTTGGGTATGGTGGCTGGGCATACGCATACTGCTGGATTACTTTGCGCAGCGCCCGATTGACGGCTTCTTCGCCAATCATCTCTTTCAGGTAATACAACACCACGCTTCCCTTCCGATAGTGAATGTAACCCTGGTTCGCCTCCACCGTTAGCAGCGGACGTTCTTTCAAGCGTTCAGCGCCACGGGAACGCAGATAATTGTCCATCTCGTATTTCAAGAATTTCCGCATCGTGTCGCGGCCATATTCTTTTTCCATCACCATCAGCGCGGAATATTGCGCCATGGTTTCAGAAAGCAGCGTCGCCCCTTCCATGTTTGCTCCGATCACCTGGTGCGCCCACCATTGATGCCCCATCTCATGCGCCACAACATAAAAGACAAAGTCGATATCGTCGGGCTTATTGATGTTGGCAATGAAACCGATGGACTCCGAATATGGCATGGTGCCGGGGAAAGCCTGGGCAAAACGGGCAACGCGCGGAAACTCAATGATGCGAGCTTCCTTGTGATAATACGGGCCGAAATTCTTGGTGTAATAATCCAGGGATTTCTTGAGCGAATTCATCATTCGCGGTACGTTCCAGGGATGCTGCCGGTCGTAATAGACTTCTAGCTTGATGCCGTTCCACTCCTCCCGCGCCACTTCATAGCGGGCAGACATGAAGGAATAAAAGTTCAGCGATGGGTGATCTAGCTTGTATTCAAAATAGCGGCGACCATTCTCCTGCCACTCCCGCTGGAGCGAACCGGGGGCAATCGCCAACTGGTCGGGGGACGTGCTAATAACCGTCTGCACATCCACCCAATCGGAATGGCCGCCCAAGTATGTCTCGCGGCAATCGTCTGTGCAGTTGCGCTCAAGCGGCGGCATTAGATCGATTTCTTTTAAGCCGAACTTTTTTCGGTCATTCGGATCGGCAAGTTGGCGCTGCGCGTTATAACCGATGACTGGGCCAATCGTGTTGTTGAAGAAGCTTCCGTTCTGTACCAACTCCACTGTGCTCAAATCATTCTCAAAGCCGCGATTTTTGCTCTTTACCGTGAAGTGCATGGTGCGGCTTTCACCGGGCTGCAGAGGCGAATCGAATTTGTAGATTCGGTAGTAAAGTTTTTGATCGTCTTTGCTCAGGGACGCTCCCGGTATATCAATCTCCGTCACATAGTTGGGATCAACGGTGAAGTGAATTTCCGTGAGCGGTTGCGGATATGGATTCTGAATTACTTGCTCGGCCCGCATTGTCATGTTGCGCGACTCTGGATAGACATCAATGGCGTACTTCACGCTGCGGACGCGAGGTTGCGGCTGTTTTTCAAACTGCTTGTAAGTCTTTTCGTATTCGGCCTGGCGGCGCTGCAATGTTTTGGGGCCAACAACACGGTTCAATACAGCGGTGTTATACCAGATCCAGCCGCCAGTGCAGGCAAAAGCCACGAGGCACAGAAGTGTTGCCGAAATCCAGCCACCGTGGAACCGAAGCGCAGCATTGCGTCGCCGGCCGCGCCAGCGGTCCTGTTTGCCGCGCGGCCAGAACATCACGGTAAGAATCCCCAGCACCCCGCAGAAGATGAGCCAGTAAAGCGTGTACCAATTCCAGGCGGTGCGATACGGCGCTTCCCCAAACATGTCTGAATAGGTTTCGGGTGACCTGGCGCCGAACTGAACCAGCCTGATGGCTACATTCAAAGGCCGCCAGATAAACGCGTTGGCTGCGATAAAAGCGATATAGAAAAAATAGCCAAGGTACTTGTTGGGGGAAAATACATGGATCAGGAAAGCCAGCACACTTAGAAATAGAAAACCAGATGCATCGCGGACCAGAAGCTCATATAAATAGAGACCAATCTGGTAGCGATGGTAGCCATGCCAGGCTTGCACTATTACGCCGCCCAGCAATGCAGCGGTCTGCATCAGCATAATCATCAAAATCAATGTGAGCAGGCGCGAGGCATAGGAGATCCAGTCAGGAGCGGGCGTGGAGTCAGCAATTTCGTCCATGCGTTCGTCGCGGTCTTTCCAGACCAGCACGCCGGCATAGTAGGTAATCACGATGACCACAAACAGGTACAGCGTGCCCCGTATCAGATCAAGAATCCAATACGTGACGGGGAGCGTCTGGTTGCCATAGCCTTCCGTAGCGCTCAGAGCAAGACTGGGAATGCAATTCAAGAGTGATGCAACAGCAATCACAACAAAGAATGTGCTTCTTGCCATGCCCATAAAGTGGATCTTGAACGAGCCTACAAACTTGGCCCACGGCGCATCGTGTAACTGCGGGCGGGGCAGGGTAATCGCGACCGGCTGGATGGCTTCCTCAGCATCGGCTTCAATGGGCCGAGGCTTGGTACTTCTTTCAGCAAAGCTGAAACGAGCATAGGCTACGGCAAAGGCGAGGCAGCCAATACCGATCCAAAGTAGCCGGTTCCAGAACAACAGGCCCTGAAGCCCAATCGAGAGACCGTTTTTCTCCGCAACCGTCCAATAACGCGTGACCAGATCAAAGGCGCGCGTGCCAAATGGATCGAGAAGGGCTGCAATCTGTTCATGTTGAATGTCCTGCAGGAGATAGCCGGCGACGCCATAGCCTGTAAGCAGAATCAAAGCCGCAACAAACGAAACGATCTCATTGCGGGCCAGTACGGCAATGGCAAAGAGAACTGCCGCCATGAAAAATGCGTTGGGCAAAGCAAAAATAACAATGCCGTTCAGGTGTGCAGCCCAGTTCACCCGCTCCCATCGATCAGGATCGACCCAGGGCATGTACTTGGCCAGAAGTATGCCAATCGAGACGCCCAGCATGGGTATCACCGAGATAAGAGTGGCGCCAATAAAACGGCCTATCAGAAAATCAAAGCGTTTGAGGGGCGTGGTGAAAATAATCTGATAGGTATTGTGGGTGAAATCACGAATGGCGGCTGCGGTGACAAATGCCGTGGACATAAGCAGTGTGAGCAGCCCAATGAACGAATAATAATTTTGGATGACGTAAGGCGCGTTGTGGTACGTGTTGGATAAAGAGTTTCCCACCTGTATCTGATCAGTACTGACTGCACCGAAGATCAGCAACGCGATGATGAAGAGGAAAATCCAAACCATCCAGGATCGGAGCCAAAAGCGGATTTCGAACAACGCTATGCGCAGAAACATTGGTCGCTCCTAGTCCCAGTTCCGGATTTTGGTAAAGAAGACGTCTTCCAGATCAGCCTGGCTGGGAAGAAATCCATCACCAGGCAGTTGCTCTCCGTAAACATGCAGGAATGGCCTGCCGCCAACCAGTTTGTTTGACACAACGCGGAACGTCTGCTCGTAATGGGCCAGTTCCGTCTTCTCAATCGAACGGTGCCAGATCCGGCCGTTCAGGCTGGATATCGCAGCCTGCGGCTCGCCTTGATATAGCACTTTGCCTTCGTGAATGATGGCCATGTTGGTGCAAAGGTCCATTACATCTTCCACAATGTGTGTTGAGAGTATGACGATGACCTGTTCCCCTACTTCAGCCAGCAGATTGTAGAACCGGTTGCGTTCGCCCGGATCAAGGCCCGCCGTGGGTTCATCCACGATTAGCAATTGAGGATTGCCGAGCAGGGCCTGGGCAATCCCAAAACGCTGCCGCATACCTCCGGAAAAGCCGGTCAGGGCCTTCTTGCGGACATCGTAAAGATTGCAGCGCTGAAGCATGGCGGAGACAACTTCCTTACGCTCACGTGAGTTCGTGATTCCCTTCAGCAACGCCAGATGGCTCAACATATCCTGGGCAGAGATTCGGGGATACACGCCAAACTCTTGCGGCAGGTATCCAAGCCGACGGCGAACTTCGTCTTTTTGCTTGAGGACATCGATCTCCCCCAGCGTGGCGCTGCCGCTGTCCGGCTCCTGCAGGGTCGCCAGCGTCCGCATCAGGGTGGACTTCCCCGCGCCATTCGGCCCCAACAGGCCATACATGCCTCGCGGGATCGTAAGAGATACGTTATCAAGGGCTTTAACGCCATTCTTGTAAGTCTTGGAAAGGTTCTTAATAGTCAGTTCCATAGTCATGCCTTATTTGGTACGCAAATATCCCTGAGAAGTTTCAGAGAACTTTTACCAAGCGGAGTTTTTCCTATGCTGAAATAGTACTCTTTGAGAGACGCTTCAGGGAACGATTCGTCACCGCCTGAAGCACATTGAAAGCTGAGTTCGCGCGCAACCTGCTTTGCCCCGAAAACGAAACTTTACATTACGCTGGGCGCGCTGATCCCCATCAATTCAAGGCTCTGGATCAGCGCTCGACGCACAACGGCTGCCGTCGCCAGCAGAAAGCCCTTTCTTGCTTCGTCTGTCTCCGTAAGGATGTGGTGCTTGTGGTAGAAATTGTTGAACTGCTGCGCCAGTTGGAACGCGTACTTGGCCGCGTAAGCCGGTTCCGTCGTGGAGATGCACTGCTCAACCATGCTGGAAAGCTGTCCGGCGCGAAGCCAGAGCTCCCACAGTTCGTCGTCTTCTTTAAGAAAACGCAAATCAATCTTGCCGGCCAGAATTTCTTCCGCGCTCAGTCCGGCCTTGCGAAAGATATTTGTCGCACGGACAATTGCATACTGCGCATAAGGCCCGGTTTCGCCCTCAAAGCTCAAAGCCTCTTTAAAATCGAACGCTATTACTGAAGTCTTAGTGAACTTCAACATGAAGTAACGCAACGCGCCAATGGCAATCTGCGACGCAATCTCATGCCGCTCCTGCTCGCTCATCTCAGGATGGCGAGAGTCCACTTCCTTCTGCGCCGCCGCGATCAACGAATCCAGAAGATCGTCGGCCTTCACGCCAAAGCCCTTACGTCCAGAGACTTCTATATAAGAGCGCTTCTGGTCTTCTTCCGACACGTCGTAGCCCAGCTCCATGGCGCAACGCGGCGTGAGCGCCACCATTTCATAAGAAAAATGATGGTAGTCCTCCGCCTGCTCGGTGTAACCCAGCCCGCGAATCGCTTCAATCACATTGTTCTGCGGATCGGCCTGGCGCGAATCGATCACGTTATAAATCGCATTCACGCCGCCAAAATGCGGGTGGTCGGCCTCGCCGGACTCCGCGGAAATCCAGACCTGCCGCCCATTGGGATAATGATAGAAACGCTGGTAGCCGAAGTCGCGCCCCAGCAAACCGAATTTCCACAGATGATAAGCAATATCTTTTCCGACGTAAGTCACCGTGCCGTTGGAACGCACGATCACTTTGGCGTCTTCGTCCGGGCCTTCCTTGGCATCAGGAGCATCATTGTCTTCGGCTGCGGATTGCCGTTTAGCGGTTTGTGTAGAAGCCCGCTTCATCACCCAGCAGCCTTTGTTCTTGCCCTCGGTCTCAAAGTAGAGCACGCCCTTATTCTTCAACTGTTCAAACGCCGACTCCCAGAAATGAAGATGGAGGATTTCGCTTTCCTGCGGCAGAAAGTCATATTCAATGCCCAGGCGCTGCATGGTCTGCAGGTGCCGCCGGATAATCGCAGTAGAAACCAGTTTGCCGATCTCAGCTGCTTCATTGCCGCCATGCTCAATGTCATGCAACGTTTGCAGCCGAAGCTTCAGGTTCTCCTTGCTCTCTTCATACCATTGTGAAACACGCGCGTAGAGGTCCCAGCAGTAATAATCGAACGAGCGCGGCGGCGGGCCCGCAGCCGCAATCAGCTTCTCAATCTCGCTCTTCCCTTTTTTCTCCAGATACAAAAAGCCAACCACCACGTCCGCCACCTGGACGCCGGTGTTATCGATATAGTTCTGCACGTCCACACGCGCGCCCGCAGCCTGAAGCAAGCGGACAAACGTATCGCCCAGGATGGCGTTGCGCAGATGGCCTATGTGAGCCGCCTTGTTGGGATTGATGCTGGTGTGCTCGACCAGAATCTTTTTGCCGCTGGCGGAACCAGGCTGCGTTGCCTGGGAATTCAGGAGCAATCGGGCTGCTTCTTCGCGGTTGATCCGTGCATTAATGTAACCTGCGCCCGCGACTTCAAACTTCTCAAAGCCCGGAACCTGGCCCAGCCCGGCGACCACTTCTTCCGCAATCTTCCGCGGCGGCTTCCGCAGCTTTTTGGCCAGTTCAAAGCTTAGCGGCAGCGCGTATTCGCCCAGTCCGACGTTGGGGGGCTGGTCGACCACCACACGCGGCAGTTCGACATCATATTGCCGCTTCAGAAGGTCGTGGACGCGCTGGGTAAGCTGCTGCTGTAGTTGCAGGTACAAGTGTTTGCCTTTGCCTGGATGTTTCAGCGGTTGGGGCTCATTTCAAGCCGTAAGTTGCTGACAGAAAAGGTGATTATAGCAAACACAAAACCTGGGGACGGTTTGACGGCAGCGCATACTGAACCTATGATGAAGGTTTGCGCCCTGCTTGCGGGCGCGAGCCTGAAGTATTGCTCAAATCGTTGCTCTTATGCGCATTGCCTACCTAGAGTGCTTTTCCGGGATCAGCGGCGATATGTTTCTTGGCGCCGTGCTGGATGCCGGAGTTCCGCCTGAGGTCCTTACCCGGACGGTCGAAGCTCTGGGCGTGGATGCCCGTCTGGAAATCTCCCGCGTCGACCGCAGCGGCATCAGCGCTACGAAGCTTGATGTGATTGCCGCCGGAGAAAAAGAGCTGCCGCGGGAAGAGTTCTGGGCAGGAGCACTCAGCAATCAGCAATCAGCATTCAGCCCTGCAAGACCCTCGTCTGTGGGACACTCTCATTCTCATGGACAGGAGCACGCCCACGCGCATTCCCACTCGCGCGCTGAGGCGGATTCACACTCTCACGCCAGCGAACACACCCATAGCCACGAGCACAGCCATTCTCACGAACACTCGCATGAGCATGGACTGAAGCATTCACACACTCATCGCGGGCTGAAAGAAATTCGCCAGATCATCAACGCAGCGGGCATCAGCCGGTCGGCAAAAGATCGGGCGATCAGGATCTTTGAAGCGCTGGGAGCGGCGGAAGCCAAGGTCCACAATACTGACGTTGAGAAGATTCATTTTCATGAAGTCGGTGCCATTGATGCAATTGTCGACATTGTTTGCGCCTCAGTCGGCTCGGAAGTGCTGGGCGTAGATGAGTGGATATGCTCGCCGCTGAACGTCGGCGGCGGAACAGTCGTATGCGCGCACGGCGCTTTTCCCATTCCTGCTCCCGCCACACTTGAACTGCTGAAGAACGCTCCCGTCTACTCCGGAGAAATCCAGAAAGAGCTGGTTACGCCCACGGGCGCTGCGATCGTCAGTGTGCTGGCATCGCGCTTCTCTCACTTCCCGGCGATGAAGACGGAGAAGATTGGCTACGGCGCGGGCAGTCGCAACTTTAAGAACTCTCCCAATGTGCTTCGGCTTACCGTGGGTGAAACCACGGCGACGCAGCATGAATCACCATTCCCGGTGGAAGAAATCTCGGTACTGGAAGCCAATGTCGACGACATGACGCCGCAGGTCTTTGGCTACGTGATGGAGCAGGTGCTGCAGAACGGTGCTCTAGACGCATTCGGCACACCGGTACAGATGAAGAAGAGCCGTCCTGGCATGCTGCTGACCGTGCTCTGTCGCACGGAAGACAGCCAGCGCCTCACGAAATTCATTTTGGCTGAGACCACAACGCTCGGCGTTCGAATGCGGCGTGAAAGCCGCGCTGCGCTCACTCGCCGCCACGTGAGCGTCAGCACAAAATGGGGCGAGGTTCGCATGAAACTGGCCAACCTGAACGGCAGTATCAGCAACTATGCTCCCGAGTATGAAGATTGCCGCCAGATCGCAAAAGAAAAGAAAGTACCTTTAAAAACCGTTATGCAGGAAGCAATCAAGGTTTATCTGGAAAATACCAATGGATAAGGGCAGTCAGAAATTTTACATTACTACGCCCATCTACTATGTAAACGCCCGTCCGCACATTGGGCACGCATATACCACGCTGGTGTGTGACGCCATTGTGCGCCGCAAGCGCATGCTGGGTTTTGACACCTACTTCCTTACCGGGACCGATGAGCACGGGACGAAGATTGAACGCTCTGCCCAGGCCGCGGGCAAAACGCCCAAGCAGTTCGCCGATGAAGTCTCCAATCTCTTCCGTTCGCTGTTTGAGAAGATGAACATCTCCAATGACGACTTCATCCGCACCACTGAGCCGCGTCACAAGGCTGGGGCGCAGGAGTTGTGGAAGCGTATCCAGGAGAATGGCCACATCTATAAAGGCACGTACACCGGCCAGTATTGCGTGTTTGACGAACTTTATGTCGACTCCGTCGGGCCGGGCGCGCCCTGCCCTGAGTGCGGACGGCCTACTGAAACGGTGAGCGAAGAGAACTACTACTTCAAGCTTTCCGCTTTCACCGACCAATTACTGGCCCATTACCAGCAAAACCCTGGCTTCATTCGACCGGAGACGAGGCGCAATGAAGTGATTGCGTTCGTCAAGAGCGGGCTGCGCGATCTTTCAATCAGCCGCAGCACGTTCAAATGGGGCGTTCCCGTTCCCGGCGATCCCAAGCACGTGATGTATGTGTGGCTGGACGCATTAATCAATTACTGCTCTGCCATGGGATTGGGCTCGAAAGATCCGGCGGAGCAGAAGAAGTTTGAGCATTATTGGCCTGCCGACGTGCACATGATCGGCAAGGAGATTATCCGCTTTCACTGCGTTTACTGGCCGGCTTTCTTGCTGGCTGCGGGCCTTCCATTGCCGAAGCAAGTGGTTGCGCATGGATGGCTGCTGTTTGAAGAGAGCAAGATGTCAAAATCGCGCGGCAACATTGTGCGCGCGGAAACCGTCATCGACGTGATGGGCAATGACCCTCTGCGTTATTTCCTGCTGCGTGAAGTTGTTTTCGGGCAGGATGGCTCATTCAGTTTTGACGCGCTGGTGCAGCGTTACAACTCCGATCTGGCGAATGACCTGGGCAATCTTTCAAGTCGTACTTTAACCATGATCAACCGTTACTTTAACGGTTCGGTCCCATATCCTTCACCCACGGTGGCGCGCAAGGCTACCGATGGCGTCATCAAAGAACACGCGCAGGCTGTGATCCAGGAATTCGGCCAATTGTTTGATGACTACCAGTTTTCTCGCGCGTTGGAGTCCGCATGGTCACTGATTGGCGCGGTCAACAAATATCTGGTCGATGAAGAGCCTTGGATCGTCGCGGAAAAAGAAGGCGAGGAAAACAAATCGCGCCTGGCGACCATTCTTTATACGGCGGCAGAGGCATTGCGTGTTGTCACGGCGCTGGTGCATCCGGTGTTGCCTGAATCCACGGCAAAAATTTGGAGGCAGCTTGGCTTGGGCGAGATCAGCAAATTCAATCTTGTGGATCTCAAGTGGGCGCAGCTCCCGCTGGGCGGCAAACTCGGCAAAGTGGAACCAGTGTTCCCGCGCGCCGACAAAACTTCAATCGAGAGGATGCAACAGATGGAACAGGAGCGCGCAGCACAAGCGGCTTCCACTATTCCGTCATCGACAAATGGCACAGCCGCCACCCCTGCACCTGCGGGAGAAGGTGCTCGCGCGGGACAACCTGCCACCCAAGCCGCGCATGGCCCCACGGAAGGCGCACCAGCAGCCAAAGCTGCACCGCCTGCCCAAGCTCCGACAATCGCCGATGGAAAAATCTCCATTGACGACTTCATGAAAGTGGAGCTTCGCGTCGGGCAGGTAAAGGCAGCGGAAAAAGTGAAAGGCGCGGATAAATTGTTGCGGCTCGAAGTGGATATAGGCACTGAAGTCCGCCAACTCGTCGCGGGAATTGCGCTGGCTTACAAGCCAGAGGACCTGATCGGCCGCAAAGTGGTGATCGTGGCCAATCTTCAACCGCGCAAGCTGCGCGGCCTGGAATCAAACGGCATGATCGTCGCAGCTTCGGTCGGCGAAGACGGCAAGCCGGTGCTGGCAGGATTCCTGGAGGATGTACCGGTCGGGGCGAAGCTGAAGTGATCAAATTTAGGTTGATGTTACTCCAGCCACGTATTGAGGAAGAAATTGAAACGTTCGTTGGATGAAGAGAGGCTCGCTGAGCAGATTTCCCTGCAACTTCGCCATACTCTCAGTGACAATAACTTAAGCATCAATGAAGCCGCTAATTTGTTGCAGGTTACTTCCAGAACTATTTACAACTATGTTAATGGGCTAACAGTTCCAAGCCCAGAAGTATTGCGTCGAATGATCTCCCTATGGAATTTGAAGCTGACAGTTACAGGGACGACAATAGAAAGCACACACCGTGGGCACCCGCAAAGATTTAATACGGATATAACATCCCTAATTAACAATAACATGCCGGACAGATTTCGAATTTTCCTATGCCACGCTTCTGAGGACAAAGCTAGAGTTCGCCAGCTTTACACACAATTACAAGATGATGGTTTTTTGCCCTGGCTCGATGCCGAGGATCTACTTCCTGGCGAGGATTGGGACCCGGCAATCAGGCAAGCAGTGCGCGGTAGTGATGTTGTTCTTGTATGCCTCTCTTCACACGCTGTTCAGAAGACTGGATATGTTCAAAAAGAGATTGCGCAAGCGCTCGATGTTGCGGAAGAGAAACCCGAATCAACGATTTATATTATTCCCGTATTGCTCGAACAATGTTCTGTTCCAAATCGAATAAAGAAATGGCATTGGGTCGACCTTAGTTCCAGTGCCGGATATGAAAAGCTTCTACGCGCCTTAAAGTTGCGCGCCGAACAACTTGGACATGATGTCACACGTCTAGGAGCCAAGATACGCACGAGAATAATTGAGCGATTTGCAAAATCGGGCAGCTTTCGCTCGGCTGAAGAAAACGCTCGCGAGCTATGTAGATATAAGCCTTTTTCCGGAAATGAAATGGACAAAATTTTAGCTGCAGCAGCGGATAACGCGCAGATTTGGTGTGCGGCCGCCATTCCCGAAATCCTCGAAAGGATCGTATCTCACTACGGTCCGCTTGCCAAACCAGAGATTCACCAACAATATCTAGACGCACTAAAAAGGCGCCATTAGTAAGCGTTCAAACCTCATTCCGACTCTGCTGGCTTAATGCGGAAATGCCGGCAAGGGCGGAGCTGTGTTTTTCGGCACAGCCGTTCGCGTCCCGTTCAGTACCATCGCCAGAAACGCGTAGTAACCGTTCACTCCGATCAGGTCGATGATTCCCTGCTCTCCAAACTTTGCCAGCACCCGAGCATACGTTGCATCGCTTACGCTTTGGTTCTGGTGAAGTTCGGTGCAGAACTCATAAATCATTTCTTCATCGGCAGACATGACCTGCGGACGGCGGCCTTCAGCAAGCGCCTGCGTAATCTCTGGCTTCAGTCCGGCCTTTACGGCGATGGGTTCATGCACCGCCCACTCGTATCCCTGCGTCCAGTGGCGGGCGGTGATCAGGATGGCAAATTCATTGAGCGCCGCCGGCAGTACGCTCTTATAGCGCAGATAATCGCCCATGGCCCGGGCGCGAAGCATCACTTCCGGGCTGCGCAGCAGCGGAATAAACGGACCAAAAACAGGTGTCTTGCGTTCTGCGGTAAAATCATCGGAAGCCTTCTTCTGTTCCGGCGTAAGCTTGTCCGCGGGGATTGGCGGCATGCGGTCGGCCGGTGTTGAGTTGGATGGCGGAGTAGCGGCAGGCTGTGCTGTCTGGGCCTTTAGCACGCCTGCTCCCGCCGCCAATGTACATGCGCTTCCTACACCGGTCTTGATAAAGTCTCTACGCGAAACGGCCATCACACTCCTCCTTATTGAATCTGGATCACTCCCGCAATGCGTGATATTTATAAATAACGAGGAAAGTTTTGTACATCGATTCCCACGCCCACGTTGAGGGCCACAAATTCGATTCTGACCGCGCTGACATGCTCTCGCGCGCGTGCGAAGCCGGACTGGAGCGCATTCTGGCCATCGGCAGCGGTACTGGGCCGGGAACATACGATTGCGCGCTGAAGATCGCCGAGCAGCATGACTGGATCTTCGCCAGCACCGGGTTGCATCCGCATGAAGCCAGCGTGGCGACAGATGCCGATTACGCCGAGATGGAGCGGCTGGCAAAGCATCCAAAGCTGATTGCGTGGGGCGAGATCGGCCTGGATTATTTCTATGATCACTCGCCGCGCGACGTTCAGAAAGAAGTCTTCCGCCGCCAGATGGAGTTAGCTGCAGCAGCGAAGCTGCCAATTATTATCCACTGCCGCCCCAGCAACAACAGCGAGAATGCGTGGAACGACACTCTCGAAATGCTTCGCGTTCATTGGGCGCCGAGCGGATTGCCGGGAATACTGCATTGCTTTACCGGCGAGTGGAAGCATGCGCAAGCGGCGCTGGACATAGGCTTCTACATTTCCTTTGCTGGAAACGTCAGCTTTCCCAAGGCAGAAAACATTCGCGAAGCGGCAAAGCAGGTTCCGCTCGACCGCATGCTGATTGAAACGGACTCGCCCTATCTCGCGCCGATGCCGCATCGGGGCAAACGCAACGAACCTGGCTTTGTGGTGAACACTGCCGAGACCATCGCACAACTGCGCGGGACGAACAAAGAAGAGATCGGACAACAGACGGCCGCAAACTTTTATACGCTGTTTCCGCAAACACGCTAGTGTCTATTTTCCTGCCGCACTTTTATCAGCATCGGCTGAGGGTGCAGGAACTTTCTTTGTACCCGCCAACTCAGCCGCGGTCTGGGTAATATTGCGCTTGGAAAATGGCGCAAAAAATCCCCAGCAGCTAGCCGTCGGAGCCGATGGCTTCTTATCTGGTGAGGCAGCGGGGCAATCTTTACCGTACTTTTCCTGCAGCTGCGGCAGCACCGCATCCACCAGCGCCTGGTCAGTCTTCCCTGCCGCCTGGGCCTTGGCAATGGCGTCGCGCAAAGTCACAAGATAGTCATGGAAGTCGCGAACATCGGCCACAGTGGCAACATCGCCATGCCCAGAGACAAACGTTGCCGCAGGATGATCGGCCAGTAATTTCTCCAGCGTCTTGACCCAATCGCTGGTGGTGGCATCAATCAAGTTGGGCAAATGCTTCTGCCAGACCAGGTCGCCGGCAAAAACCACGTCGGCATCCGGCACGGTCACAACGGAGTCGCCGCCGGTGTGACCCAGCATGTAGCGGACCTGTATCTGGCGCGTCCCCAGATAAATATCGACGGCATCACTATAAGTTTCGTCGGGCAGCACCAGCGCCTCTACCATGGCTTTTTGTTCCGGCTTCGGATTGGGCCCAAAGAACTTTAGGTTTTCTGTCCGCAGCCAGCCACGCAGGTTGCGCTGAGCAAGGATCGTGGCGCCGGCCTGGGCAAACACAGCATTTCCGCCAGTGTGGTCAAGGTGGTAGTGCGTGTTCACCACAAACCGGATAGGCAGGTTCGTGATCTTGCGGATTTCCGCCAGCAAGTCCTTCGCCGGCGCGACATCTTCAAACGTATCCACCACCACTACACCATTGCTGCCGATAATAAATCCGGCATTGCTGCCGGCTTTTCCGCCGTCAGTGCCAATAGCCGCATAAATACCTTCACCGATTTTTTTCACGGTAAAATCGGCAGAATCGGCAAAAACAGCGATTGAGCAAAGCGAAAAAAGAGCTAATGAAAGAACAGCTGTTCGGGTGCGCATGCGCAGGATAGTAACATCCCTCGCCGTACAAAAACAGATTTGTTACGATGGGGTTGCGGCCTAACAGCATCTTCACCGGGCCAGAATGCAATCCAATCGGCTCCAGAATTCGTACTCCTATGAAAGCGAGAGAATGCGAGTGAGCGGCACGCAAGCGCCAAATCCTAAGGACGACGCGGCCTTGATCGCCCGCATTCGCGCGGGGGACCAAAGCGCCATGACCGATCTTTATGACCGCTATGCCGGAGTCGTATATGGGGTTGCGTTGCGTGTGCTCACCAGTACCGCCGCGGCTGAGGACGTGGTGCAGGAAGTGTTTCTACAGTTGTGGCGCAACCCGCAGGCTTTTAATGCCGATCGCGGAAGGCTTGCGCCCTGGCTGGCGGTCATCGCGCGCAACCGTGCTATTGATCTCTTGCGAAAACGTCCTCCGGAAGAGGACATCAATGAATTACCCATCTCCACCGGAGCCAATCTGGAAGATGAGGCTTCCCAGAGACTCGTAGTCGATAAAGTGCGTGGCGTACTGGGCGGGCTGCCGCAGGACCAGCGCAAAGCTCTTGAAATGGCATTCTTTGAAGGCATGACGCATACGGAAATCGCGGGTAAAACCGGCGATCCGCTGGGGACGGTCAAGACCCGCATCCGTAGTGGCTTGCTGGCTTTGAGAAAAGTATTAGCATGAACGCGCATCCACAATTCGCTGAATCGCTGGCGCTTTACGCCATGGGCTCGCTCGACGATCCCAAAGACCTGGCGGCGCTGGAAGCCCATCTGGGCGCCTGCGGCGATTGCCGTCGCGAACTGGAAGCCTTGCGCGCAGATACGGCACTTCTGGCGCTTTCCGCCACCGGCCCTCAGCCTCCTGCAAGGTCGCGTGAACGCCTGCTCAGCGCGATCGCGGCAGAGCCGCGCATGGAAAGAAGAAATCCGCAGCTCTACGCCGTTGGCCATTTGCGCCGGCGCTGGGTCACCCTTGCGCCCGTCACCATGATGCTGATATTGGCTGTCTTCAGCATTTTGCTGTGGCGCGATCTCCGCAATACCCGCCAGGCGCTCAGGCACAATCTTGCCGAGGTGGAGCAGCTACGTCTGGAGTTGGCCCGCACCAACAAAGATCTGGCTGAAGCCAAGATGGTGCATGATCTGTTGCACGCGCCAGACGCTTGGCCGCTCACTTTGGTCAGTAAAAAAACGCCGCCGCAGCCCCAGATCAAAACCGTCTATTCCAAACAGCAAGGATCGTTGCTGTTGATGGCCAGCAACATGACTTCTCTTCCGGACAACAAGATCTATCAGGTTTGGCTGCTTCCGGCAGACGGCAGCGCACCCATGTCTGCCGGCTGGTTCAAAGCCGATAGCAAAGGCAACGGCATGATGTTCCACAAAATGTCGTCAGGCATCGCCGCCAAGGGCTTTGCCATAACCATTGAGCCCCCCGGCGGCAGCCAGACTCCGACCATGCCGATAGTGATGGAGCCCTCAGCCGGCTAGATTCTTCAAGCGCGCATACAGCTCGTCACAGCCGCGCGTGATCACGTCCCAAGCTGGCTCACATTCCTGGATGAACACAGTCAATAGACTGACCATTCGCTGTTTTCGCCTGGAGATTCAGATGACCACGAAGAATCTATCGTTGGCGCGATTCATTGCGCTGTGCTTTTCAGCGTTTCTGTTGATCGCGGATGTTCCGGCATTCGCACAAGATGCCGCCGACCAAACCAAAGCAGAGATAGAGCGCTTGCAGCAATCGCTGAAAGAGAACCCTATTCAAAGCCCTGATCTTGCCGACCTTGCTAAAGGAATTGAGCAGCGGCTCAAGGACGCAGAGTCTGTTCGCTCCGCCGGACGCCTGTATCTAGGCCTGGAAAATCTGGGGCAGGCTGAAGACTACTTCCAGGCCGTGCGAACGATTGAAGCGAAAGCTGACGCCATCAAGGACAATTTGCCTGCGTTTGAAGCCGAATGGGGCAAAGCCAGCCTGGAATATGCGGCGCTGGACAAACAAGCCCGCCAGCGGGATTGGAGCCGCTTCCCTGCTGCGGTCCGCGCACTCTCAGAATCTGCGCAGGGCCGGACGATTCCGCTGCTGGAAGGTAGTCGCGGGTTTGCGACCTCTACCAAGCCACAAGATGGCCTGGCATATTTGGGTGAAGCGAAGGGAGAGGCGGCATACGCTTCTTTTCTTTACGGCCTTAGCCTGGCGCGGAAGGGTGCGCCGTTTCCACTACGTTCCGTGCTGCCTGAGTTGGAAGCGCTTCAGGAAAAGACAAATGCGGCTTTCCAGCCGCCACGATCCATTGATATGCATCCGCGCTTTATCAACCTCAACGCCACGCTTAAGTTCGCGCGTGAGCTTGATTCATCCAAGGCCTATGCTGGAGCGCTTTACCAATACCTTGAAGCGACGCGGCACTATGGCATGTTGGATCCCGCAGTGCCGGACGAGGCCAAACAGTCTGCGCTACGCAGCCAGGTGGCGGAGGACTTGAAGAAAGTTTCTGCTTCCAGGCGTGATGACTCGATCGCCCAGATTTTTCTGGAGAAAGCAAACGGCTGGCTGAATAAGCCCGAGGGCGCTGCCCCCACTCCCGATGAGTGGCGCAGTGTACGAGTCATTTTGGAGCAGGTGCTTCCCGCATATTACGCGGCGCTCAAACCGGCTGCGCCACTGCAGCAGCGCGCCGCACGCACGGCGACGCTCACACTGGTGCGCTGGCCGTACACTTGAAACATTTCCGATCCAGCAAGTTTGCTGGCCCAGGAAGTTGCGGCAAAATACGCCGGGAAAGTCATATTCGTAAGCGAAAATTTTGGTGATTCCAAACTGGCCAATCGCTTTGGCGTGAAAGGCTACCCTGCAATATTTCTGGATGATGTCCTCATCGCAGCGCCGCGCGACTTTGGCTACTTTGGCGAAAAAGACGGCACGGGACGTTATGCGCCATGGCGCAATGCTGACAACCAGGCAAAATTCAAGAATGACCTCACCCGCATGATTGACTTGATTCTTGCCGGCAAGAAAGATGTCGTCAGCCATGAGCGCGCAGGAACCAGCACAAGCATGGCAGCTATCTCTTCTCTGCCCAGGTTCACGTTGACCGATCTCGCCGGCAAGACTCTTACGGCCGAGCAGGCTGCGGGACGCGTAGTGATGGTTGAGTTTTGGGCTACGTGGTGCCCGCCCTGCCGGTCAACACTGGAGTGGCTGGGCGACCTGAAAAAGAAATATGGCGACAACGTGGCCATTCTCGCCTTTGCGGTTGAGTCGCCCGAGGACAAAGTTCGGGAAACCGTGAATGCGCTGAGTCCCGACCTGCACTGGGCCATTACCGATCAGGCCACAGCCCAGGCCTTCGGCGACATCACGGCGGTTCCAACCATGTTCCTGTTCGATAAATCCGGCAAAACCGCCAGCGTAATGTATGGCGCACCTCCTGATCTGCATCAGCAAGCGGAAAAGATTCTGGACGGATTGATTAAGTTGCGATAACCACAAAGAACGCAAAGGAACACGAAGATGAGTTCAGCAGAATAAAATCTGCCGGAAATGAAGCAAACTGGCAAGCTCTCCGGCTGCCACATGCTTCATATTCACCTTTGTGTTCCTTTCCTTTGTGGTTTCAAGGTTTTCCGATTTCTTATCCGCGTTCATTCACGTAAGTTGGCGTTCTCGGATCTCCTGATCTACTTTGTGTTCCTTCGTGTCCTTTGTGGTTAAACCCTTTTACTTCCCGCAACTTCCCTCAAATTTTTCATTTTTTTTATTGACATGCGCGTCTTTCACAATGCATATTTATACATAGCACTGCATAATTATTCGTATGACGAAATTGGCCAGACAGCAATTGATTGTCGAGCTCGTGCATAACGGCCCGCTGCCTAACCAGCAGGAGCTGGTGAAGGTGCTTGCGCGCAGGGGCTTCCCTGTGACGCAGGCTACGCTTTCGCGCGACATCAATGAGCTGCGGCTGGTGCGCACCCCTGAGGGCTATACGCTGTCCCATGGCGATGCCGGTCCTGATCCCACGCCCGCGGTTTCCCGCGTGGTGCGGGAGTTCGTGGTCGAAGTCCGGCGCGCGCAGAACCTGCTGGTGATCAAAACCGTCTCCGGCGCCGCGCAACCGGTCGCGCTGGGCGTGGATTCTGAAGGCTGGGACGAAGTTGTTGGAACAGTTGCGGGCGACGATACCGTGTTGATTATTACTCCCGACAATAAAAGTGCCAAAAAGTTGCAGACGCGCCTTGAGGACATGCGCGCCTGATGCCGCAAACAATCCAGCCCGCGGTTGTTGGAGCAACCGGCTATGCCGGTTTTGAATTGGCGCGCCTGCTCGCCCGCCATCCTTACGCTAAAAAGCCCGTGCTCTTTACCCGTAATGGCGAAATCGGCACAACAGCAAAGCTTGATGATATTTATCCCCACGTCAGCGGCAACGGCGGATATCCGCTGGAACCGTTTCGCTGGGAGACTCTCAAGGCCAAAGGCGTAAACGTTCTTTTTCTGGCCACACCGCACGAAGTTTCACGCGAGTGGGTGCCGGAAGCGGTGGCCCAGTGCATTCATGTGATAGACCTGAGCGGCGCATGGCGGCTGGAGACTCCCGAATATCGCGCGATTTACGACTTTAAAGATGCAAATCCGGCAATGGCCGATAAAGTCATGGCACAGGCCGTGTACGGGATTCCGGAGCTGCATCGCAGCGAGCTAAAGGAAGCCGCGCTGGTGGCGAATGCCGGTTGCTATGCCACATCCATCATCCTGGCGCTCGCGCCTCTCGTCCGCGCGGGACTGGTTGACCTGAATCACGGCATCGTCTGCGATTCCAAGTCCGGGGTGTCTGGCGCTGGTAAGCAGCCCACGCAGAAGACCCACTTTGTTGAAGTGGCGGAGAATCTTTCTGCCTACTCCGTATTCAATCATCGGCACACCGGAGAAATCCTGGAGCAGCTTGGCATATTGCCGGAGCAGTTGATTTTCACCCCGCATCTGCTGCCGATTCCGCGGGGGATACTGTCGACGATCTATCTCCGCCTGAATTCGGTAATGACCGCTGAGGGCGTGGAAGGCTGCATGAAACAGTTTTATGCAGACTCGGCATTTGTGCGTGTCTTCCCTGCCGGCAAGCTGCCGCAGATTCAATATTCGCTGCATACCAACTACTGCGATGTGGGCTTCACCCTGGCGCCGGACGGCAAGCGGCTGGTAATCGTCTCTTGTCTGGACAATCTGGTAAAAGGCGCGGCAGGACAAGCAGTACAGAACATGAATGTGATGTTTGGCTGGAATGAAGAGGAGGGCCTGAGATGAAGATCGTGGTCAAGCTCGGCGGCGCCACTCTGGAAGATGCGGCATTGCTGCAACGCGCGGTGCTCGCGGTGAAACAACTTGCCAAAGAGCACCAGGTCGCCGTGGTCCATGGCGGCGGCGCTGCCCTTACCCGCATGCTGGCCCAGATGGGCAAGCAGAGCGAATTCATTGACGGCCTGCGCGTTACCGACGCTGAGACCCGCGACTTCGCCGTGATGGTCCTGGCCGGACACATGAATAAGAAGCTTGTCGCAGCTCTGGGCAGCGTGGGCCAAGCGGCCATGGGTCTGTGTGGAGGCGACGGACACGCCTTCCGCGCACGCAAGAAGATGACCAATGGCCACGATTTGGGATTTGTCGGCGAAATTTCTTCCGTCGATCCGCGCTGGATTGAGACGATCTGGCAGCAGGGCTGCATTCCCGTGATTTCCAGCGTCGCATTGGGCAGTGACGGCCAGTACTACAACATCAATGCCGACCAGATGGCTTCAGCCTGCGCCGTGGCCTGCCGTGCCAACGCGCTGATCTTTCTTACCGACGTACCGGGCGTGAAAGATGCGGATGGTCTGGTGATTCGCTGGCTCAATCTCGGCATGGCCGCTGCCTTGACGCAGAAAGCCGTTATCGCCGGCGGCATGCTGCCCAAGCTGCAAGCATGCAAGGACGCACTGCTTCGCGGCGTAAATCGCGTGCGCATATTGCCCGCGGCGGAGGTTGAAGCGCTGCCGGAATTTTATTTCGCAAAGATTGAATCGGGCACGGAGGTGCTGGTCGCGTGAACCTGGAGCAGGTAACTAAACTCGAATCCAAGCTGCTGGTCTCCACCTACGACCGCTATCCCGTCCTGCTGCATAAAGGCCGCGGCGTTTACCTGTATGACCACAAGGGACGCAAATATCTCGACCTGCTCAGCGGCATTGGCGTGAATGCGCTAGGATACGCGCATCCGGCATTGACCAAGACGATTGCGAAGCAGGCCAAGCTGCTGGTCCACACTTCAAACCTCTTTTACCACGAGTATCAGGGCCGGCTGGCGGCTGCGTTGACAAAGATTTCAGGCATGGATCGCGCCTTTTTTACCAACAGTGGCACAGAAGCGTGGGAAGGCGCTCTGAAACTGGCCCGGGCTTACGCCAAGGCCAGTTGTGCCGAAGGTAAAGAACCGAAGTGGCGCATTCTGGCGCTGGAGCATGCTTTCCATGGGCGGACGTTTGGCGCTCTGGCCACCACGCACAAAGAGAAATATCGCGCGCCCTTCGCGCCAGTTGTGCCGGGAGTGGAATTTGTCCGCTTCAATGATGTGGCTGATCTGGAAAACAAATTTGATTCCACCGTCTGCGCCATTGGTTTTGAGTTTGTGCAGGGAGAAGGCGGCATCCGTCCGGTGAGCCAGGCATTTGCTGACACCGCGCACAGGCTTGCGCGCAAGCACAATGCGCTGCTGATCGCCGATGAAATCCAGAGCGGCATGGGACGGACCGGGCGATGGTTTGCCTACCAGAATTACGGCATCCAGCCTGATCTGGTCACAGTAGCCAAGCCGATAGCTGGTGGCCTGCCGCTTGGCGCTCTGCTGGCAACAGAAAAAGTTGCAGGGTGCATACACCCCGGCATGCACGGCACAACTTTTGGCGGTGGCCCACTGGCCTGCGCCGTGGCGCTGCAACTCATCGCGGTGATGGAAAAAGAGAAGATGCTCAAGCATGTTCGGAAAGTGGGCGAGCACTTCATGGAACAACTACAGAAATTGCAGAAGAAACGTAGTTCCATCGTTGAGGTGCGCGGACAGGGATTGATGATCGGCATGGAGCTTGAATCCGCGGATGCAGCCAAACAAGTGTTTCAACAAATGCTGAAGCTGGGCACAATCGTGAACCGCACGGATGAAACCGTCATACGGTTCCTGCCTCCCTTCATCATCAAGAAACAACACATTGACACAGCATTGCAGCAGCTCGATCAGATATTGGCACAAAACACTAAGACAGCGGCAATCGCCGGGAGGAACAAATAGATGATGCCAGCAAGAATGTACGACCTCACAGCCATGAAAGCGCCGGTAGAGCAGCCCGTACTCTGCCGCGATCTGGTGTCTTGCCAGGACTTTTCTCCGGAAGAGACAAAGTCAATGTTTGAGCTGACGCACATCATCAAACACCGTCCCGCGGACTTTCGCGGCGCGCTTGCGGGCAAACAACTGGTGTTGTTCTTTGAGAAGGCGTCCTTGCGGACCCGCCTGACGTTTGAAGCCGGCATGGCCAGCCTGGGCGGCACTTCCCTGTTCATGGACCAGACGCGGTCGCTTTTGGGCGAGCGCGAGCCGGTGTGTGACATCGCGCGCAATGTTGAGCGCTGGGTGGATGCGGTTGTGCTTCGCACCTTTGAGCATAAGACCATCGTGGATATGGCGCGGCATACGTGCATTCCCGTGATCAACGCGCTGAGCGACTATGAACATCCCTGCCAGGCCTTTGCTGACTTCTTCACTTTGGAAGAAAAGTTTGGTGATCTGAACAATGTACATCTCGCTTATGTTGGCGACGGCAACAATGTAGCGCATTCGTTGATGCTGGCTGCAGCAGCATTGGGTACAAGTATTTCCGTGGCAACACCAAAAGGCTATGAGCCGTTGCCGGAAGTGACTGCAGCCGCCAAGAAGATTGGCCGCAGTACGGGCGCGATCATCGACATCACCAATGACGCCGTGAAAGCCGTCACGGGTGCCAATGCCATCTATACCGACGTCTGGGCCAGCATGGGACAGGAAAAAGAAGCAGCCAAACGGGCGAAGATCTTCGCTCCGTACCAGGTGAATGAAGAGCTGTTCTCCCACGCGGCGCCGCACGGTGTCTTTATGCATTGCCTGCCCGCGCATCGTGGAGAAGAAGTAACTGCTGGCGTAATCGATTCGCCACGGTCGATTGTGTTCGACCAGGCGGAGAACCGCATGCACATTCAGAAAGCAATCTTACTTTTACTACTGGGCAGCGGCATGCGCACCTCGCCCACAAGGAGCAATCATGCGTGAGAAAGTCGTATTGGCATATTCCGGAGGGCTCGACACCTCCATCATCATTCCCTGGCTCAAGGAAAACTATAACTGTGATGTGATCGCCATGATCGCTGATGTGGGCCAGGGCGAAGATATTGATGCCGTGGTTGAGAAGGCCCACAAGACCGGCGCGGCAAAAGTGATCGTAAAAGACCTGCGCGATGAATTCCTGCGCGACTACGTCTTCCCTGCCCTGCGTGCAGGCGCGGAGTATGAGCACAAGTATCTTCTGGGGACGTCGCTGGCGCGGCCGGTCATCGCCAAGCATCAGGTAGAAGTTGCGCTCAAGGAGAATGCTACCGCCCTGGCGCACGGCTGTACCGGCAAGGGCAATGATCAGGTCCGGTTTGAACACGCTTTTCAGGCTTTGGCGCCAGATTTGAAAGTGATTGCGCCGTGGCGCGAATGGACATTGAAGTCACGCGAGGACTGCCTCGACTACGCAGAAGCGCGCGGTATTTCTGTAACCGCAAGCCGAGAGAAAATCCACAGCCGCGATCGTAACATCTGGCACCTGAGCCATGAAGGCGGCGAACTGGAAGATCCGGCTAACGCGCCGTTTGAGTCCACATGGCAGCTCACGCGTTCACCGCAGGAAGCGCCAGACCGCGAAGAGACCGTCACCATTGGCTTTGAAGCGGGAATACCTATCAGCGTGAACGGCCTAAGACTTGAACCATTGCCTCTGGTTGAGTTGCTGAATGAAATTGGCGGCCGCAATGCGATAGGCCGCATTGATCTGGTGGAAAACCGTTTTGTCGGCATCAAGTCGCGCGGCTGCTATGAAACTCCCGGCGGAACCCTGCTGCTAACGGCGCATCGTGAACTGGAAGCACTTTGCCTGGAGCGCGAAGTCATGCACTTCAAGCAACTCATGGCTCTCAAGTATGCGGAGATCGTTTATTACGGTTTGTGGTTCACACCGCTGCGTGAAGCCCTGGATGCTTTCATGGAAGAGACGCAGAAAGAAGTCAGCGGCACGGTAACGCTGAAGCTTTATAAAGGCAACGTCACCATTGGCGGACGCGAGTCAGAATACTCGCTCTACCGCACCGATCTCTCGTCATTCACGATGAGCGAGAGCTATGACCAGAAAGATGCGGAAGGTTTCATCCGCATCCTGGGCCTGCCCGCAAGATCGCTGGCGCGGCTCAGGCAGAGACAGGGCCCCCAAGACGCGCGGGTTTCGCGTGTTGGGGTGGAGGAGATCACGAAGTGAAGATGTGGTCAGGCCGGTTCTGGCAGCCGCTGGACTCGCATTTCGAAGAGTGGCAGAGGTCGTTTCCTTTTGACCAGAAACTGCTGCGCTACGAGCTTGCAGCCAGCCGCGCGCACGCGCAGGCACTGAAAGCCGCAGGCATTGTCACGCCTGCGGAATTCGGACTCATGGCTGCTGCGCTAGAAGAAATCGGCAAGACTAGTGAACAGCAGGCTGGCTACTTCGACGATCCTGAAGCAGAAGACGTGCATCATTTCGTGGAGAAAAAGCTGGTGGCGCTCATCGGCGAGACCGGCAAGAAGCTGCACAGCGGACGCAGCCGCAATGAGCAGATCGCGACTGACCTGCGCCTGTTCGTGCGTGATTCCGTGGACAATCTCCGCGCTTTGCTCGGCGACCTGCTGGAAGCGCTGCTGGATCGCGCGACCGAATCAAAGACCTTGGTGATGCCCGCTTACACGCACCTACAGCGAGCAGAGCCGGTGCTGACGTCCCACTGGCTGCTGGCATATTTTGAAATGCTTTTCCGCGATGGCGAGCGCCTACTGGATTGCCGCGAGCGCGCGAATGAATGTCCTTTGGGTTCCGGCGCGGTTACTGGGGCAACGCTGCCGCTTGACCGTGAGTTGGTGAGTCACGCGCTGGGATTCATGCGTCCGACCGCCAACAGCATGGACGCAACCAGCGATCGAGACTTTGCTCTGGAGTTGGTCAATACACTTTCTTTATTGGCTGTCCACCTCAGCCGCTGGGCGGAAGAGTTCATCCTGTTTGCCACACAGGAATATGGATTTATCACGTTGCCTGAAGCTTATTCCACCGGCAGCAGCGCCATGCCGCAAAAGCAAAATCCTGACGCGCTGGAGCTGATTCGCGGAAAATCGGCACGGATCATCGGCAACCAGGTTGCGCTACTTACCACGATCAAAGGCCTGCCTCTGGCCTACAACAAAGACATGCAGGAAACGCAGGAGCCGCTGTTTGAAGCCGTGGCAACTGCCGGGCATTGCCTAAAAGTCGCAGCGGGATTTATGCGCCAGGTGAAGTTCAACCAGGAGCGTATGAAGTCCGCCTGTGAAAGTGGATTCATGAACGCGATGGCCGCCGCAACATATCTGGCCAGGCGCGGCGTGCCATTCCGGCAAGCGCACGAGATCGTGGCTAAGGCAGTGCAAAAGTGTGTGCAGCAGGAATGCGAACTGGAGCAGTTGTCGTTGGACGAACTGCGTAAATTCAGCCCAGCTTTCGATACCGATGTTTACGAGCAACTCACGGTAGAAAACGTGCTGGCCTGCCATGATGTTGCTGGCGGGACACCGCCCCATCGCGTGCAACAGGCGCTTAAAGAGGCGCGGGAAAAACTTGCGACCATGCAGGAGGCACATGGTACGCACGCGTAACGCCATCCTGCCGGACGTGGAGCAAATTCACGCGATTATCCGGGCGTATTCCGGCAACGGCACACTGCTGCCGCGCACGCTGGCGGAGCTGCGAGAAAACGTGCGCGACTTTGTGGTAGCAGAAGAGAATGGCAAGATCGTTGGCTGCGGCGCGTTGCATCTTTACGGCATGCATCTGGCGGAAATTCGCTCCATTGCCGTAACGCCTTCCACCAAAGGCCTGGGCGCGGGACGCAAGCTGGTGGAAGCGCTTCTCAAAGAAGCAGAGCGTCACAAAGTGACTTGCGTTTGCCTATTTACGCGCATTCCGGATTTTTTTGCCCACATGGGGTTCAGCCTGGCCAGGCGTGACGATCTGCCGGACAAGATTTACAAGGATTGCGTGCATTGTCCCGCGTTCAACGCGTGCGATGAGATCGCTATGTATCGCGGCGAAATTCCCAAAGACAGCGGAGTGCGCGACTTGCAGATACCAAAACCGCTGGTTAAGCTGACCATGTGAGCACGAATCCACCCCAAGGATTTCTTTTTTCCGCCTGCACCGCCGGCATTAAAGCCAGCGGCAAGCCCGATTTAGCCCTGGCCCTGGCTCCCGACGGGGCTTCAGCGGCGGCCATCTTTACCCGCAATCAGATCGTTGCAGCACCTGTCACAGTTGGGCGCGAGCACCTGCGCCGTGGACAAGGGCTGATGCGGGCGCTGATCGTGAATGCCGGCAATGCGAACTGCGCCACCGGCAAACAAGGGCTGAAAGCCGCCAACAGCGTATGCATTGGAGTGGCAAAGCAACTCCAGGTCAGTCCGCATCGGGTATTCCCTTCTTCCACGGGGATCATCGGCGTGCAACTGCCGCTGGAAAAGATCCACGCCGCCATTCCGTCACTCGTAACTTCGGCCCACCCCGGCCCTGACGCGTTCGATCAATTCGCCAATGCAATCCTTACCACGGATACGCATAAGAAAGTTGCCGCGCAATCAATCACGTTCAATGAGAAGCCGGCAGTCCTTGCGGGAGTAGCCAAAGGCGCGGGTATGGTCCATCCCAACATGGCGACCATGTTGGTGTATCTGTTTACCGATTTGGAGGCGAGCCCTCGAGAGCTACAAGCCTGCTTGAAGGAAGCGGCTGACCATAGCTTTAACAACATTTCCATTGATGGTGATACGTCGACCAATGACACCGCGCTGCTGCTGGCCAGCGGCAAGAGCGCCGTGCAGTTTAAATCGGTGCGAAATGAATTTCAGGCGGCGTTAACGAAAGTTTGCCGTTCGCTGGCAGGACAGATCGTTGCCGATGGCGAAGGCGTGCAGCACGTTGTGCGTCTGAACATCGAACAAGCGCGATCACGAAGTGAAGCACGGCAGATTGGCAAGACGATTGCAAATTCGCCGCTAGTGAAAACCGCATGGGCTGGAGCTGATCCCAACTGGGGACGCATCCTGGCCGCAATCGGCTACTCTGGAGTTAAAGTCAATCCCGAGCGAATCAACATTTATCTCGGTGATCAGCAGATCTGCCGCCATGGCGCGGCGTGTCATTTTGATCATGATAAAGCGCACGCTTATATGTCAGAGCCGGTCTATGAGATTCGCATTGCGCTGGGCGCCGGAAGCGCCACGTTGGAGTTTCTTTCCTGCGATCTCACGGCGGAGTATGTCGGGATCAACGCGGATTATTCCACTTGATTTGTCGCTTCGCTCCACACCGCTCAACGGACTCTTTCCCCTGAAGATTGATCCGCACCTGAAACGGGCGGCTCGGCACGCAAGTCGGCCTCGCCGCTTACCGTTCGGTAATAACCAATTTCAGTAAAGCTTCCCTTAGCGAAAGGCGCCGAGGACAGCGGCAAAAACACCAATTGCCAGTTGCTATTTGCTAATTGCTGTCCTTTGCCGCGCTTTGCCGCTTTGCGTACTGTTCTCTGAATCGGTATTTTAGAGACAGATGCCCAAGACCCTAGCCGAGTATCCGCAACTGCACCTGGCGCGCAGAAGCGAGATTGCGTACGTACACCGTCGCAGGTTTCGGACCTTACGGTGGACCTATGGTGAACTTGCCGAGTTGGAGTTCCGTTTTGCCCGCGAACTTGAAGCGAGAGGGATCGGCAAGGGCGACCGCGTGCTGTTGTGGGGCGATAACTGCGCGGAATGGGTCGGAGCCTTCTTTGCCTGCATGTTGAGGGGCGCAGTGGCAGTCCCCATGGATAGGATTGCAGCGCCCGATTTTGCCCAGCGCGTAATGTCTGACGTAGATGCAAAGCTCATCGTCTGCTCCGGCGCTTTGACAATCCATGCGACGAGTCGTGCTTATCTTGAGCTTGAAAATCTAACCGCAGCTCTCGCGAATCGATCGGCAGATTCCTATACTCCAGTCCAGATCAGCCGCGACGACACAGCGCAAATCGTATTTACCTCCGGGACCACGGCAGAGCCGCGCGGCGTGGTGCTGACGCATGGAAATATTCTGGCCAGCGTTGATCCCATTGAGCGCGAGTTCCCTAAATATCGAAGATCAGAGCGGCTGTTTCATCCCATACGTTTTCTTGAGCTGTTGCCGCTTAGCCATGTGTTCGGCCAATTCATGGGCATGTTCATCCCGGCTCTATTGGGCGGAACAGTACATTTCCAGGACAGCTTTAAACCCACCGACATTATTACCACCATCAAGAGAGCGCGCATTTCCGTGCTGGTAGCGGTGCCGCGCGTGGTGGAATCGCTTAAGAACAAGCTGCGCGACGACCTGGGTGCGTATATCGAAACAAACTGGGAGCGCGCTGAGAATGAGCGCTTCCTGAAGCGCTGGTGGCGGTTCAGCAAAATTCGCAGACTGTTTGGGTGGAAGTTCTGGGCCATTATTTCCGGCGGCGCGGCGCTCGACCAGAACACAGAAGAGTTCTGGCGGCGGCTGGGCTATGTGGTGGTGCAGGGCTATGGGCTTACGGAAACCAGTTCTTTAATCAGCCTGAACCATCCTTTCAAAGTGGGACGCAGATCGATTGGCAAGGTTCTACCCGGCCGCGAGATGAAGCTTGATCCGGAAACTGGTGAGATCCTGGTGCGCGGAGAAAATGTGGCGAGGCAGTACTGGCAAGGCAAGGGATTGAAACCTGTGACGGGCGAAGAAGGCTGGTTTCGCACTGGCGATCTGGGCGCGATGGATGAAGAAGGCAATCTCTACTTCAAAGGCCGCAGCAAGAATGTGATTGTAACGCCGGCAGGGTTAAAGATTTATCCGGAAGATCTGGAGCAGGCGCTGCGCAAGCAGCCGCAGGTGCGCGATGTAGTGGTGGTGGGCGTCGCCGCAGGAGGAAACGCGGAAGCCTGCGCCGTGCTGCTGCTCAAGAATGGTGACTCCGGCAACACCGCGGTAGCAAATGCCAACCAGACGCTTGCCGACTTCCAGAAGATTCGCCGCTGGATGGTATGGCCGGATGACGATTTTCCTCGGACGTCAACCCAGAAGCCCAAGCTGGAATTGATCCGTCGGGCAGCGGAAATTCAGGTTAATGGTGGCGAATTAAGCTCGCCTGCAAGCAGCAGCTCTAGGGATGGAACGCTGGAGGAGTTGATCGGCAGCATTGCCGGCCGTCGTGTTGAGCTCAAGCTTGGAGCTCATCTTGAACATGATTTGAGCCTGAGCTCGCTGGACCGGGTGGAATTAATGGCGGCAATTGAAAGCCGCTATCAGGTTGATTTGGGCGACCGTGAATTTTCGCAGGTAAATACGGTTGCTGACCTGGAAAATCTGCTGAAGAAGTCAGCGCCGGAAGCCAAGACCAATAATTATCCATATTCGCGCTGGCCGCAAAGCCGGCTGATGCGCTGGATTCGCGTACTCGGCTACAACTGCGTCACGCTGCCCTACATTATGGTGATGGCGCGGCCAAAAATCATAGGCCGGGAGCGACTAAAAGATTTTCACGGGCCCGCGCTGATTATTTCCAACCACATTGCCCAGATCGATATTGGATTCCTGATGGCGGCGCTGCCTATGCATCTGCGCAACCGGCTGGGCGTGGCCATGCAGGGTGAGATGCTACGCTCCATGCGCCATCCCCCAAAGGACTGGTTTTTCTTGAAACGCTGGTGGGAGCAGGTTCGGTATGCATTGATCGCGATGTTCTTCAATGTGTTCTCTCTTCCGCAGCGCGCCAAATATCGCGAGAGCTTTCGCTTTGCGGGAGAGCTGGTGGATCGCGGCTACAGCGTAGTGATTTTTCCAGAAGGCCGCCGCACAGAAACCGGTGAGATGTCACCCTTCCGCAGCGGGATCGGGCTGCTGGCGACGCACCTAAACCTGCCGATTATCCCAATGCGCATTGACGGGTTGTTTCCGTTTAAGATCGCCAAGAAACATTACGTCCCACCTTGTGCCGTGCAGGTGAAGATAGGCGATCCCGTAAAGTTTGAGCCGACCGCCGATCCGGAGGAGATTGCAAAAAAGTTGCAGAGGATCGTGAAAGAGCTGTGAGCGAAACGGAGATAAAATCTTACCGCGTATGAATGCGGATTGTCGCGGATTTGAAAGCCAAAATCTCACCACTGATCAACACTGATGACACTGATGACACTGATGACACTGATCAGAAATGGTTTTTACCCATCTGAACGCAGATTGATCTAAACTGTTCCAATCAACCGTGCGATGCAGGAGGCGCGGAACAATTCCAGACCACAAGGCACACAGGCAGTTTGAGCGGAGTGACAAAATAATGATCCATACAGGCCGCCATTTTTTACAGATTCCTGGACCGACCAACGTTCCTGATCGCGTCCTGCGCGCGATGAACCGCCATGTAATCGACCATCGCGGGCTGGAGTTTGCCCGGTTGGGAGCTGAGGTGCTTGAAGGAGTGAAGTCAGTCTTCAAGACCAAAGGTCCAGTCGTGATCTATCCGGCTTCGGGTTCGGGAGCGTGGGAAGCGGCAATTGTGAACACTCTTTCTCCGGGTGACCGCGTGCTGATGTTTGAGACGGGGCATTTTTCCAATCTGTGGCGAGACATTGCCGTACGGCACGGATTGGTGGTTGATTATGTTCCGGGAAATTGGCGGCGTGGAGCGCAGCCGGAGGACGCCGAGCATCGGCTGAAAGAAGACAAGCAACACGCTATTAAGGCCGTGATGGTCGTCCACAATGAGACTTCCACGGGTGTCGCGAGCCGCATTGCCGAAATTCGCAAGGCCATGGACACGGCGAAGCATCCGGCGCTGCTGATGGTAGATACGATTTCGTCGCTAGGATCAATGGACTTTCGGCAAGAGGAATGGGCCGTGGATGTTGCGGTGGGCGGATCGCAAAAAGGCTTGATGCTTCCGCCGGGGCTGAGCTTTAATGCGATCTCAGACAAAGCGCTGGCAGCCAATAAGTCGGCAAAAATGGCTCGCTACTACTGGGACTGGCAGGAGATGCTTAAACCGAATCGGTCAGGCTTCTTCCCTTACACGCCGGCGACAAACCTTTTGTGGGGACTGCGGGAAGCGCTGGCCATGCTACATGAAGAAGGGCTTGAGAATGTTTTCCGCCGGCATAATCGCCATGCGGAAGCCACGCGCGCGGCAGTGGGAGCATGGGGGCTGGAAGTGTGGTGTGAAGAGCCGAAAGAATATTCCAGTTCGCTCACGGCGGTTGCCATGCCATTGGGACATGATGCGGACAAGCTGCGGGAAATCATCCTGGATGCTTTTGATATGTCTTTGGGCACAGGGCTGGCCAAGCTGGGAGGCAAAGTGTTTCGCATTGGACATTTAGGGCATTTCAACGATCTGATGCTGTCAGGAACCTTGAGCGGAGTGGAGATGGGACTGAGGCTGGCGAACGTTCCGCACAAGCAGGGCGGGATCAATGCCGCTCTGGAGCATCTGGCGTCCAGCCATCCACGAGTGGCAAACCACTCTCAGGTGGCAGAAGCGGCGCTTCGCTAGATCAGCGTTGCTCGTCTTTTAGATTGCGGAAGTTGGCGCGATGGTCGCGGATGAGCCGGTCGAGCCGCGATTGCAGCAGAGTTACGGCATCGTACAAAGTCTGAATACCGCCGCTTTCCCAGCGTACATCTTCTTGTTCCATGTCCAAGGAAAGGTCGCGCATCATTTGCGCGAACCGGCGGATTCGCTCGGCTGCCAGAAACGACGCAAGCAGTTCTTTGCGTCCAGGCCGGGCATGGTGCAGTTCGCTTGCGGTCCATGAGGTCATGCGGACCTCATCCAAGGCGTGACGAAACTCCTGCAGGGCCGCATCGTCAGAAATGGTATCGCTTTTCAGGTCGCGTTCCAGCAGGCGCATCTCTGCCGTTAAGATCCGCAACCGCGATGCGATCTGAAATCCCTTTTCAGCCATCCTGCCCCCCACACGTATTTTGATGCCAGTGAACTCTGGATTGCACATTATTTCGGCACGAATATGGTCACTGACAGTGGTTTCAAATGGGAGATACCGGGCTGACCTAACGTAATATGGAAAAACAGAGCCTTTAGAAACAAGCCTTTAGGGATTGCATCCCAAACGGGACTCAGCGCGCTCGGGATTTGCGATTCACTGGCTTGGCCACGGCCTTACGCGCAGGCCGCGCGGATTGGATTTTCTTAGCCTTGGGGGCAGCTATTGAGTCTGTTTGCGAAGCATTCTGGCCGAGCGCCGCCAATGGCGGCAGCTTTTGTTTGAGCTTGAGAACCGGCTCAAAAAGGTCGCCGGATTTTTCCACCCGCTGCAAAACCTGATCTGAGGCGAAAACCAGCAACTCGGGATCGGCCTTTTTCAGGCAGTTTTCCACCTCTTGCCAGCTCACAGGCGTCGACACCGTGGGCTGGTCTTTGGCACGCAGTGAGTAAACATTGACGGTAGTTTTGTAATCGTCGTTCTGGCTCCAGTCGACGAAGATTTTGCCCACACGCAAGGCTTTTTTCATATCAGAAACAACAAGATCGGGATGGCGCTCTTCCAGCAGCCGAGCAATGGCTTTGGCAAATGGCTTGGTTTGTTCATAGGTCACAACAGTGTTTAGAGGAACGTAAATTTGAAGTCCCTTCGACCCGGAAGTCTTGGCAAAAGCCTGCAATCCGAACTGCTCAAAAATGTCGCGCACCCAGAGGCCGACCTGGCAGCATTGCACAATAGTGGCAGGCGCACCGGGATCAAGATCAAAAGCAATCACGGTTGGACGCTGGGTTTCAGGTGCGCGAGAAAGCGAAGTATGCAATTCGAGATCGGCCAGATTGCCGAGCCAGACCAGCGTGGGCAGATCGGCGACAACACAGTAGTCCATGAAGCGATTGTTCCCTTCACTCCAGACTTTGGCGGTCTTCATCCACGGGGGACGGTAGGCGGGACAGTTTTTCTCATAAAAAAACATTCCATCCACGCCATTGGGATAGCGCTTGAGCGTAAGCGCGCGATTGGCAAGATGAGGCAGCAGCACGGGAGCGATGCGCACGTAATAATCAATGACTTGCCCCTTGGTAAATGCGGCTTTGGGATACAGCACTTTGTCAAGGTTCGATAGCGTGATCTTGCGGCCTTCCACCTCGATCACAGATTCCTTCTTTGCCATGGCGACTCCCGTTAACCCCTCTATATTAGATGCTCTGCGGAGCAAAGGATGATCCAGGCCCTTACCTTCCATGGTGCATTTTTCAGGGTTGTTCAACAACGTGGCACCGCGAAGAGCCATCTAATCCGTGATGCCTGAGGACCAGGAAATGTCGCTGCCAGTAAGCTCTTCCACGCCGCCTGTATTTTGCAAGCAGCAGGAGTTGCTGTTTCGCGAAGTCATCCTTTTGATGGAGGGCCACCGTGTTCCCTTTGTGATATCGGGAGCTTTCGCCCTGCATGAGCACACCGGCATTTGGCGAGACACCAAGGATCTGGACCTGTTTCTTCCAGCGCAGGAAGTGGGGCGCGCGCTGGCACTGCTGGAAAAAGACGGCTTTGAGACTGAGATTCGGGACGCGATTTGGCTAGCCAAAGCCAAGCGCGACGGCTTTTTTGTGGATCTGATCACCGGCATGAGCAACGCCGTGCTGCGGGTGGACTATTCATGGATCCGCCATGCCAGCCGTTCACAAGTGTTCGGAATGTCAGTACGGGTCCTGGCGCCGGAAGAGCTGATTGCTTCCAAGATCTTTGTCACGCGGCGCGAGCGCTTTGATGGAGCCGACATCTGCCACGTTATCTTTGGGACTAAGGGCAAATTTGACTGGCAGAGGCTGATGAGCCTTATCGGCGATCACTGGGAAATGCTCTTCTGGAGCCTGGTGCTGTACCACTATATTTATCCGGCAAATTCCGACTATGTTCCGGCAGAAATATGGACGGAACTAGTACAGCGATTCAGCGTCGAGCTGGCGCATCCAAATAAAGGCTCCAATTTCCGCGGCAGCCTGATTGACGAAAAGATGTTTGCCATCGACGTGGCCGAGTGGGGCATGCGCAACATCCTGGAAGAATGTAGGGAGAAAGCTGAATTGATCCATCGGGAGCAAAAAGAGGCGGCATAGCTCTGCGTGTTTCAACCGTTGAATCGAGTTTCACAAACTGATGAGAATTGCAGCCACAGCAGATTTGCACTTTACGCCACAGAACTATGACCGCATACGCGAGCCATTGTCACGGGTGCGCGAGGAAGCTGACCTGCTGGTGATTGCCGGCGACCTCACCAATTACGGCAAGCCTGAAGAAATGCATTCCCTGTTGAATGGGCTGGTGCGGCTACGTATCCCGATTGTTGCAGTACTGGGAAACCACGATTATGAAAGCGGCCAGGAAACCGAATTAATCAAGATGATGACCGCTGAGGGCATTAAGGTCCTGGATGGCAGCAGCTATGAACGCGATAACGTCGGCTTTGCCGGAGCCAAGGGCTTTCCTGGAGGGTTTGGCCGCGGCATGCTCACGGCTTTCGGGGAAAAAGAGATCAAGGCGTTTGTCCAAGCGGGATTGGACGAGACATTGAAACTGGAACGCGCGCTCACCATGCTGCGCACGCCAAAAATCGTGATTGTGACCCACTATGCGCCCATCTGCGAGACCGTGGAAGGCGAGCGGCAGGAGATTTTTCCATTTTTGGGCAGTTCGCGCCTGGCTGAAGTCATTGATCGCCATCAGGCTGTGGTGGCATTCCACGGCCATGCACACCATGGCAAGCCAGACGGCAAGACGATTGGCGGCGTTCCCGTGCATAATGTAGCGCTATCGCTGCTGATGGCGCAAAACCCGCCATGTCCTTATAGAGTGATAGAAGTTTAATTGGTCGTCGCCGATTTGCGCGGATGGCCACAGATCAAAACATTGCCAGAAATGCCAAAATTGCCAAAGATCGCCGAAAATTGTTTTCAAAGTCTTTGAGATGTGGAAAAGCAGGAAGCGGTATTTCCCGGCAATGCTGGAACAATCGATCCGGCAACTTTAATCTGCGCTGATCAGCGTGCATCTGCGGCGAATTCTTCTCTGCTACTATTATTCCGAGTGAAATCCACTGGATCCAACGTAGTGCGCATTGAGGCGGAAGCGCTGCGCGAATTGGCCGAGCGCATTGACGGGCCGATGGCTCGGGATTTTGTGCGGGCTGTGGAATGCCTGGACTCCTGCGGGGGCCGCGTGGTAGTTACGGGCATGGGCAAGAGCGGCATCATCGCCCGCAAGATCGCCGCCACGCTGAGTTCTACTGGAACTCCGGCGCTGTATCTGCATCCCGCAGAGGCCGTCCACGGCGATCTGGGAATGCTGGTACGCGGTGACGTGGTGCTGGCGCTCTCTTCCAGCGGCGAGACGGAAGAGATCCTGCAATTGCTGGTCACAATCCGCCGGATCGGCAGCAAACTGATTACGATTACCGGCGACAAACTCTATCCTGCAAATTCACATAAACCTTCCACACTCGCGCAGGCGGCGGACGTGGCTCTGGATTGTTCCATCGATCAAGAAGCATGCTCGCTGGGGCTGGCGCCTACCGCATCGACCACGGCAATGCTGGCATTGGGCGATGCGCTGGCAGTGGCGCTCTCAGAAAAGCGCGGCTTCAAAGAAGAGGATTTTGCCGACTTGCATCCCGGCGGCAAGCTGGGCAAGAAACTTGCCCGCGTTTCACAGTTAATGCACAGCGGCGATGCGGTACCGCGCGTTGAACCAGCTACCAAAATGGTGGACGTGATTTATGAGATGTCGCGCAAGGGGCTGGGCATAACGACCGTAGTGAAAAATAACAAACTTGTTGGCGTGATCAGCGATGGCGATCTGCGTCGGCTGCTGGAAAAACGAAAAGACGTGCTCAGCATGACTGCTGCCGACTGCGTTACGGCCAATCCGAAGACGATCCGGCCTGAAGAATTTGCCATGGCCGCGCTGAACATTATGGAGCAGAAGAAAATTACGTCGCTGGTGGTAACGCAAGCGGACGGGACGGTGGAAGGAATTATTCATCTGCACGATTTGTGGGGAACGCAGATGGTGTGAGCCCAGCTATTAGCTATTAGCTATTAGCTCTTAGCTCTTAGCCTTTAGCTTTGCTTCGCTGGTTTGACGTAATTGGCTAAAGGCCAAGGGCTAAGTGCTAAAGGCTTATGTCCAACGATCGCGCAAAGAAAATCAAGGTTGTACTCTTCGACGTGGACGGCGTCCTGACCGACGGCTCCATATGGCTCTTCCCTGCTCCCTCCGGGGCTCCGCGGAGCGTGGATGCGCATGCGCAAAAACACGCTGATCTGCCGGGGTTCGGCATCATCAGCCAGAACATGATTGAAGCTAAGGGCTTCAACGCACACGATGGCACTGCTATTTCCCTGGCTCGGCTTGGCGGATTGAAAACCGGCATGGTCACCAAGCGCATTTCAGAAACAGTGGCTTTGCGTGCTCGCGATTTAAAGATCGACTACCTGTATCAGGGTGCGCAGAACAAGTCAGACATTCTGGACAAGATCCTGGCTGAGAGCGGCTTTCACGAAGAGCAGATTGCTTACGTGGGCGACGACGTGATCGATCTGCCGATCATGCGACGCTGCGGGTTGGCGATTGCCGTGGCAAATGCGCGTCCGCAGGTAAAGGCGATGGCGCATCATGAAACGGCATCCGTAGGTGGCCACGGCGCGGCCAGGGATGCAGTGGAATACATTCTTGAAGCGCAAGGAACGCTGGAGAAGGTGATTGATGCGTATATCCATGCGCGGACGTCTATCAAATAATCGGGAAATAACCCTCTAACCACAAAGGACACGAAGGAACACAAAGGAAGGGCGAGGCGACTTGCGCGCCAAGCCAGAAAATCGCCGCAATCGCGCGGAATCGCCGTAATTGGAAACCTAACTATTTGGAATGTTCGCGGCGGTGTGTGGTGCGCAGCGACAAAATAAAGGGCGAGGGTCCCGACCACGCGCCGAGCCCGCTGCATCGGGAGGAGGCTCACGCTTCCTGAGCGCCTCAAAAAGGAAATGACCCACCGGTTTCCCTGCCAAGACGCTTTCGCGTCGAACCGGTGGATCAGTTTTTGTACGTTAGCTGCCAGGTACTGCAGCTACTTACATTAGAAGCAGCTTCTCGGAAAAGGTTGTCCTTATGTTTGTCGCTTCGCTCCAAACCGCTCCAGAGCAACGCTTTCGAGCAGAGGCATCTATGCCCTTGATCAGACAGCTCGCCGCGCAAGCCGGGCTCGCTGCCGATGAATCTATTTCAACTATCGCTGCGGTCTCACTGCTCTAAAAATTTTGCATTGACTCGTCGCCACAGAGTATGAGCAGATCGATCAGTTATTGCCTGAAGGCGGTGGCTTGAGTGAGCGCACGAACGCAACGAATTCAGGTTTCTTGCGCAGGCCGGCAAATTCGTTATCACGCAAAGCCCCTTTAATGGGATAACCCTCTTCATTGGCCTTGCTCAGATAAAACCGACAATGGTCCAGGTCGCCGTGCTGGCCGTACATCTGCGCCATTACATAGTGGAAATGGCCAAGATCATTCGATCCCACCAGGCGAATGGAAATGGCGGAAGCCGACGACTGGCGTTGAAAAATATCAGGATCAATCTCAATGGCGCGCTGATATTCCTTGGCGGCACGATCAAAATCTTTCTGGGAGAAATAAGCGCCGCCCAGGTTGCTGTGGAAGCTGGCACTGTCATCATTGAGCTTGATAGCTTTCTTATATTCCCTGATGGCTGCGCCATATTTCCTCAGGTTGTAATAGAGCGCGCCAAGATTGTTATAGGCTTCAGCGTATTCCTTATTTTCTTTGATAGCGTGTTGAAATTCCTTTTTGGCTTCAGAATCGCGACGCAACTGGAGAAGGCACATGCCGACTTTGTTGTGCAGGATGGCGTTGTCTGACGTCTTCATCGCCGCTCGATAATAGTCAATGGAATCAAGATAAGCCTTTTGCGCGCGCATCTGGTCGGCTTGCTGTTCTAGCTCAACCGGATTGGCATTTTCCGGTGGAGCCGGCACGCGGACCTGGGAAGGAGAGTTTGTCGGGGTAGGTTCCTGGTCCCCTGAAGACTGGGAGAAAGCCAATGCGCCGAAAATGGTGATGCTGAAGACCGTTATACCTAAAACTTTAAGCAAGCTGCAGAAGCGACCCATGGGGGCCTCCCTTATTGCGGCCTGTCCTTGCCCGGACTGGGGGTGGCCGCAGGCTTGATCTGTTTATTATCGTCCTTATTGTCGTCTTTGCCACTACCAAAAATCTTGCCCCAAAACCCCTTTTTCTTCTTGTCCTGGTCTTGGGCCTGGGACGAATTCTGGTTTACGGCGGCAGGCTGCCCTTGCCCCTGGGCTGAGCTGCCGTTACCTATATTAGACGCCGCAGGGGTAGGAGTTGGCTTGGGCTCAATGCCAAAAATTCTTTGGAAAACGTTGCCATGCGCCGTCTGTTCACAGGTCTGGGTAGGCTGCGTACCGTCGATAAAGGCCGTAGTGTAGTCATCTGGACAGGAGGGAGTGGCTATCTGGTTAGTGGCCTTATCCAGGGTCAACTCAACCACGCCCTGGGGCGGAGCGAACGGTTTTGTATCTGAATAGTTCGGCAGATCGACTGCGCGCTTCATAAACTCGGTCCAGATAGGCAGGGCGATTGCCGCACCGCTCAGGTGAATATCACTGTAATCGTCGTAACCCACCCAGACGATGCAGAGCAGGTTGGACGTAAACCCGGCGAACCACCCGTCGTGGGAGGTACCAGTTTTTCCGGCTGCAGGGGCGGTGAACTTGCGGGCCCGAACGCCAGCGGCACCGGCGGCCGTTCCATTGTTGATGACTCCCTGCATCATGTCGGTGATCACATAAGCTACGCGCGGATCAAGCACCTGAGTTTTCTGGGGCTGATAATTGTCAATGACATCGCCATTCGCATCACGGACGGAACGGACCATGATCGGCGTAATGCGCTGGCCCTCATTGCTAAAGATGGTGTAGGCAGAGGCCATATCCATCGGCGTGGCGTCATATGATCCCAGGGCCATGGCAGGGGTCGCTCGAACGGATGAGATTCCGGCGGTCTTAGCCAGGTTTGCCACCTTGTCATATCCGACCATTTCGGCCACTTTAACCGTGGCGTTGTTAAGTGAGTGGGCCAGAGCAAACTGGGCGGTTACCTGTCCGAAATATTCCTCTTTGTAATTCCGCGGAGTGTAAACGTCATCGCCATTGATGAAGGCTGTGGGAGAGTCGTCCACCATACTGGATGGTGTGAAGACAGGCTGCTCATTCGTGACAGCATTGTTGATGGCAGCAGCGAAAACAAAGGGCTTAAAGATGGAACCCGTGGGCCGTTTGGCTACAGCATGATTCAACTGGCTGAAACCATAGTTGCGTCCTCCAACCAGCGCCAGGACCTCGCCGGTGTGAGGGTCAAGCGCGACTAAAGCGACCTGTGGAATTGGACCAGGAACCACCTTGGTCTCAAATTTATTTTTGCCGACTTTTACCTTTTTAGTGCGCAGCTTTTTGACCTGAGCATCCACTTCTTTCAGTCCGAGATCGACTGCCTGTGCCGCCACCTGCTGCAATGAAGGATCGAGCGTAGTGTAGATGCGGTATCCGTCGGCGTTGAGGTCTTCTTCAGCATATTTGTTGACCAGTTGCTCTTTGATGAGGTCGACGAAATAAGGGGCGTCGCTGGCTTCAACATTCTGGGGAGCCAATTTTAGCGGAGTAGCCTTTGCAGCGTCAGCCTGGGCGCGAGTGATGTCGCCGGTTTCAACCATGGCTTCCAAGACAAGATTTCTGCGGTCTTGCGCGCGCTCTGGATGTCGATACGGAGAGAGATAGCTAGGCCGTTGTACCAGACCGGCGAGCAGGGCGGCTTCCGGCAGACTGATGTCCTTGAGATCCTTGCCGAAATAAGCCTGAGCTGCCTCACCAAAACCAGTGATGGTGAATGAACCGCGCTGCCCCATATCGACCTGATTGGCGTAGAGCTCAAAAATCTGTTTCTTGGAGAACCGCTGCTCAAGTTCAATGGAGATGAGGATCTCTGTTATCTTGCGCGTGAGTTTCTTCTCCGGAGAGAGAAAGAAGCCGCGAGCAACTTGCATGGTGATAGTGGAGCCGCCCTGGCGATTACCGCCCTGGCGCAAATCAATCCAGCCGGCTTGCAGGAGCCGCCAGTAATTCACGCCGCTGTGGTGAAAGAAGCGGCGGTCTTCAATGGACGTAACGGCGTCAACCATGACTTTGGGAATGTCGTCATACTTGACGAGGCGGCGTTTGGAGCGCGCCTGACCGTCGAACAAGCCGGTGACAAGCTGCGGCTCAAGCTCATAAGCGGTGAGGTCGCCGGCGTCACCGAGAGACGCGATCTTATCGACGCGGCCATCTTTTACCCGGACCACTGCGCCTTCAGCGTTGTAATACGAGGCTTCGCCCGGCTTGATCTCAATGGAGTCTTTCATCACTTTGTAGACGCCGAACTTTGATTTGCCCTGCTCACCAACTTCGGTATAACCGGCATGGCGTAGGTAGTTGGAAATCTCGCGCGGATCAGCCTTCTGGCCGATGCGGACATCGCGCGGCTGGGCATAGATTTTCGCCGTGTTGGCAAAAATCGGCTTGCTCATGCGCGCATCGACGATCTTCTGGTACTTGATGTAGTAGTACGAGAATACGCCGAACAGGACGAGTGAAAGAATGAGGAAAGCAGCGAGTCCAGCCCGGAAAAACGGGTTTCTCAAGCTGCCACGGAAGCCTTTAACACGAGGAATTTTTATTTTTATGGCCATGTTCCAAGTAGGGCGGAGTACGCCGTCTGTTTTTCTCTCAGACTCATGGCGGGCCAGAGTTACCTGCTGGTGCTGAGAAGTTCTTCTTCTCTATTATAACCGTTTTTAAATCCGTTTATTCAGTGAGTTGGCCGTAAAGTTTAGGTCAACGGGATGAACGACCATATCAACGTGGATTTTGTATTTCACGCTGATCCCAAGTCCATCCGGTGTTCGCGTCACAATCACCTGGTCTTCCCTAAGCTTGATGTCCTCAGTATCGGCTTTGGTCACCACCGTCTTTTTGATATCGTCATCGGACAGCCCGGTATAACTGTTTTTGCGCGCGATGTCATCCAGTGCGTCCTGGAACTGATAGTTGTTGAAGTATGGCGGAATCATGTTCCACGCAACGTAGAACGCTGCCACCACCACTCCAATTGCGATAAATCCTTTTAGTTTTCCCATAACGCCAGCGGTTCAATCTCCTTCAGGACCGCGCCATTTGCGTAAAAGTACTCTCAATGCCGGGGATGTTAGCATCCTCCGATTTCCGTGTCGAGCGGGAAACCACTTCGACCATCCCTTCCGTAACCTTCTTACCAACATTGATCCTGTAAGGTATTCCCACTAGATCAGCGTCTTTAAATTTCACTCCTGCACGCTCATCGCGATCATCCAGCAGAACGCTGAATCCCGCTCCTTCCAGTTTTTTCGCAATCTCTTCCGACGCGCCCATAATCGCGGCATCTTTCACATTCGTGGGCGTCACCACCACATCAAAAGGCGCAATCTGTGGCGGCAGCCAGAAGCCGTCAGCATCATTGTTTTGCTCGATCGCCGCCGTCAAAATCCGTTCCACGCCGATGCCGTAGCAGCCCATAATCGGCTGGACTTCTTTGCCGTCTTTATCCAGCACACTCGCGCCCATCGACTTTGAATACTTGTATCCCAGCTTGAAGATGTGTCCTATCTCCATCGCCTTTCCCACCACCAGCGGCTCGCCACAATTCGGACACCCTTCACCCGCCGCCGCATTGCGCAGGTCCACCCACTCCGTAGGATGGAAATCCCGCAGCGGCGTAACGTTCTTCAAGTGGTAATTTTCCTTGTTCGCGCCCGCGATTAAATTCTTCCTTCCCTTCAGCGCCGTGTCCGCCAGCATCAGCGGCAGCGCATCCAGGATGATTGCCTGCGTCACGCTTCCAAGCTGTTGCGCGCCCGCGGCCAACGCCGGGACCTTCACCGGCCCCAGGTATCCCGCAGGCGACATAAACACCCGCTGAATTTCTTCTTCATGCATCGGACGAAACTCTTTGCCCTCAAGCGCCGTCGTCAGCTTGGCTTCGTTCAAGCTGTGGTCGCCCCGCAGCAACACAATCACCGGCCTCGTCCTCACCTGCCCCGGATTCTTCTTGTCCGGCTCAACCTGCATCAGCGCCAGCGTCTTGATCTTCTGCGTCGGAGAAACGCCCAGAAACTTCGCCACCTCTTCAATCGTCTTCATGCCCGGCGTGTGAACTTCTTCCGGCGCGCCATCGCCCGGCAGATCCTGCGCGGGTGCCAGTTGTGAAGTTGCTTTCTCAAGGTTCGCCGCATAGCCGCATTTTCCGCAGCTTGCAACCAGGTCTTCACCGGCATCGGTCATTGCCATGAACTCGTGCGACTGCGACCCTCCCATCGACCCGGAGTGCGCCTCCACCACGGCATACTTCAGCCCGCATCGGTCAAATATCCGCCGATAGACCTCATAGTGTTTCTTGTAACTCACGTCCAGCCCCGCCGCGTCGATATCAAACGAGTATGAGTCTTTCATCGTGAACTGCCGCACGCGTATCAATCCCGACTTCGGCCTTGGCTCGTCTCTAAACTTGTTCTGTATCTGGTACCAGATCTGCGGAAGCTGCTTGTAACTGCGCAACTCTTTGCGCGCGATATCCGTCATCACCTCTTCATGCGTCATGCCCAGGCATAGGTCTGCACCTTTGCGGTCTTTCAGCCGAAACATGCTGTCGCCCATCACCTGCCAGCGTCCGCTCTGCTCCCACAGCTCGCGCGGATTGAGTGCCGGCAGCAGGAACTCTTGACCAATCGTGTTCATCTCCTCGCGGATAACATCGATGATCCTCAATATTGACCGCTGCCCCATGAACAGGTAGGAGTAAATGCCGGCGCCCAGCTGCCGTATATACCCGGAGCGGACAAGAAACTTGTGGCTGGCAATCTCGGCATCCGCCGGGGCCTCGCGAAGCGTGGGAATAAAAAGCTGTGACCAACGATGCATGAAATGCGGTCCTCAGTACTTGGTATTTAGTAATTAGCAAAAGCCGTGATCGGGTAACGATTATTGTAACAAGCGGTCAGCCGCTTGCTGCTGGCTTTAGGCTCTTGGCCTTTGGCTTTTGGCTTTTCCGGTCACCCGATCACGGCGATCACCAGATCTTTTCTCCGTGCCTCCGCGTCTCCGCGTGAGATTTGCCTTTTCGGATCAGTGGCATCCGTGTTGATCAGTGACGCTGATAGGCCATTGGCATTACTTGCGTCACTTTCTGTCCCGAACCAATACAACCAACTCCAAGCTACAATGTGTGGAAACGAGGTGTATGGTGCCCATGACCACTGTTCCGTCGACTTTGGAAGCCGATACCAGACGCTTGACGTCCGAGCTAAAACGACTGGCACAACGGTTCCAGTTAGAGCCCGCTCCGGACCCTGCAACGGTGCAGGAATTTCGCTATGCCATAGATAACGTCCGTTTGGCTGCCTGGAATGTTAGCGAACTGATCTATGCGCGCCAGGGAGAGAAAGCCTCGGACACCATGGTTGGATTTTTGGCCGGGGAACGTTTGCGTCGATTTGACCAGTTGGCGAAAAACATTTGCGCGGACGTCGAACGGCGTGCGGTCACATTCAAGACCAGTGGCATGACGTCGCTTTTCCATTCTGTAACTACACTCTATGAGCTTTTAAAACAAAGCCTCAAAGAACATCAATCGCAAGACTTGCACACAAAGTAAGGATTAGGCTGATTTGGTTCATCCCTTGGTCAGTCCCCGATCACCCGATCTCCTCTCTCCATCTGCGTTGCTAACAGTCAAATCCCGACCAATCCGCGAAGGATTTCTTGGCTTTTGTTTTTTTCTCCGTGTCCTTTGTGTCCTTTGTGGTTAAGGGTTTTGATCTGCGTTTCATCTGCGGAAATCTGCGGCGAAAGATCTCTTTTGCTAAACTGATTTTGATTGGATTTGGGGGTCCACAACGGGCATTGGCGCCGTTGATTGGCCTGTCTCCTGCGGATGCCCGGACTCGGCCAGCACTTCCCGCAGCACACTGTCAATCACGTTAACGGATTGGCGAACTGATTCCGTCGCTTCCGGCTGGGCCACATAGGTAAGACATTCAATGGCTTGCAGCGCATTGCGGATGCGGTCATTCATGCCTAGGATCATCTCCAGGCGGCGCACCATCTCCAATTGCCGTTCGTGGACTGAAATTTGCCAGCGCAATGCAAAGACAAAAGTCACCAATGCAGCAATGCACGTGCCAACAATGCGCAACGGCCCGGTGCGATGAAGCCAGTCATCGTACACCAGCCACTGCACCAGCAAAGATCCTGCTAGCACGGGAATGGCCAACAGCACGGAAAAAAGGAAGATCTTTCCCTTTGACGCAACAGGGTTTGCCGACTGCATCTTCTTCATAGTACGGATAGGAACAGCAAAACAATTTTACCAACGCTCCTATCCTCAGTAAAACTACGAAATCCTGGGTTTTTGCCTTTCCGATTTACGCACGATTACGGCGATCTCGCGCGATTACGGCGATTCTTGGCTTCCTTCGTGTCCTTGTGGTTAAGGGTGCTGCTTTTTTCCCCGATTTCCTATTGAACCTAGCCCCGTCCTGATGCATGATATCCACCCTATGCAAACCCTCAACGTCGGCGCAGGCCGTACAGATGAAGAATACAAAGCTGCTGAAGAATCGCGCCGTGTTGAACTCCGCAATGACGTCCAGACCTACGGCATGTACTTTTTCATCGCCGCCGGACTTGCCGCCCTTGGAACGGGGCTGCTTCCCATACGGCTGTTTGGTATTGTCAACATCGGCTTCATCGACCTTCTTACGTTTTATGGAGGCGAACTGATCAAGACCAATCCCCTGCTCTTGCGTGTTGCAGCCGCCGTATGGGTGCTCGCACTGGTTGGCTTGGGCTTCGCCGCCCGCAAAGGCCAGCGCTGGGCCTTCTGGGCCGGCCTGCTTCTCTATGCAGCGGACATGCTGCCCCTCATTGTCATGTTTTCCTTATGGGCTTTCGGCGTTCACGGCTTCTTCGTCTTTCAATGGTTCAAGGGACAAAGAGCCCTGGGCGAACTCAAGGAAACACCACAATCCGCAGCAGCGGCGGCTGCATCACGCTAGAAGCAGTTTTAAGGTTAATGTAGACCCATGTCGCATAGCCGCCCTCGGCGTGCAAAACCTTAAACCCCTTGGTGATCGTGGACCGCAGGCGCCTCGCCTGCGAATTCTTGGTCTACACCAAGGGCGTTCGTGTCCTCTGTGGTTCAAGGTTTGCTTTTCAGCCGCACCCGTTCTTCCCATTTTGGTCCCATTTCCCGGAACGGGAACTCTCTTCACGAAAAAAAAAGTTTTACATCAGCAACTCTCAACTTCAGGGCTAGAATGCGCGCTGTTAGCTTCACCTGTCGTTCAGCTCATTCAAGCTGAACAGTTTTCACTCAGCCTGCCACACGTCACCGAAAGGAGCCACACCATGTTCATCTCCAAGGGGCCCCTGTTGAATTGCTTGCGCATTTTTGTTGCGCTACTTTGTTGTGTATCTGTTACCAGCGCGCAGACCGGCTGTGTGCTGAAAGATCCCGGGCCACGGCCTGCGGGGACCAACATTCACTACAGCGTGCAGGACCAGAATGGCAACTTCATTCCAAATTTCACGCAGCAATCGCAAAATGGAAACTTCAACTCTTCCGGCAACGCCTTACCCGGCCTGACATTGAACCAATTTAATTTCTGGCAATCCGGCATGGCTAAGTTTGGCGACCTTGCCTCTGTGGTGGGCGCGCCTCCTGGAGTAAACAACCCTGAACCGCTTAAAGGTCTGGGCCCAAGATTCAACGGCAACGCTTGTTTCATGTGCCACTCACAGCCCTCTATCGGCGGCACTAGCCCTGGACAAGGCACGCCGCTCTTCAATGGAAATCCGCAGATAACGCTGGCCCATGCCCACGGCGCCACCAATACGGTGCCTTCTTTCGTGGCAGGCCGGCCGAATGGTCCAGTGGTGGAAGCCCGTTTCCCGCGCACTACTGACTCCACGGGCACTCCGTTGAACGTACTGGATGGCTCGGTGCAGCAGCTCTTTACCATTAAGGGCCGCACGGACGCGCCGCCGGTGTGCAACATCACGCAACCCAACTTTCCCGCTGCGGTGACGAACAACAACGTGATCTTCCGCGTTCCTACTCCCACCTTTGGCATGGGATTCATTGAGACGGTGCCGGACAATACTTTGATCGCCAACCTGCTCGCGAACGCATCGAATACCTTTGGCGTTGGTGGCCATCTCAACACTAACGGCAACGATCAAACAGTCACGCGGTTCGGCTGGAAGGCCCAGAATGCCTCAATGCTGATGTTTACCGGCGAGGCCTCAAACGTGGAAATGGGCATCACCAATGAGCTCTTTGCTTTTGAGCGGCGCGCCGGCGATTGCGCCAGCAACACGACGCCCGAAGATTTCACCACTCCCAACAACCAGACCATCTCAACCAACCCCGTTGTCGTGGCTTCTGACATCGAGCTTCAATCATTTTTCATGTTCGCCAATACGGCCCCCGCGCAATGCGATTTTAGCAGTCAGGCGCCCAACGGAGTTCCGCAATGCCTGCCGCTTAGTCCCGCCGCAGTCGATGGCCAGACGCAGTTCAACGCCGCCGGCTGCAACACCTGTCACACACCCAAACTCACTACCGGACCATCCATCTTCACTGACCTAAACAACGCCACGTTTTCTCCCTTCTCTGATTTCGCGCTTCACCACATGGGATCGAAACTGGCGGATGGCGTAACCCAAGGCGCCGCCGGGCCGGATGAGTTCCGCACCGCGCCGCTGTGGGGAGCAGGCCAGCGCTTGTTCTTCCTGCATGATGGCCGCACCAACAACCTGGTGGACGTAATTGAGCAGTTCCACGTGAGCCCCGCGACCGACTGCGTCAAGGTCACTGGCGTGGGAGAGACCTTCATCCTGAACGGGCAAACAATTACCATTCCCGCGGCAGCTTCCACCTTCTGTGGTTCGGAGGCGAACGCAATCGTAACCAGGTTCAACCAATTGACTTGTACTCAACAGCAGGACGTGATCGATTTCCTGCGATCACTTTAGGCCCTTTCCTGGCTTTGCTTCCATTGCGCGGCGGACTGCCTTCCGGTTCGCCGCGCTTGTTTTTTGGCGATTCGGCACGGCGGGAAAGACGCTCTCGGCTTAGTGCGCCGGGCGTCGAGGCAATGTCGGCGGCTCAATGGGAAGTTTGGGCGCCATCCGTCCAAAGTATTGCTCGTTGAAATCCGCTTGCGTGGAATCCATCACGGCTTTCAGGGCGTCCCGATATTTTTGTTGTGAAATCTCATGAATGATGTCCGCCTTCACCTGGGCTTCCTTGAGGGTTTCTTTGCTTGCCACTTTGTAAATCACATAATTCTTGATCTCGGTTTCCAGCGGACTCACTTCCCCAGGTTGCAGTGAGAATACATCCGCGGCTTCTTTCTCCAGGAAATCTGCTCGCTGATAGCTGCCCAGGTCAGTGGCAGGAGGCTGCGCCAGACCCAGACCAGAGTAGACATCTTTTTGTATCTGCTCTACTGCCTCACCGTTCACCGCCCGTGTACGCGCGGCCTGAGCGGCGGTCAGCGCCTTCTTGTCAAATTCGTTCTTGTCACCGCCGGAAGAATTCTCTCGCGGCACCAGGATGCGCAGCAGATGCACCCTTTCGAAGGAACCAATATGCTCCTGGTAATACGCATCGATCTCTGCCGGTTCTGGATTGCGATATTTTTCCTGCAAGTTGCGGCGATAAAGATCGCCAATGGTACGCAGCCGCACCCAGAACATCACTTCACGAAACTCTTCGGTGTCCTCGGTCCCGGCCTTTCGCGCCGCATCCTGAAAGGCCAGCGCTTCCACGTAGGCCTGGGCCAGGTTTTGCCGGCCACTTGGGGAAATGTTTTGCCCCCCAGGATTCAGGGCATTCATCAGGCGCTCAAAATCTTTCCGCGTAATTTGCTTGCTGCACGGATTTCCCGACTGCCTCTTGCTTCCAGCCTCTTCCGCACAGAGTCCGCGAATCGTGATGACCGCCTGCGTCTCTCCCACCGGAGACGCGGAGTCCGCCAGCTTGGCCGTAGCGGACGAAGCTTGCCCCTCGGCTGCCTGATTCGGTTTTTCGCGGGATGAATTTTGCTCCGTAGCCTGAGTTTGCAGGAAGGAAAAAGTGATTCCGATCGCGACGACAAGAACATTGACAAGCCACATGGCTGGCACGTACCTCTTCTTTTCAGAGTTCGCTACTTCTCCAGGTGGGCGCAGTCTGGAACTGGGCGCAACCTAGTACCATGGGCTGTGCTACGTTACACTGACTGCCATTTGATGCGCAAGAGCGGCAGCAAAGATTCTGACTGCCTGAGAAATCGGAGATAACTTGACCGACCAACCCGCACAGGTAAACTGGCTTGAAACCACCCCGGATGAACGGACGATGGCTACGTTGGCTCACGCATTGCAACTCATTGGCTCGTGGATTGCACCGCTGATCATTTTCTTAATCCGGCGCAATTCGCGTTTTGTTTCGTTTCATGCCTTGCAAGCGCTGCTTTTACAGATTGTTCACACTATTCTCGTTATCGTACTGATGGTGCTCTGGTTTACCACAATCTTTACAACAGTCTTCCACCAAACCGGCGGCAAACCGCCTGATTTTCCTCCAGTGTTTTTCATATTGTTTTCGCTGGTTTGGCTTGGTTTCATGGGCCTATGGGTGGGCACGCTGATAATTGCAATTCTTTACGCCATCAAAGCTGGGCGCGGTGAGTGGGCCGACTACCCAATACTTGGCAAGTTGGCGCGAAAAATGTTGAAGATGGGACCAAGTGAGACGCACCTTGCGCCCACACCACAAATCTGAGCCTACGATTGCTTCCCTTTCTTCCTCAACCCCGCGCGCTCTTCCAACAGCGTGATGGTAACGGCATAATCCAGATCGTCGTGGCCGTCCTTGCTGGCCTCTTCATAAATTTCATCGATCTTGATCAGCCCCGGCAGTTCGACGCCGTTTTCCTTCGCAGCATCCATCATCAGGTGCATGTCTTTGTGCATTAGCTTCAGCGGAAAATTGGGAGAATAATCCTGGTTCAGGATAAAAGGCTTTTTATACTCGGCCACTCCAGAACGGATCATTGACGATTCAATCAGCTCAAACATCTTTTCCGGGGGCACGCCCAGCTTTTTGGCCAGCGTCAGACTCTCGCACAGGCCTTCATAGATAAATACTATGTTCATGTTCTGGGCCAGCTTGGCGGAAAGGCCTTTGCCGTTATCGCCCATGTGGATCACTTTCTTTCCCATGGCGCGGAGCAGAGGCTCAACGCGCTCAATATTATGCGGGGCTCCGCCAATCATAAAAATAAGCTGGCCATTCTCCGCGCCCGTCTTTGAACCGGTGACAGGCGCATCAAGAAATTCACAGCCCTTTTCCTGCAGGCCTTCCATAAAGAGCAGGCTGGCGGAAGGCGAGATGGTGCTGGAATCCACCACAACGGTCCCGCTGGTCAGGCCTTCAATGGCGCCGCCGGGACCAAACAGGACGGCCTGTACGGCCTTGGTATCGGACACGCAGACCCACACGGCATCTTTGTCTTTGGCTGCTTCGGCGGGCGTGGCTGCGGTTGTGGCCCCCTCAACATCACGGGGCGTACGGTTCCAGACCGTCACTTCATGTCCGGCTTTAACCAGATTGGCGGCCATGGGCCGCCCCATAATTCCAAGACCTAAAAAGGCTACGCGCATGCTTGGCATTAAACGGTCTCAGACCGGATGCCGTCAAGTGGGAAGCTTTTTAGCAATCAGCAGACAGCACTCAGCATTCAGCCCTAATACTGTGTGAACGAAAACGTAAAATCTTGAAACACGGAGGAAAAGAGTAAGTGGAGGAATCAAGCATTAGAAGCCAAATTCCTCTGCTACCTCCGTTCCTCTGTGTTTCAAAGGTTTTCATTGCATTCGCGGGAGTGTTGCAAGGGCTGAGCGCTGATTGCTGACCGCTGATGGCTGCTATACAATTTTAAGTTTCCCTGAGTCTCTCAAAAGGATCATCTTTATGTCTCAGCTTTCCACCCAGACAGCTCCCCCGCCCCAGCCGCTGGTAGCGCTTACCGATGATGAAATTCTGTTTCGTGACAATGTGCGCCAGTTCGCCGACCAGGCCCTTCGTCCCAAGGTCCATGAGATGGATGAGAAAGGCGTATTTGATCGCGGTCTGATCGAGCAGTTCTTTCAGCTCGGGCTGATGGGCATTGAGGTTCCTGAGGAATACGGCGGAGCCGGTGGAAGATTCTTTGAGGCGATTCTGGCCGTGGAAGAAATTTCGCGCGTCGACGCTTCCGCCGGAGTGATTGTTGATGTCCAGAATACGCTGGTCAATAACGCGTTGCTACGCTGGACCACGGAAGAGCAAAAGCGCCGCTATCTCCCCAAGATGACGAGCAATACCGTCGGCGCTTACGCCCTGAGTGAAGCCTCGTCCGGCTCAGATGCGTTCGCCATGCAGACCCGCGCGCAACTGAAAGGGAGCGAGTATGTCCTGAACGGACGCAAGCTGTGGATCACCAACAGCAAGGAAGCCGGTGTGTTCATCCTGTTTGCAACGCTTGATCCCGCCGCCGGATATAGGGGCATTACAGCTTTCATCGTTGAAAAAGATTTTTCTGGATTCACCGTAGGCAAGAAAGAGGACAAGCTGGGAATCCGCGCTTCCAGCACTTGTGAGCTGATTCTTGAGGATTGCCGGGTGCCCAAAGAAAACGTCCTGGGTGAAGTCGGCAAGGGATACAAGATTGCCATTGAGACCTTAAATGAAGGCCGAATCGGCATTGGGGCACAGATGCTGGGCTTGGCGCGCGGAGCGTGGGAAAGCGCGCTCAAGTATTCGCAGGAGCGCAAGCAATTCGGCAAGAGCATTTCAGACTTTCAGGGCATCCAGTTCCAGCTCGCTCAGATGGCTACTGAAATTGAGGCCGTAAAAATGCTGGTTTATAACGCGGCGCGCATGAAAGATGCAGGAATGAATTTTGTGAAGGAAGCCGCCATGACCAAGTTGTTCGCTTCGCAGGTGGCGGAGCGCGTGGCTTCCCTGGCCGTGGAAATTTATGGGGGCAACGGATTCACCAAAGACTATCCCGTCGAAAAATATTATCGCGATGCAAAGATCGGCAAAATCTACGAAGGCACCTCTAACATGCAACTCCAAACCATTGCCAAGATGCTGCTGGGCGGAAAATAACACGCCAAGCCGTTACCAAAGATACATCTATTAGAATCATGGAGTTACGGGCACTCTGTTACCTAAGGGGAGTACCCCGATTGTTTCCAAAGATTAAGCTGGTTTAAACTAACCAGAATTTCCGGCTGCTCACCCCCACGGCATGATACGAAATCGATGAAAGGGGTAGGAGTATACGTTGGTCCAGGATTCCCTGAAGGAACTGCAAGATTTAAAAGTCGTTCACACTTTTTATCTGGGGTTGCTCGAAAAAAACCTGGGACATAGTGTGCCCATTCCGCTTGAGATCAAGAACATCGCAGACCAGCCGGAAAATGCCGGCGTCCTGCTCGATGAGTTCAAGCTGTGGCTCAATTTACTGGACCTGGCCCTCACGCCGCCGCTGGTGCGCGACGCGTTGAAAACTCTCCCCGGGCTGGAAACCGCGCACGCATTGCTGCGTTATTTCACTGTCAAAGCATCGCAGCGCGCCGGAGATCGTGACAAGACTGATTGCATCATCACGCATCTGTTCCGCGTCCCGTCCCAGGGTGATACTCCGCCGGCCTGGCACCGGCCGGAAGTTGATAGTTCATACGCCTTTATCTCTCAATCGGCGCTTGCCTTTGAGGCTGATCTGTATCGTGCACTGGTAGACGTGCCATCAGAAGCCATGCCGCCGGAGCACGTTGCGTTGTTGCAGGAATTTGAATATCTCTACCAGGAGCTGGAAGAATTCCGCCATTTTGACCAGATTATCGATTCAGGAATCGTGCAGCGCGTGCGTGAATTTAAACTGTCGCTGAGCAAATCGTTTTATCATCCCGATTCTCTCGCTACTCTGGCCGTATGGAATGACGTGTTTGGCCGCAAGTTCGATGAGCTCTTTCATGACGCGGCCATGCAGATCAAGACATTTGCTGAGACCGTGCAGAAAGAAGGCGGCAGCCTGCTCTCCAAAGTTGAAGGCGATATTACTGTAAAAAACCTGAGTGAAGTGGAAACCACGGAGATCCTAAAAGAAGATTACCAGTCCGCACAGGACGAGTTCCGCAAAGTCTCCAGGTATAAAAAGGCCGTGGATAGCAGGCGTCCGGTCAGAATGTCGCCGGCAGGAGCGCTACGGCCACCAGCACGTCCAACCCAGGAAGCAGCGCCGCCGCCGCGTCCCACGATTCCACAGGCAAATACAGTGACGCAGAGACCGGCCCCAGCCGCAACAACTTTTCAATCGTCGCAGGCGCCTCATGCTACGGGTTTGCCGGGGAATTCCGGTAAAAACTTGAATACTGAAGTGCTGGCAGTTGCGCCGTCGCAAGCCGTGCACAACGCCGTGCAGGAAGGCAAGATCCAGAGCGCGCGGCAGATTATCCGCGAACATGTGCGTGCGTCAGATCCCAAGCTGGCCCATATCTTCCCGGTAAAGAATTCAAAGATCACGCTGTCCTCGGCTGAGGTGGAATCCTTCAAAGCCGATTATCAAACGGAAAAAAGCTTCCGCGCCGATTATGCCAACGTGATGATGACAATTGTGGCCTACCTTGCGCGCATGGTGATTGAAGTGGATGAATATAACCACAAGGCTAGTTCAGCATATTTGTGGAAGCCGCATGCGGATGCACTCGGCTATCTGGTGAGCACCTTGGAGCGGTTAAGTATGGAAGCTGAGCAGGTAATCTCCGTGGCCCGCTCCCGCGGTCTTGCGGAAAAGGCTGACAGTCTTGCTGCATCGCTCGATAAGCTGCGTGAGTACGGCAAGACCGTGTCGCAAACTTTGCAGTCGGCAAATCATCCGCAATAAATATGTGATCGATATTCCCGATCGCTGTAGCAGAGCATCGGCACGCCATTTCCAACAAAAATAATCGCGATCCCGGCATTCGCTAAGCGAACATGCGCAATCGGAGGCCGCTGTGCCCACTCAGAGTGCGCAAGCAGGTTAGAAGGAGAGTTTCGTTAAGGCAGGTTTTATCGTTACGGAAAAACAAGACCTATCTTCTGGTGGGATTATCTTTCGCGCTGTAATCCATTCCGGAGTAGGGTTCAGTCTTGGCAGTCTGGTGGGCACTGGCCGCAGCCGTGCGTTTTTTCTTGGCTGCAGGCTTTGTAACGCCCAAAGCAATATCAGCCAGTTCCAGAAAACGGCTGCTGTTGGGGGCGCCACCAGGACGGTTTTCCCAGGCGCGCTCTCCCGCAGGCCCCTTCAGGCTATATCGCGGCGCTATCCAGAGGTCTTTGGAAACCTCAGACTGCTTGTCTGATTTTTTGGGCATTGTGCTGCTCTGATTATCTTCATTTAATACGCATTTTTCAATGAAAAAGCAGAGTTCCTGAACACTAAAACCTCAAAAAATGCAGAAAAAACGTAAAGCCGCCCGGGGTAGGCACATCGCATCCTAACTCCATTGTAGAACTCAGCCAGACTGGTAAAAAATTGCACAGTTCTTGGAGCTATCCCGCAATCGCCAGTAACCACACATGCCCAAATTAAGTGATGCGGTTGACAATGTGTTCAGTGAAGCGCGAATGCTGCTCCTTGGCGGCCAAGTGTTGCTGGGCTTCAGTTTTCGCATTTGTTTTGAGCAAAGGTTTGAGCAGATTGCCCAGCCGGCCCAATTTGCGCAAGTGCTCGGCCTCAGCATTATGACGGCTGCCCTGGGGTGGCTGATCTGGCCGGCGGCCTTTCACCAGATTAAAGAAAAAGGCCGAATGACGGCATCCATTCACTCCTTTACGACCACTATTCTTGACTGGGCGCTTCTGCCTATTGCTCTGGGGTTGGCTCTTACGCTTTACACGGTTGCGACCGCGCTTGAGTTGCCATATGCGGCCCCGATAGGAGCGGCAGCCGGAGTTTTTGCCACTGCAATATGGTATGGCTGGTCACGAGCGGGCCGCAAACCGTACGCAAAGGAGAAGGTGCAAAGAGATCTGGCCCAGCAGGAGCAAAAAGACCGAGGCAAGTCAGACATTTCCGATCGTATTAAGAAAGTCCTGGTGGAATGCCGGATGGCCTTGCCCGGTGCTCAGGCTTTTCTAGGATTTCAATTTGCGATTGTCTTTGCCCAGGGCTTCGAATCCGTGCCGCCGTCCTGGCAGATAATTCATTTTATAAGCCTGCTGGCTACTACCGTGGCGACGGTTCTACTCATCGCGCCTGCAGCCTACCATCGCATTCATGAGGCCGGCGAAGATACAGAACACTTCCACAAAGTTGCAAGCCGCTTATTGCTCGCGGCATTAGTATTCCTGGGACCGGGCATGGCGGGTGACCTGTTCGTGGTGATTGCAAAAGTAACGCAATCTCCCGGCACGGCAGGCGTAAGCGCCGGACTCTTATTGCTTGCGTTCTATGGCTTATGGTTTGGCGTCAGCGCCTGGCGAAAAAAATAATCGCGGACGGGATGGCAGCATAGAAACCATAAAAATGGTGTCGAGATGACCGCGCCCGTCGCCGACCGTAGCGCGTCATGCGTAAGAAAGTAGCTGACGATATTGCCGCCGACATCAACCGCAAAAAGGATGGTGGCAAACCACCATGCCCAAAGCCGGCCGCGTAGTAACCCAAGCGCGGCAAGGAACGTCCCAACACCCAGCCCCAGCAAAAATATGCCTGAAACTCGCCCAATGGAGTGGAACAGCGCCGCGCCTTCCGGGTTGAATCTCCACATGTAGTCCAGCCTATAGTCGTCATCGCGCGGCAAGCGCTCCAACCCTTACGGCAAGTTCCTGCGGCACATCGGCTAGCACTTCCAGCCATGAATCGGCGTCTTCAAGGATCCTGCCGGTAGATATTGTGTAAAGCTCCAGCATTTTGGTTCCTTGACAACATTCACGGATCACGCCTGCAATGCGGCGCTTGATTTTAGGAGAGAAGGTCTGGCCCACAACGGCGACATCAAATTTGTTTTGCTGGCACGCCTTGATCAGGCTGGCTTCGTCAAGGACGGGCACCACCTCATGGCCTGCGCGTTCAAGAATAAGTTGCCTGGTTCGTACGACTGAGGGATCGATACCAGTGCACAGAACCAGCGCCATGCAGGAGTCCTTCCTTATGAAATTGGCAGTGAGGATCGACCAGATATTACCATCGGACTCTCTTTAAAATCCATCAGTAAAATGGTTTGAAGCTAAAGTTTTCCCAAAAAGGAGCAACCAGAACTTCCGGAATAAAGAATTCTCATTGTGAGCTTACTAACTTCCAAAATGGGACACTATCCGGCACATTTTGCGTAGCCGATGATATCCTTTGCACATTCCAAATGCCCCGGGGAGGATCTGCTGACTGCCATGAAAAAACAATTCCTGCTGTTTACCGCCATATTCATCACAAGTATTGCTTCGGTCACGCAAGCGCAGCCGCAGTCTCCTGCTGACCCAGCGGAAAGCAAGACGATTACAGCGGCCGAAAGCGGCGCAGCAGGTGCGTCCACAAAAGAAGCATCATTCAACGGCACAAGTTGGTGGAACTACGTAAAGGTCTTGGCTGCCGATAACATGGAAGGACGCGAAACCGGCAGTCCCGGCTTGCGCAAGGCGCAGGAGTTTGTTGTTGAACAGCTAAAACGCGCTGGACTCGAGCCTGTCGGCTCGGCCTCGTATTATCAGCCAGTTCGTCTTGAGTCGAGACAAATCGTCGAGAAAGAATCCAGCTTGGCGCTGGTACACAACGGTCAGGTAGAACCGCTTACGCTGGGGGACGATGCCATCTTCAGCACGCGTGTGGATCTTGCACCTTCGGTAGATGCTCCGCTCGTCTTTGCCGGCTATGGACTCGCCATACCGGAATTGGGCCACGACGATCTTTCCGGGCTGGACGTGAGAGATAAGGTGGTTGTAATTTTTCCCGGCGCTCCGGCCGAGATTCCCGGCGCCTTGGCTTCACACTATCAATCTGCGGCTGAACGCTGGAAAACTCTGCGCAAGGCCGGCGCCCGGGGCGTGATTACCATTCTCAATCCCGCGGCCATGGATATCCCCTGGTCACGTATCTCAGCCAACCGCGCACATCCCAGCATGGCCCTAAAGGGCACAGAGTTCGACGAAACCAGTGGCGAGGACCTGGTTGTAGCTTTCAATCCGGAAAAAGCCCAGAAATTATTTGAAGGCTCCGGACACACCCTGCAGGAACTGATCGATCTGGTGAAGGACCGCAAACCGCTGCCGCACTTCCCTCTTGTCCCAACCATCCGCGCCCGGGCGTCCATCAATAAGAAACTTGTGGAATCAGCCAACCTGGTGGCGGAGCTTCCAGGCAGCGATCCTAAGTTGAAGAATGAGTACGTTGTGCTCTCAGCGCATCTGGATCATCTTGGCGTGGGCGAGCCTATCAATGGCGACCACATTTATAACGGCGCAATGGACAACGCTTCCGGCAGCGCTGTGCTGCTTGACCTGATCGCGTCATTGAAAAAATCACCCAGGAAATTGAAGCGCTCCTTGCTTTTTGTGTTTGTCACCGGCGAAGAGAAAGGTTTGCTGGGATCGCGTTATTTCACCACCCATCCCACGGTAAAGCCGGGTTCGATGATCGCCAACATCAATATCGACATGTTTCTTCCCATTGTGCCGTTGAAGGTTTTAACGGTATACGGGTTGGCGGAATCGGATATGGGTGATATGGCGCGTGACGTCGCGCAGTCACTAGGCGTGCAGGTGCAGGCTGACCCAGAGCCGCAACGCAATTCCTTTATCCGCAGTGATCAATACAACTTTATCCGGCATGGCGTGCCGGCACTGGCTATGAAAGTGGGGTTTGAAAAAGGATCGCCACAGCAGGCGATCTTCAAGGACTGGCTGACGCAGCGCTACCATGCACCCTCTGACGATCTGGAACAGCCCGTGGATCTGGCAGCAGCGGGCAAGTATGAAGAGATCATCCACGCGCTGATGGTCCGTTTAGCCGACAACGCAGGCCGCCCACAATGGAAGTCCGACAGCTTCTTCCGCCGCTATGCACCAATGGCCTCAGGGCTGTATTGAGGACCCAAAAATGAGCCCCTGCCAGGTGACAGGGCCAGAAGGAAAGCTCATCCTGTCGCGACTTCCTTCTTAACCGCGGAGCCATTGGAGTCTCCGCGTCTCTTTACAGAGTTTATTTACAAAAGCTGCCGACTCCAATACTGGACAATGCTAAACAAAGATCGACGCGTCCATGTCCCATCTGTTGCACGGCGACTGCGCGGGTAATTGCATTTGCCACATCGCCCACTTTGTAAGTAGGCCGCGCCTGCAACACCAACGCTGCTTCTCCGGCAACCAGCGGCGTACTGAATGACGTGCCCCAGCCTGCAGCATAGTTCCCGCCGGGATAAGTAGTGATTACGCCTTCACCGGGAGCAGCAATGAACACGGAGTTGGTGCCAAAATTCGTAAAACTGCTTTTCACGTCAGAATTGCTCGTAGATCCCACTCCGATTACGCTGTTGTAAGCAGAGGGATAAACCAATACCTGTCCGCCATCATTCCCTGAAGATGCCACTACGATTACATTCTTACTGAGCGCGTACTGAATGGCGTTCTGCAACGCAGGCGAACTCTGGGCAATCTCAAAGCTCATGCTGATAACGTTGGCTCCGTTATCTGCAGCGTAATAAATCGCTCGCACGATGTTGAACAGATCGGAGCTTCCGTCGCCGGCAAAGGCCTTCAATGACATGATGTGCGCGTTTGGCGCCACCAGGTGAACCAGGCCCGCCGTCATGGTCCCGTGACCAAACTCGCCGGGAGGTCCATCCAGAATGCTGGTGCTCGATTGGCTCAAGATGGCCATTGTGGAGCTGTTCATCTGTACAAGATTCTGGCCGTCCAAAATGCTGGTGGAAGACTGTGCCAATGCAGCGGCCATTTCAGGGCTTAGATCAACCAGCTCAGAGGGATCAGCGACATTCGTAATGAAATTGAAACCCGAAACAAGAGCCGACTTCAATGCCGGGTGCGAGGTGTCAACGCCCGTATCGATTACGGCGACTGTGATTCCTGTGCCGGTGAGACCTGAGGCCGCCTGCAAGTCATCTTGGCGGATTATGGCTGTCGCGGGCTGAATCACATAATTGCTGGCGACGGGCGATCCGAAATAATTCACCACAGTGCGTCCCGGTAGTCCATCCAGAATTGACGTTGAAGATTGGGTCAGGTTGGCAACGGTTGCTCCGGACAACTCGGGCACACCAAGAGCGCGATTACGCTCAAAACTTTGCACTGACTTGTCAGTGGAAATGCTGGGATCAACAGAGGAAGTTGAAACCAGAAAAACGCCGTGTGAAGAGCCTTGAGTCAGTTGCGTGAGACCGTGCCGCCCGCATACGTCCTGCACTTTGTCAGGCGAGGTCACCAAGACGAAGTTGTCCTGCGCCCAGAGCGAGAGTCCCATCAATAGAAACAAGCCGCTACAGACTTTTCCAAGCACCCTAAATCTGTTGCTCATACTTAAGTGTCCTCTTCAAGCTTTTACTGAGCCTGGGGAGGGCTCCCTTCAGTGAGTCCGTCGAACTTGGGAAAAGTATAGCCAGAGTGGCGCAAAGGAATGTGAGAAATTTTTACTTAAGCCATAAGAAAGGGAATCAAATACGAATCCTGATACAGAGTAGGCCTTAGGAGTGAATTCTTCTGCAATGATTTAAGCAATTGATAAATAATGACTTATAACCACATCGTTAATCGCCACAGAGGATGTCAATTAGCATATCGACGTGCATAGGCCGGGATTAAGAAAACCTGAGATAAAGGCCAAAATGTATGAGAATTCTTAGACTTGCTAATAAATCCTGAGTGGTCTAAATGAAGGGCGGATCAGATGGGATTATTTGCCGCTGCCGCTTGTGCCGCTACCGCTAGTGGAGCTGCTTGAGACCAGATTCATGAGCGATTGATACAGATCAATGCGGCCATAACCCATGTCGCTAATCTGCTTGGTCTTGGAAAGGGCGTTGGTAATATCGCCGGGCTTTGCCGCAGGACGCGCTTGCAATACCAGCGCGGCTGCGCCGGCAAACATCGGCGTGCTGAAAGAAGTTCCCCATCCTGCCGCGTAGTTGCTGCCAGGATATGTGGTAATAACGCCTTCTCCCGGAGCCGCAAAGGTAACAACGCCCGAACCGAAATTTGAGAACGTGCTTCTTTGATCGGCGTTTGTGCTGGAACCGATTCCCTGCACTCCACCGTAGCTCGCGGGATATACCAGCGTCTTTGCTCCATCATTGCCAGAAGACGCAACCATCGCAACATTCTTGCTCAGAGCGTACTGAATGGCAGCCTGTAGTCCAGGTGAAGACTGCGGCATACTGAAGCTCATGCTGATGATGTTGGCGCCATGGTCAGCAGCGTAGTAAATGGCCCGGATAATGTCTGAGAGATTCGACGATCCATCTGCGCGAAACGCTTTGAGAGGCATGATCGTTGCCGTAGGCGCTACCAAATGGACGATGCCAGCCGTCATTGTGCCATGACCAAATTCAGCCAGTGTGCTATCGAGAATCGAGGTGCTCGACTGGTCCAAGATTGACGTGCTGGACTGGTTCAGGATCGCCACGGCAGAACCGTTTAACTGGAGGGTATTTTGGGCATCCAGAATACTGGTGGAACTCTGCTGAAGCTGCGCGGCAATTGCGGGATCAAGGTCAGCAAGTTCAGAGGAGCCGGGAATATCGCGGGTAAAGTCATAGCCCGGAACCAACACGGCGGATAAAGCCGGATGATTCAGATCGGCGCCAGTATCGATAATCGCGACCACGCCGCTGCCGGTCAAATGCGTTGCGGTGCGCGCATCGCCCAGGCGAATTATGCTGGTGGCGGCTTGCGTGGTGTAATTGCTGGGAACGGTGCTGCCAAAAAATGTGACCAGTGTGCGTCCCGGCAGGGTGTCCAGTATGCTGGTGCTGGATTGGGTAAGCACGGGCTGCGTTAAGCCGGTCAGTTCCGGCAAAGAGGCGCGTTGCTCCGGTTCGAAGGCAACCACGCGCAAGTCAGATTCAATTTCTGTTTCGGTTCCGGAAACATCGGCGGATGCTGATGTCACCAGCATTACGCAATTCGTGCCGTCATAAAGCTCTTTTACAACCGTGAGACCGTGCTGGTTGACCACGCTTTGCATATTGCTGGGGGACGCAGTGAGAATGTAACTCGTCTGCGCTGTTAGCGGCAGACCAAGCGCCAGACACACTAATAAAAATTGAAGAAATTTCCTCATTGTCCTTGTCCCAGATCCAATGCAATGTTTTTTTGAAGCAGGTCCCTTACAGTTGAGGCGGCTTGCCTAACTGTACTTCCAGTTCCTGGCCCTTGGACTCAAGCGGCACCAGCAAGCGAAGATCGCTTTCTGGAACGTACTCAAGCTGGAATTCACCGAAGGTGTTGCTGATCGAACGGGTGACTTCACGATTTCCTGCCACAAGAATTACGGGCAGGTTGGCCAGCAGCTCATCGGGCGTTTTCTGGTTGGCAATCTGTCCAACCAGCACCATGCTGGCAGATCCTTTTTCGTGCTCAAATCGAAGATCGACGGAGTAGTCGCCGGCATGGAAAAGCACCTGGCGATTAATTTGATGGGTTCCGCGCACTCCAACCGGTTGCGGATCATTCACGCTGTCATAAACCAGGGAGGCCCACAAACGCTGCAGGGCAGAGCGGCGCGGCGCTTTCGCCAGCCCGATCATTGCCTTCACCTGCTGTTCCGCGGCCCGAGGAATCTGATAGGATGCTTCACGCGAACATACTGCTGCGAACTTTGACAACCAGCCCTTGATTCTCTCGCACTTGGGGCAGCCAGCCTGCAGGTGGGCCTGCATGAGCTGGTGCTGATCGCTGGAAACCGTGTTCCTTACGTAATCAGCCCACTCAGTGATATCGAAATGGCGAACTTCAGTCATAGGTGGCTTTTTCCCCGTCTTGATATCAAGGGGGAACACGGCTTCCGGGTCCATGTTCCCCTTTTTAGCAGTCGACGGATGAGCCTGCTTCTAAGCATAAGAGTGGGGGATAGGGCCAAAAATATAGGCAGAGTACAATTTTTCTCTCTCATGCGAATTTCCCTACCAGAGCAAATGCCGCCCAATAGTACGGATGGCGATGTTTTTTCTTCAATTTCAGCACCGCACTTCGTAATGCATTCGCCTTATTGGTCGAATTCCTATATCCCTGATAAAAGTCTCTCATGAATTCAGCCGTACTCTGGTCATGCACTTCCCACAAGCTCACCATCAGAGTCTGGGCGCCTGCATACAGGAGACCCCGGACAAGCCCAATCAGCTCGTCGCCGCCGATCACTACGTTCATTCCCGTGCCACAACCGCTCAATGTTACCAGCTCTGCATCGAAGTGTAACTGATACAAATCAAAGAG
>DASXKZ010000309.1:0-11752 GCA_036496525.1 Candidatus Angelobacter sp.
TTGTTGGGGTGGGTTTGTTTTGTGGTTGGGGTTGTGTTGTGGTTTGTTGTGGGGACGCTTACCGGGTCGTTTAAATATGATCTGGGCGCTCACGGCTCAGCGCAAAGCATCACCGGCGCCACAAATGCCAGCCCCATTCAGATTACAGTAGCCAATCATGGCCTTGGCACAGGTGAAACCGTGGTCGTGGCCGCAGTTGGCGGGAATACGGCGGCCAATGGAACATGGGTGATCAACGTCACCGGAGCCAATACTTTCACGCTGAATGGATCAACCGGCAACGGCGCATACACGTCCGGCGGAACGGCCGCAGTGGCAGCGCGGCTCAGGCGCGGCGTCTTTGGCGCGCCTAGCGGAACGCACAACGCAGGTTCTGTTTTTCTTCGGCTGGATAACGGAGTTTTTGTCTGGGAGGCGGATCCTACGCTGGTGGGCACAACCATTTATTTCAAGTTCACCAGCTTCAACCGCATGGGACTGATGGAACAGTCGCTGGCTAATGCAACGGCGTACAGTTTTGCGTTTAATGGGATCTTCGGAAACCACGATGAAACGCCGGCCAATAACGCCACGCTGGACTCGGTCTTTGTCAGCGGAACGGCCGTCAACATCCGCGCGTATGGACCAGGCGGCGTTGGCACTTCATACACCGCATGGAAAATGAAGGACCAGGGCGGCACGCGGACCATTCCCGCGCAGACCATCACCACGGTCGATGACACAGGCGCCAGCCCGCAAGTGACCACAAATTATTGGATCAGTTATGACTTCAGCGTAGGCCGCCATCGCGCATGGGTGAACTACAACAATTACGTCCAGGCCGTGTATCGCGGACAGATGCGCGTTGGGTTGATGACCACAGTCAATTCGTCCGGTACTGGGGGAACCTCCGGCGGGCTGGGTGATTCCGGTTCCGGCGGATCAGGATCGGGAAATCGCAAACTTCCACAGATGTAAAAAATCGGCTTTTAGCCCTTGGCTTTTGGCCAAACCTTTCAACTAGAGACGTAGCATGCTACGTCTGACAGGAGATTTCATGCTCAATCGCATTCTTGTCTTTGCGATCGTTGCGTCCTTTGCGGTGCAATCCCACGCCCAGAATCTAACCACCGTGTCTGCTTCCAACATTACCGATATCAACGGAACCAAGCTGGCGGCGGGGCAGCTCTGCTTTCTGGGAACGGACCAGAGCGACAACCCGATTTCATTTCAGATAGGCGGCGGCGGGCAGGCCCTGAGGCGTGGCTATTGCTCGCCTGTCGCGGCGGGCGCGGTGAGTCCTACGTTCACGGTGCCGAATCCCGCAAGCACGTTGCCCTCGGGAATTTACTATCGCGTGACGGTGAAGGATTCCAGCACGGGACAAGAAGTGTTGAGATATTCCGGCGTAACGTTTGCCGGCGCGACATTCAATTTTGATAATTACGCGCCAGTAAATCTGGGCAGCTTTGCGCCGCTCAGCGGCAACAGCGTGTCTGGGAACCTTGCGGTGAGCGGAAATATTGCAGCCACCGGTACAGTCACTGGATCGAATATCCCCGGCTCAATTCTTCAGCAGATTTTCAATGCCGGAGTTGGGCTTACGCAGCGCACAGCTTTTAACTGTCTGGCCGGGGTCGTTTGCTCCGACAACACAGGAACCTCCCGCACGGACCTACGGCTGGGCTCGCTTACCACGGTCACGTTCTCAGCCACGCCAATATTCGATGCATCCACGGCGGCCAGCTTCAAATTAACGCTTACCGGGAACGTCACCAGCTCGACGCTGACAAATGCCGTGGCAGGTGAGCCGGTCAACTTTGAAATCTGCCAGGACGCAACCGGAGGCCGCACTTTTGTTCCTCCGGCCAATGTTTTGAACATGGGAACCATCGTGAGCACGGCAAGCGCTTGCAGTACACAGGAATTCTGGTTTGATGGATCGAATGCGGTATCTTCCGGGCCCATGCAGAGCAGCGGCGGGTCAATTATTCCAGGCACGCTATCCGTGGCAGGAACGTCGACATTGGCTAATGTGAATCTGGGCGCGGGGAACCTGCTTGGCGTTTCATCAATTAGACAAGTTTCCCCGACCACCGCATTCAATATTTCTGACAATCTTGGTGTCAGTCATTTCTTTATCTCAAACTCTTCGCCCTACATCAACACGTTCGTGCAGGGCAATGGCTCGGGGAGCGTATTTCTGGGCACTGCGAATAAAGCTTTTGTTGCTGATACTACCGGAATGATAACTTCCGCTGGGGGCATTGCTCTGCAAACAACATCACAAACGCTTCCGGCAAGCATCACAAATGATACGGCAGGCGGAATACTGTTCACGAACAATGCGGGCAGCTCAATGCAATTGGGCAACGGCGGCACGCTGTTTCTAAATAGCCCCCAGGGCATTCGGTGGACAGGGGCGACGTCAGGTAACACGGTCGTTCAGGCGTCGGCAGTTGCAGGGACGGGGATTCTCACTCTGCCTGCTACCGTTACCGATACACTCGTTGCTCGTACGACAACAGATACGCTGACAAATAAAACTTTGGGAGGTACTACGCCGCTGAATCGCTTGAGAGCGAACCAAGGCACGCCGGTCGTGACCGGAGATTGGACCATTACCGGCCTTAGCCTGGGAAGCTGGGGCAGCACAGCCAGTGTAGTAGCAGTCTCCGGCAATGATACCGCGGGCACCGTTTCAATCGCCTGCTCTGGGACTGGACAAACCGCAAATCCTGGTTTCCGGCTGACTTTTCACGATGGCGCGTTTCCGGCGGTGCCAGTAGGCTTGGCCGCCAGAGGCGACGGACTCGCTCCTGCAGCGCCGGTGGGTACCTACGGAACGTCTACTACAGCCGCCGTTTTCGGTCTCAACGGTACGTGCGTCGCCGGAAACACTTACGCCTTCTATTATTGGGTGATCGGAAATTGAGTGATAGCAGCTTTCTCTTACACGCGAACAATGAACTTGTTCGTAATCACCGCGTGGCAATCTACCGTCATTAAATCTTCTTCCCGCATTTCTCTAAAGGGCTGCGACATTTTCTCATGCGCGGTTGGCAATGACGGCCAGCAGTTGCGGTTCTTGATGCACACCTTGAAATGTTCTGCGAGGATCGCCTGCATTTTGGTCCAGGGAATTCGATTTGTGTAAAACCCTGACTTTGCCATGAAGTCGCTTTCCCAGAAACGTTCTGAGAATCTAAGGTTATTCAGAGCGTATTGAAGATGATCGCGGAAATCGATTTGATGGGAGCCTATCCCTTCTGGTTTGAGAACACGCTTCATTTCCATCACCAGGGGCGCAAATTCCCTCAATCGGATATGCTCGAGCACGGCATTCGAAAAAAGAAAATCAACAGAAGCATCAGGAACTTCCTGAAAAGACTTAAGACCTTCAGTAAGGTAAACGGTGTTAGGGAATGGCTCAACGTCAGCAATGGGTTCTGAGTCGATTAGCCATGTTTTTGCTGCGCCAAGCTCATTAGCGTACTTACCCGTCAACAGCCCATTCCCCGGACCAATTTCAAGGATCGTCTTGTTTGCGAGATCAGAAAATCCCGTTGCACCGAAATGCTTGTTAAATATTGAGCGAGCATATTCGTCATTGTCCATGCCACCGGCACGAAATAACTGGAGTTTTTGCCAAGCCTTACCGCTTACAGGCAAGCGCGATAGAACAACCTTGGCTGGAATTTTTACATACCACGGAATCATTTTTCTCTTCCTCAGAATGGTGGCACCAACTCCTGAGTCATTGCGAGGTGCCGTATGCGGACAACAGAGGAGCAGGTAAAACTGCTGGTATTAACGATGGAGTTATATTACATCGGCATTGCGCATTCCAGCACGCTCGCATGATTAGCTTAGGCTTATAAACTCAAGAGCTAAGGTTTACATTGGATCAGCTGTTACTGCTTAAATGCCACTCCGAACCGACTGCCGGCCAATGACAGGCCGACTTGCTTGTCATTGATGAAGCGGGCAAAAGCCTTACTCATATGGATGTCATCGGAGAGAAGAACTCCGCCGGCGTTCATTTTTTGCCATGCGGCGTGAAATTCGAAGGTCATATTCCTGGTAGTGTGCAAGCTGTCATGCAGAAACACGTCAGGAGCAGGAAGATCGCTCAGGAGTCGCGGCAAAAGATCGCGGGAGCGGCCGCGTAGCAGGGTCCAGCGGTTGCGCAAAGGCTGGGGGACAAAGCTGCCGGCAAACTGCTCAGCGCCGATGGGCGGCAGGTCAATGCTCCAGAGACGCCCTTCACCGTTGGCGGCCAGGGCCTGCAGAATAAAAGAAGTGGTCACGCCACTGCCAACTCCGGTTTCCACTACAACACGCGGCCGTAAGGCGCGGCAAATGACATAGCAAAAATCCGCGAGTCCAGCATCGGCATCATGCATGGAGGCCGATGCCGGTCGATCCAAAAGCGCACGCTCGGAAGCGATGTGAGTACGGATAGCTTCGGCGTCCGGGTCATGCAGGAAGCGGCTCAGATCCGTGCCCAGGTATTTCGAGCTCAGATCGAGCATTGCTGCAAGATCAAGCCCTTTGACCCCAGCAGCAGATTGTGGCGGTGAAGCTATTCCTTCAGCCGCGGTCTTCACGCGGTCAAAAAACTCGGAGGGACGGCTGAAAAGCAGCTTTACCAGCAAACGATATTTTTGAGAGGCGTCCTGATTCACGTTTGGATTTTAACGGAGCGTGGCAGCAGTTTCACGCTTGTCCGCCCGATTTGTTTTGAGTGAACCGTTTCTTGAGTAAATCATTTCTTCTGGAGAGGGAACCCATGCAAATTCACTTTACCGATTTTGTTACGGCGGCGAACCTGCTGGTGCTGCTGGGGATTTATCGCAAGATGTCAATCATTGTGTACCAACACAAACTGATGTGGACCGACTTTGCCGAAAGGAAGGGAATCAGCGCAAATGGAAAGCACGCGGCAAGCGTCTAGCGGCTGGGTCGGAGGTCGTTTTATGCCGCCAAAGGCTTTAGCCGCGAATGAACGCGAAGGACGCGAATCAAATCAACTCCAAGTTCCAAAAAATCGATCCTGGCTCTAATTCCAAAACCTCGTTAAGCGGGATCATCAGGTGTTTTCCTATGAAACTTACTCCAAAAGAAAGATTTCTGGCGAAAGTCTGTCCCGAGCCGAAGAGCGGATGCTGGCTGTGGCGTGGGATGGTGGTTGCCAGCGGTTACGGAATGGTGCGCTTTGAGCGAAAGATGTATCCAGCGCATCGGCTGGCGTGGAAGTTTTTTCGCGGTGAGATTGCGCCGGGCCTGGTGGTCTGCCACAAATGCGATGTTCGGGAGTGCGTGAATCCCGATCATCTGTTTCTGGGAACGATGATGGACAACATGCGAGATATGAAGGAAAAGGGCAGGAGTCCACGCGGAGACGAGCACAGCCGGTCAAAGCTGACAGCGAAGACGGTAAGCAGAATCAAAGCGATGTTGACGCAAAGGCACATCCGCGTGAGCGAGATAGCACGCGCGTTTGGCGTGACACACGCAACGATCGACTGTATTGCGAAAGGGAAGACGTGGCGGCATGTGAAGGCAGCAGGGCCGGTGGCAATTGAAAGCGATGCTATCGATCAGCCAAAGCAGGAACCCGTTAGTTCTGCAACGATCTCTGAAGACGAGCTTTGATCATGGTCCTGTTGACTGAATCACCAATTTCAATTCTGGAGAAAAAGCCATGGCCGATTTCAAACCGGCATTTTTATTCACGTTGCAACATGAAGATTCCACCCACTCCGGCAAGGTGACAATCGATGCCGGCGGGCGAACGCGCTTTGGCATTGCGGAAAAGTTCCATCCTGATCTGCCCGAGGAGTTTTTTACCAGACCGGCGGAAGACGCTCTGGCCGAAGCAGAAAAGATTGAAGAGTATGAATACTGGGACACCATGCGACTGGGCGAAATAGAGAATCAAAACGTTGCCAATAAGCTTTTTGATATGGGCGTGAACATGGGGGTGCGGCAGGCGGCGATCTACGCTCAGCGCGCCGTAAACTCCCAGTGCCAGCAACTTGCCGAAGATGGCAAGATCGGGCCGAAGACCCTGGCGGCCATCAATGCCATTGATCCGCAAACCTTTTACGGACTGCTCTGCCAATTCAGCGAGTGGCACTATCGCCACATAGCCGCCAACAGCCCGGCCCAGGCTGTGAATTTGGCGGGATGGATCAACCGCGCAAGCGCTTGAAGTTGCGCTCTGATACTTGTTTCACCACGGGCACGCATTTAGCAAAAGCCAGATACACACGGTCCTTCGTGATCGAAACCTAAAAACAATTCACAATCGAAAAGAGGACAACACCATGAACCTTGCAACCTGGTTCAAGGGGCTGGGCGTGTTTGCGCTGAGCTCTGTGATTACCGCGCTGGCCACCATGCAATTGGATCCAGCGAGCTTTAACTTTTCCAAAGCCGGGCTGACGAAAGTTGGCGCGGCCGCGCTGGTGATTGGCGTGAAGTCAGTGCTGCTGTATATGAAGCAGTCGCCGCTGCCGGGAAACCAGCCGCCACGGATCGCTGACTGGACGAAAATTACGAGTGTACTGGCATTATGCGTGACTCTAGCTGCGTGTGCGCTGCTGGCGGGGTGCGTGAGTTCGTGGGACCAGACGACGTATGCATCACTGGCCGCGAGCAAAGCGCTGATTGATTGCGCTGTGGCGGGCTATAACCACTTTGACGCCGACATCCGCCACGCCTGCGCGGGCGATCCGCAGGATGCGGCGTTTGATCCGCAAACGTTTTATCTGCCGCAGACGCGCGAAGCGCAGCAGGCCGTGGAGAAAGCTCGCCAGGTACAGATTGCCGCGGTGGATGCCTTTGCCGCGTATGCTGTGGCCAAAGTATCAAAAGATAAATCAGCAACATTGCAGGAAAAGCAGGCGGCGGTTGTGGGATTGCTGGAACAATTCCCGTCGCTGTTGAATGCGGTTCGCGGGCTGATGGGAAAGAAGCCGGTGGGAGCTGCGGGAAAGCCGGATGTTCGGGATCCTGTGGCGGCGATTGCGGCGTTGAAGCCGAGCAGAGCTTTGAAGTAAAGAAGCCCAGAGTTTTTCGCGGGAGTACCCTCGCACAACGACGAGACAGCAAAGGGTTAAAGCGGTTTTACAGATAGGATGAACTTTAAAAAGCAAACACAAGGTCCCTCCGTCCTACTCGCGCGCTGGTATAAGCGCTCGCTCGCTTAACGGCCGTCGGGATGACGAGTCAAATGATTACAAAATTCCAGAGCCAAGCACTAAAGCGCTGAATGCTCGAGTGCTGACGGCTGACAGACGAGGTGCAATCTTGGCAACAAATCCAGTAACCAGCATTTCCACAGCAGACGAACTGAGTCAGACGCTCAAGGCGGTGACCGATGCCGCGCTGTTCATTGAGCAAATCCTTGGTGCAGCCACACCTGCCGGAGGAACGGACGAGTTCGATGCAGCCACAGCGGAGCGTGTGACAGCGGCGTTCGGCAACCTGGCAGCTATCGCGATCCAGGCCGCGCATGACGTGGCCGGTAGGGAGGTCACGCCGGGGAGCATAATGGCGCTAATGCCGGTGAGCACGCCGTTACAGCCGGCCGTCGAAGGGTAAGAAGTGATGGATGCAGCCGGCATACTCAGGCAAGCGCAGTGGCGGAAGTCGAGATAGTTCAGCAGTGGGTCACAGCTTTTTAACCAAACTATCTGTTGTGGGCCAGGACCCATAGTTGTGCCAGATTTTGTTGTAGCGAACAAAGTACGAATCTAATAGAATGACATTGAACCCAAGTAAGCGGACTCCCGGCTACATCCTACGGCCGGAGCGCCGCAAAGCAAGGCCTGAACCTATGAGAGTGATGACACCATTGCAGTTTCGTACACTTCCTTTTGAGGAAGCAGCCACGCACTGGCTGGAGATAAAAAAAATGCACAGCAGAAAGCCCCGGACAATTGAGATGTATGAATGGTATGTCCGCAATCTGATGAAAATATTTGCAGGCGTGCTGCTGTCTCAGATTCATATTGGCCATTTTCTGGAATATCAGCGGAAACGGCGGATGGAAGCAGGAGCGTCCTGCGTGAACCATGAGTTGAATACGCTGGCACAGATTTTGAAGGCAGCCGACTTGTGGGACCTGATCGAGAAGCACTACAAGCCGTTGCCGCTACCCAACTGGACGCCGCCGAAAGTCCTGACCGCAGAGGAAGAAGAAAGATTCTTTCGCGTAGTGGCGGGCAATCCGGATTGGAGCGTGGCATACTGGGCTGTCTCGCTGACGAATAATACGTCGGCCATGGGAATTGAGCTGCGGCATCTGCAAATGAAACATATCTTCCTGGAGCACGAGCCGCCGACGATCCATATCCCCGATACCAAGGTAAAAAATGAATTTCGCGCGCGCGTGGTGCCGCTGAATGCAGTCGCCGCAAAACAGGTGCGCAGAATTGTGGAGCGCGCAAAGCGCCTAGGAGCGTGGCATCGGGACCACTACATTTTTCCGTATCGGCTAAAACGTGGTAGTTATGACGTGACCAAGCCGGCGTCGCCCTACTTTATACGGTCAGCATTTAGAACGATGCGTAAAAAAACCGGTCTGGAATGGCTGCAGCCGCGAAACTTTCGCAACCAGGTCATCACGAAACTTTTTGAATCGGGAGCACCCGACGAAACAATTATGTCAATTGCGGGTCATCAATCGATCAGAATGTCGCGCTATTATTCAAGAATTCGAATAGTCGCAAAAGCAGAAGCGCTTAATGCCATATGTCCAGGAAATGCAACTGGAAGAACTATTGCAGGACACTAATAGAACGCATAACTGCTGCTAGAGAGCGTGCTTCAATATTGGCGATCTTGGTTCCCTGCTCTCTGGAGGCTCTGATTTTAATAGCATTTGTGGGGAGCGCCTGAACCTCGAAGTTATTTATGAAACACGCTCTAATCTCGTTTCTGCAGGTAAGAGTGAGCAAGCTATTTAAAAAATTTATGGCCATCAATACCTCAATCAATAAGATGTCAAATCATAACCCAATAAAAATTTTGCTGATCATGGGCGCTAATGCAGTAGCCTACAGCCGATATTTTATGTCCCTCTGCCTTCTAAGCAGAGGGCTGATTTGTTTTAGACGAGTTTGTTGTCTGTTAAATGAATTATCGCCCTTACGGGCTATCAGCGCCTGAGGCGGGTCTGGCCGTCTTGCCTTTGTTTAGACTGGCATCGATTTGTTGGGCTCTTTCCAGATGCTTGTGTTGTATCGGCAGGGTCTTGGTTGCCCATTGCTTCAGGTCAGGATCTTTGGCCTTTTGTGACTGATCGGTGAATTCCTGAACGTCTTTCTGGTGGTCTTCAAGCATGCCGTCCATGTAGTCTTTATCCAACTGTTTTCCAGTATCACCGGACAGTTTTGTCTGGAGCGCTGTAGCATCGGCGGGTAAATCGTCATTAAAGTTGAGATTCTTGGATTGCGCGAGCTCCTGCAACTCATTCAGTGCAGCTGTGTGATCTTTCACCATCATCTGGGCAAATTGTTTTACGGCGGGATTTTTAGTTTTGCCGACAACGATTTGCCCCAGCGCAACTTCAGCACTGTTGCCTTGAGCTGCCTTCGTTACAAAGTCTTGATCGGGGCTAGTGGAAGGGCTGGAGGCAGTCGCTGCAGAATTTGGCTGAGCGGGTGTATCGGGCGTCGACGCTTTGTTTGTGCTGGTGCAGCCAATGCTCATCAATCCAAGCACCCACAGGACAACAAGACTTTGTTTCATCGAGGAAGCTCCTTTGGCGGTATCACAAGAATTTGATGTGAAGAAGAATCGCGGGGATGGCGGGAACGGCGCCGGCCTGCCGAGCGACCATTATTTTCTGTACTTGCGGTCACTGGTTGTTCGAAGAAATTGGTTCTAGTCCGAAACATCGGAAATTTGACACGGGAAAGCGGCGGCAAAAGCTGAAGCGGCTCCCTAGCAGAGGCTTGATCTTGAACCGCACTGTGCACAAAACCCTAATCTCACCACTGATAATACTGATAACACTGATTTACACGGATCAGAAAGCTACCTCGATCGCCGCCGTGGCCTGCACAACCCCTCTTACTTTCCCCCACAATCCTTCCGCCCGGTATCGGCGACGCTGGCGATGAGCCATTTACCATCGGCGCGGACTAGATTGAATAAATCTGTTCCACAGTGGTCCACCTTGCCGTCCACCAGGAAGTCGAAGGGAGCCCACACTACCGCCAGATCGTTATCGATGCGCACCAGCGGATCGTGAATGCGTTCTTCAATTTGTGCTTTACCGGGCTTACCAACCGCTTCGGCAAAAGCGTCAAACGTCATCTGAGTGGGCTTGCCGTCGCGCATCAGGACCAGGCCGCCGCCGGGAAGCAAGGGCTTCTTGATTGCCGCCGCGTCGCGCTTCGCCATGCCGTCAAACATTGCGTTGATGGGAGCCAGGACAGCTTGCTCGTCGGGTGTTGAGGCGTGGAGCGAGTTGATGAGAAAGCCGGCGGCGGTTGCTGCGGCAAGAAAGAGAATCAGGTGTGAGCGATTGAAGAGCTTCATGGTTCATGATTGTAGCGGGAAAGTTGGTTTTGATGTTTTTTGCGCGCGCTTCGCTGCATTTCGTCCCGTCGAGCTAAAAACGGACTCGCCGGGAGCAGCTGCGCGCGAGCCTACGGCGTAAGGAAGGTTCTTTTTTAAGTGCGATATGGCACGGCTGAAGCCGTGCCCTGACACTTGTGTCGTGGACCGCGGCGTATGAAAAAATGAGTAGAAATCCCTCAGTCTGCGCAGAGCGCGGAAGGATGGGGCGCCCGGCACTAGATTGCAAAGTACACAAATCAGGTGGTGAAAAAAAGAATTGGCAGGTGCTGAGGGATCGAACCCGAGTTCATGGCCCGGCGTATAATCAGTTTTAGGTGAAACAAAACAATCCTCTGCCGTTGCCTCCTGGACGTACCCTTATTTTTGAAAGAAACGAAAGTGATACTGAGGGAAGCTTTGTGTGCTCTGCGTGCGGGAAGGACTTTCACACGTCAGACCCGGCGGAAGGCATGGCACAATTTAATCTGCATAAGTGTGAACGTCAAAGAAAGCGGACCGATGGATAACTTTGATAAGTACGACCAGATTGATTACACGGGAAAGTCCGATCCTGACATCTGGGAAACACACGTCGAGTTTTTCTTTTCCAGGCAGACGGCCTTGCAACGGTACGCTGAAATAAAGCGGCTCCATCCGGAAGCGGCGAAAAAGACCGCAGTGCGTCCATTTTTCAGACCGAAGGGCGAGATAGAGATTCATCCGGACATGATTAAGGATTTAGCTTCCGAGAACCTTGAAACGGCGAAGGGTGTCTGGCAGTTTGAATACTGGCTTCCGTCAACGGAAAAGCAGGCCGCTGAGTACGAAGGCCGGATGTCCGCGAAGGACCCAGGCGGCTGGACTACACACCGTGGCCGGGCGAAGCGCCAGATGCGCGAAGCACCAGAGTAGTTCTAATTACCCGGCAGCAGCAGCGTTTGCACATCTTTAACCTATCGACGTGCGAGCCATCGTCAGGCGTTTGTTGGACCGAGGACGATGGCGTGATCCACCCCCAAAAAAGACGGCAAAGGATGGGGGCCCCCGCTGGTTAAGCGGTAATGGGCCTCATTGGATTACTGAAATTCGCCCAGCGCCTTGGTAATCATAGCGTTCTCTCGCTTTGCCGATGATACGGGTGTGATGTAGCGGGAAATCGATGCGAGCATCGTTTGAAGTTTTTTGCGCGCGCTTC
>DASXKZ010000310.1:0-58075 GCA_036496525.1 Candidatus Angelobacter sp.
CTTCCAGATTCGCACGTATCACCAGCGTGTTCAGGAAGAAGCCAATCAATTCATGTGTATTTCTCCGGCTACGGTTGGTGATCGATATGCCAACTCCAAAATCCTCCTGCCCGCTATACCGCATCAACAGCACATGGAACGCTGCCAGCAGTGTCATGAAAAGGCTGGCGCCCTCCGCTCTCCCCAGCGCGTTCAAGCCTGCGAGCAAACCACTTCCCATGCTTCGATCCTGCATTCCTCCGCGGAAACTCTGCTGCGCCTGCCGCACGTGGTCTGTCTGCAACTCGAGCACTTGCGGCATGCCGTCTAGTTGTCTCTTCCAATATTCCATCTGCTGCTGAAACTTCTCTCCACGCAGCTCTTCCCTCTGCTGCAGCGCATACCCGCTATATTGCATTTCCAATTCCGGCAGCGGGGATTCTTCTCCTCTCCCATACGCCTCATACAACTTCTCCAGCTCTTCCATCAATACGCCCAACGACCACTCATCGCAGATGCTGTGGTGCAGTGTGAGCACTAAAATATGCTCGGCGTCTTTTGTACGCACCAACACTCCCCGGAATAAGGGTGCCTGACTCAAATCAAATGCCTTGCCGGCTTCCTGCGCTACGACCTTCTTCGCCTGCTGCTCTCGCTCGCCCGGATCCAACTGCCGCAAATCCATCACCGGCAACTGCACATCAAGTTTCACTCCAACAACCTTTTGCTTTGGTTCTTCGCGCTCGTCTTTGACAAAACATGTCCGCAGGATTTCATGCCGGCGTACCACCTCCCGTAGACTCCGCTCCAGCCTGGGAACATCCAGATCACCTTTGAGTTTCAAGGTCATAGGCACGTTGTAAAAGTCGCTATTGGGCTGGAATCGGTCGAGAAACCAAAGCTGCTCCTGCTGGTAGGAAAGCGGGAAAACGGAAGGTCTAGTCCCTGAAGCCTCTGGTGAAGATGCGGTCGGTTGCTCCTGAGTCGCGCCTCGCGATGTCTGAGCACTCTGAGCGTTAAGGCCCTCCTTCTCCAACAAACGGCGCAACAGTTCCCGTTCTTCTTCCAACCGGTCTTTTTTCGGCACAACTCTTCCCGAAGACATTTCTTTAAAAACCCTTTCTAGAAATCTTTCCATCTTCAAAACTCTCGCCGCTATGTTCGAGCTTCTCTGCCAGCAGACGTACCGTGGGATAGGAGAAGAAATCGATGAGCGCTATATCCTTCTGCAGTTTCTCCCGCAGGTTGAAACGCACACGCGCTACCAGCAGAGAATATCCACCAAGATCAAAGAAGTTGTCATCCACACCGACTCGCTCCAACCCCAGCGCCTCCTGCCAAACACTGGCCACCGTTTGCTCCAATGGCGTCTCAGGCGCAACGTAATGATTTCTCGTTCTCCGTCTCACTGTTTCGATCAGGGGCATTCCCCCAATCTTTAATTGCTGTATCTCGCTCGCGCTCAACATTTCCAGGTGGCAGATAGGTTTATTCATATCCTGCACCGCCGCTGCCAACAATCGCTCGTAATGTCGCGCCATTTGCTCAATGCGCCAACGATCAAACAAATCCCGGTTGTATATCCAGACGATGTCCAGTTGTCCATTGCGTTCAATGGCATGGACCTCCAAATCAAAGCGCACTGTCCATGCTTCTGTTCCCAACTCCTCAACTTTCAGTCCTCTGAGTTCCTGAGTTCCCGAGGAAGCATTTTGCAGGGCAAAGACCACCTGGAAAATGGGCGTCCGATTTAATTTGCGGCGCAGCGGCAGAACTTCTATGAGCCGCTCAAACGGAACGTGTTGATGCCGGTATGTCTCCAGAGATAAATCGCGCACTTGCTCAAGCAATTCGCCGAAGCTTGCATTGGGATTCACTCGCACTCGCATTGCCAGCATGTTCGCGAAGAAGCCAATCAGGCCTTCCAGCCGCTCATCCTGTCGGTTGGCAACGGGCGATCCAACCACGATGTCATCCTGCTCGCTGTAGCGATGCATCTGAACGGCAAAAGCCGTGAGCAACGTCATATATAAGGTGGAGCGGCCACCTCGTTTCAATGCAGCTACCTTTTCCGCCGGCAAAGTTATTCCGCAGGCATCGGCGGCGTAAGTCTGCACCGTTGGACGAGGCCTGTCCTTAGGGATTTCCAGCTCTTCCGGTATTTCTGCCAAGTGTTCTTTCCAGAACTGAAGGTCCTCATCCAGCAGTCCCTCACTTGCCTCCTGCATTTGCCACAAAGCAAAATCCGCAAATTGAAGCGGCAGGTCAGGCAATGGATTCTTGTGGCCCTGCGAGTGCGCGTCATACAAATCCCTGAACTCTCGCATGAACACACCCAGCGACCATCCATCCGATACGATGTGGTGAAATGTTTGCAGGAGAATATGATCGTCCTCCGCCAGCTTAAGCAGCTTGAGTCGCAACACAGGACCATGGGTTAAATCGAATGGCTCAGACCATTCATTGTTCACGAATTCCATTACCTGCCTCTGCTGCTCCGCTTCGGAAAGCTCGCTGAGGTCTGTTACCGGGATTTCAATAGTGAGGCTAGGAGCAATGATCTGCACCGGCTCTCCTCGGTCCTCCACAAAATGTGTGCGCAAGCTCTCATGCCGCTCCACGATCGTCTGGATGGCGCGGCGCAGCGCGTCCACATCCAATCTGCCGCCCAAACGCAGGGCCTGCGGCATGTTGTATTCCGCGCTGCTGCCTTGCAGTTCATGGATGAACCATAGTCTGCGCTGGGAATACGATAGCGGTGCGCGCTCAGCTTCAGGATGGCGTTGTAATGAGATTTGGGCTTTGCTGCTGACTTGCAATTGAAGCGCTAATCTTGCAACCGTAGGCGATTCAAACACGCTGCGCAGCCCTACATCCATACCCAGAGCGGCGCGGATTCGGCTTACCAGCCTGGTAGCCAGCAATGAGTGTCCACCGATTGCAAAAAAATCGTCATGCACTCCCACGCGATCCCGATTCAAGACTTCTGCAAACAGGCCACACAATATTTCCTCTTCGCCATTACGCGGACCTGTGTAACCCTTTCGTCCGCTCCATTCTTTTTCCGGAGCCGGCAACACTTTGCGGTCGATCTTGCCGTTGGGCGTCAACGGCAATTGTTCCATCCCCACAAAAGCAGATGGAATCATGTATTCGGGCAATCGCTCTTTCAGGAACTCCCTGAAAGCCTCCGCCGTCACCGCGCGATTCGCGACTATATATGCCACTACTCGCTTTTCGGCTGGCCGATCTTCCCGCACGATTACGGCACACGCCCTGACTCCCTCATGCGCTTGCAAAGCCGCTTCAATCTCTCCGAGTTCGATCCGGTAGCCCCGCACCTTCACCTGCTGGTCCACTCGGCAAAGGAATTCCAGATTCCCATTCTTTCCCCATTTCACCTGGTCCCCGGTTCGATAGATCCGCTTTCCTCCGCGCTCAGAGAACGGATTGGGAATAAATTTTTCCGCTGTCAACTCCGGCTGGTTTAGATATCCGCGCGCGACACCCTGGCCTCCTAAAAACAACTCGCCGGTCACGCCTATAGGGACAGGTAGATATTCTCTATCCAGAACGTAAGCTTGCGTATTGCTGATCGGTTTTCCGATCGGCACTCTTTCATTTGCCTCGCCTCTTTTCAAACATGCATACGTAGAGTAGGTGGTATCTTCCGATGGCCCATACAGATTGAAAACCCGCTCCACATTTAATTCATCGTAAAGTTGCTTCACAATTTGTGGCGATAGAGCTTCTCCAGCCAGGTTCACAGTTCGAATCGAGCCGGGTACGCCTTCGATTCGCAACAACTCTGACATCGCTGAAGGCACAGTGTTGAGCAACTTCACTCCCGCCTCTTGCTTCATCTCGGACAGGCTCAACGCATCGCGCACCACGATTGTCTTTCCACCCCAACTGAGCGGAGCAAAAATCTCAAATACTGAGAGATCAAAACAAATGGATGTGGACGCCAAAACTTCGCCTAATTCCTCTGCCGAGAAGACTTCCCGCGCCCATTGCAACAGCGTGTTCGCACTACCGTGCTGGATAGCCACGCATCTTGGCCTGCCCGTGGAGCCCGATGTGTAGATCACATAGGCAAGGCTTTCCGGATGAAGCGAAAGTCCAACATCCATTCCGCGCTCACGCGCAATCTCAACAAGTTCCTTATCTACGCAAATCACCTTCGGCGACCCGGGTAACTGCTCCAATAAACCGCTCTGGGTCACCAGCACCGCAATGGCGGAATCCTCCACCATGAATTTAAGACGTTCCGGCGGATAATGAGGGTCCAGCGCGACATAGGCTCCGCCTGCCTTTAGAATTCCCAGCAGCCCAATCACCATCTCCAGACCGCGCTCCATGCAGAGTCCCACCCGTACTTCTGGCCCCACTCCCATTCTTCTTAAATAATGTCCCAGCTGATTCGCTCTTCGATTCAGCTCGCCATACGTTAACTTCTGCCCTTCGAACTCCACTGCTACCGCTTCTGCGCTTTTCCTCACCTGATCTTCAAACAACTCATGCATGCATTTCTGGGGATAGGCTTCTTCGGTCTTGTTCCACTCGTATAAAAGCTGGGAGCGCTCGCTCTGCGAGAGCAATTCCAGGCAATCGACGATTTGCCCGCTCCCGACGACCATGCCTTCCAGCATGCGGCGCCAATATCCCATGTAGCGCTCGATTGTCGCTTTCTCGTATAGCGCAGTGGCATATTCCACGCCACCTGCAATGCGTTCGTCCATTTCCCATAAAGACACCGTTAGATCGAACCGAGCTACGCGATGTGTCACCATCTCCAATCCCATTGTCTTCAATCCAACAAGGTCCAACGCACCCCGTGGCGCGTTCTGCCAGGCAAACATCACCTGAAACAATGGACTATGGGCCAGGCTGCGTTCCGGTTGCACAATTTCCACCACCTGCTCAAAGGGGATGTCCTGATGTTGCTGCGCCCCTAGAGATTGGTTCTTCACTCGTTCCAGCAGTTCTCCTACGCGCGGTCTGCCGGATAAATCTGTGCGCAGCACCAGCGTGTTCACAAAAAATCCGATCAGCTTCTCAAGTTCTTCTTGTCTCCGATTGGCAACCGGCGTCCCAATCAATATGTCCTGCTGTCCTGATAACCGCCCCAGCAGGGCCGCCCACCCTGCCAGCAGCGTCATATACAAGGTGGCGCCATGCCGCTTGCTCAACTCTTTTAACCCTGTCATCAACTCTTCATTCAGGATCACCTCGTGCCATGCGCCCGCATACTCTTGATCCGCCGAACGCGCATGGTCCGCAGGCAACTCCAGCAATGCCGGCGCGCCTGCCAGTGTGGTTTTCCAGTACTCGGCTTGCTGCCTTAGAACTTCCCCCTGCATCCAATGTCGCTGCCACACCGCATAGTCTGGATATTGCACAGCTAACTCCGGCAACGGATCGGATTCCGCGCGCGCAAATGCCCGGTACAAAACGCTCAATTCGTTGAGCATCACCGCTACAGACCAGCCATCGGAAACGATGTGGTGCATAGTGATCAAGAGCGCGTATTGATCGTCTTGCTGACGGATGAACCGACCGCGAATCAGCGGGCCGGCTTCCAGATCAAAACTCGCATGCGCATCTTCTTCATAAAGTTGTCGTAACTCAGTCTCCGAGTCCGCGTGATTTCGCAAGTCGTGGTCACGCAATAAAAAATGGCTGTCCTCCACATCTGCAATCTGCTGTACCGGTTCGCCATCTACAACCACGAATGTGGTGCGCACTGCTTCATGGCGCTGCACGAGCCGGTCCAGAGCCAGGCCCAGCGCACGTCGATCCAGTTTGCCCATGAGCCGCACGCCAAAGGGAATGTGATAGACCTCGCTTGCAGTTTTCATCTGCGCCAGGAACCACAACCGCTGCTGCGCGTAAGAAAGAGGAAGAGGCTGCGAACGATCAGCTTTCGTGATCGGCGGCAACTGCGCCTCTCTGCCTCCTGAGATCTTGCCGGCTAATTCACTCAGGCGGGAATGCTCGAATACGTCGCCGATTTCAACTTCCAAGCCGAGCGTTTCCCGCAAACGCCCAATCATGGTTATCGCCAGTAGCGAGTGCCCGCCTAGTTCAAAAAAGTTGTCGTTCCGCCCCACCTTTTCAACTTCAAGCAATTCCCGCCAAATCGCCGCCAGCGTGGTTTCAATTTCTCCTTGCGGCTCTTCATACCCACTCATCGAGTAAGCATTTCCATCCGGAGTGGGTAAGCGCTTCCGGTCCAGCTTCCCATTGGGAGTCAGCGGCAATGCTTCTAGGCGCATATATACTGCCGGCACCATGTACTCCGGTAGTCGTTGTGCCAGATGGCTGCGCAACTCTTCTGCTCCGAATTTTCCTCCGCCATCACTCTGCTGAAGGCCGTTTGCGCCTTGCGTGTAATAAGCCACCAGACGCTTGCTCCCGGCCACATCTTCCTGGGCTGTTACTACCGCTTCCCTCACTCCGCCACATTCCAACAGTCGCGCTTCAATCTCTCCAAGCTCAATTCGGAAACCGCGTACCTTCACCTGAAAATCATTCCGTCCCACAAACTCGATGGTTGCGTCCCGCCGCCACCGCACCAGATCCCCCGTCCGGTACAATCTTCCTCCTCCATCCACGCTATGCGGATCCGGCACAAACCGTTCCGCCGTCATGTCCGCTCGCCGTAAATACCCTCGCGCTACACTCGCTCCTTCAACGTATGCCTCTCCCACCACTCCCACCGGCACCACGTTCATCGCTTGGTCCAGCACGTACATCCGCCGGTCTCCTATCGGTTTCCCGATGGGCAGCGAGATCAATGTCTCCGGCAATTCCTCCGGCACTACATAGCAACTGCTGAACACCGTGCATTCCGATGGCCCATACCCGTTCACTACCCGCATTTCCGGCAACTTCTCCAGACCCCGCCGGATGTGCGTTACCGAAGCTGTCTCTCCCCCGGTCAGCAAATACTTCAGCCCACGCAGACACTCCACATCACTTTCCACCATAGAGTTGAATAGCGCTGCCGTCAGCCACACCGTATTCACTCCACGGTCCTGCACGTACTTCCTGATGTCTTCAGCGCTCAACACTCGCTGCTGCGCCAGTACGCTCCGTCCTCCCCGCAACAACGCACTCCACAGCTCCAGCGTGAATGCATCCCAGCTCACCGAGGAGTGCTGCAACAGCACCGTTTCTTCATCCCAACGCACATAGTCAGCTCCAAAAATGAATCCGGGAATGCTGCGATGCGGTATCTCGCTCCCCTTCGGTTGCCCAGTTGAGCCCGATGTATAGATCACGTAGGCCAGATTTTCAGTGTCCACTCCCGTCTCGGTACGCTCCAGATTCGTTTCCGGCAGTTTCCTGAATAAATCTTCATTCGCTAAATCGATAACCTGAATGCCTCCATGGATTACGCTTTTCAAAGCCGCCAAACCTTGACCATCACTGCTCCCCAGCAGCGCCACCGGAGCGCTGTCCTGCAAAATGAATTGCAAGCGTTCCATCGGGTACGATAAATCCAGTGGCACGTAGGCTCCGCCCGCCTTCAGCACCGCCACCACTCCTACCACCATCTCCAATCCACGTTCCACACCAATCGCCACTCGCGCCTCCGGTCTCACTCCGACCGTCCGCAAGTAACGCGCCAGCCGGTTCGCTCTGCGGTTTAGCTCCGCATACGTCAACTCCTGTCCTTGATACTCCACCGCCACGGCGTTCGGCCTTCTTGCTGCACACTCTTCGAACAACTCATGCACGCACTTTTGCCCGCATTGGCCTTCCGTGGGGTTCCACTCCACTAGGAGCTGCCGGGTTTCATCCTGACGCAACATTGCCAGGTCCCAAATTCCAAGCTCTGGTTGGTCTATGGCAGTAGCCAGCAAACGTCCAAAGTGATGGAGCATGCGCTGAATCGTCTCTGCTTCAAACAATTCTGTGTCGTAGTTAAAAGCCAGTTTGGGAATCTCATCATCTACCGCGAGTAGCGCCAAATCGTACTTTGACGTAGTGTTTTCCCACACCATGGGACGCATCTCCACACCCGGCAGTTCGAGCGATATGGCTTTGCCGCTCGTGAACGTAAACGTCACCTGAAATAGAGGCGAGCTGCTGATCTGCCGCTCCGGCGACAACTCTTCAACCAGTTTCTCCAAGGGCAAATCCTGATGATCAAATGCATCCAGCGTCGCTTTTCTCACCCGGCCCAGCACTTCCCTGAAAGTCGGCTCGCACTTCAAATCAGCACGCATGATCAGAGTGTTCACGCAGAAACCGATCATGCCTTCTGTCCGCACATGGCTTCGGTTCGCAATTGGCGTTCCCACTCCGAAGTCCGTCTGTCCCGTATACCTGAGCAGCAGCACCTGGTAGATCGCCAGCACTGTCATAAAAACGCTGGCGCCTTCCTGCTGGCTGAACCACTTCATTTTTTCCCAATAGTCCCCGGCAATCGTTACCGCTTCAGTGCTGCCACCATGCTGGGGTATGGCAGGCCGCGGCTTGTCCACAGGCAGTTCCAAAACTTCCGGCATTCCAGCCAACTGTTTCGTCCAGTACTCCATCTGACGGGCAAAAACTTCTCCCTGCAGCCACTGAACCTGCCACAGCGTGTAATCCGCATACTGGAGCGGCATCTCCTTGAGCGGCGATTCCTGCCCTTGTACGTAGGCACCGTAAAGAAGCGCCATTTCCTGCTGCAACACACCCATCGACCACTCATCCACTACGATGTGGTGAATGCTTAATGCCAGAACATGCTCCCGCTCGCCTAAGCGGATCAGCACTCCACGTAACAAAGGTGCGCTTCCCAGATCGAACGGCTTTGCTGCTTCAGCCGTCACGATCTCCTGCGCATGTTTTTTCCTCTCCTCGTCTCCTTCCTGATTGCTCAGATCCAGCAGTTGCAACTGGAACTCTATCGACTCCACAACTCTCTGCACCGGCTGGCCGTTCTCAACTACAAACCGCGTCCGCAAAGCTCCGTGCCGACGAATGATCTCCGCAAGACTCCGCTGCAGAATCGGTACTTTCAAATCTCCGTGCAGCTCACACGCCAGCACGACGTTATAGAAGGCGCTGCCCGATTGCAGACGATCCAGAAACCAAAGGCGCTTTTGCGCCCAGGAAAGCGGTACCTGCTCCTGATTTTCTGCAGAGGCAATTTCCCATTCTTCCGTGCCAAAACCCTCTTTCAGCAGCAAAAGACGCAGCAGCTCCCGCTCTTCTTCCGCTTGGTCCTTTTTTAACACGGTTTTTTCAGGAGACATTTCTGTAAAAACTCTAGTTTTTTTGATGGGCTTAAATTCAGGAGCCACCCTGATTGGAAGATGAAATACCCTGGTCATTAATGGAGGCAAAACCAAAAAGTGGAAGTCTGTGCCCCTGATTGATGACCGGCTAGCGGACGTCACCACCCTATTAAGAACATTCTTAGTCTATTAGTTTAGAAGATTTTTCGGAGTGATTTTTTGCATAAAATCCAGCTCTCGAGTGAAAAATCGCGAGTGTATTTCTACTTCTTCACCCGTCGTAATCCATACTTGCTTTATGCAAATGCGACCAGCCAATTGAGAAGTGATTTATGAGACCAATATAGAAAAGACTGATGGATTCATAGAAGTTGAGCTAAAAGTTTATTGAGTACGTATTAAGGCTTCTTACACGAATCCATGCCACAATCCGCAGTGATGCAATTCCAAAAGAGGACGAACGTTTTTTCAAGCACGCGCGGCATGCACCATCTTTTGTGCGAATCTGTTTGACCTCGTCTAACCTAGCTGTGGATTAATTAGGCTTTTAGATGCCGAACCTGCAACTACATTCTCCAGGGCCGCATTAGCTTCGCTCAAACCATAAAATTTCAAAGGAACTGCCGACCAGGCAGCAGAGCGGACGGGATCTGTCATGATCCGCACGGATTTATAAAAATGCGAAAAGTCGGCCCCCAACAGCCACGCACGTCGAGATGCTTTTTATTCAAATCCAAATGCGGATTGAAAGATACGTCGCCTGCATTTGTGTATTGACCAACAACTACCACGCGTCCTGCATCGCGCGTGTACCGCATCGCATCAACTACAGCGTTTGGATTGCCCGTGGCTTCAATCGTCACGTCCGCTCCTCTTCCATCGGTAAGGTCGCAAACCCACTCGAATCGTTCGGTTTCTGTACAAGTTGAGAAGTCCTTGGTCTTGTGCGCGCCTACCTGGCTGGCCACTTGCAGACGAGCTTCCGGTGCCCCAAGACAAAAAACACGATGTGCACCACGCAGAAGTGCACAGATGATGATGGATATGCCTACTGGCCCGCTCCCCAGCACGAGCACAGTGTCCCCAAGCGAGACCTCCGCGCGCTCCACGGCGTGCACTGCCGTTGGCAATGAACAACCGCCGGCCATGAATCTTTGCGGATCCACTCCATTCAGGCTCAAGCAGCGAGTGCCCGGCTTAAGGTAAATCGATTGTGCCCATCCGCCCGCAAGGCCATCAGCTACTCCATAGGTAACTCCATAAACTTTCCTCTTGGGGCAGCGTGTACTAGCTTTTGCCACCGCACAATACCAGCACACACCGCATGTTCCATGCACGTCGAGAAACGTGACTTCATCGCCTTCGCGAAATCGGCGGTCATCTGAATCAACCAAATTGCCACGTATCTTGCTCAGAAAGCCCACTGAGACATGCCCGGGAATAATCGGATAGGGCACGCCGGCCAGATGTCCTGCATGCATATGGATATCTGTTCCACAAACCTCGCTTAGGCGGACATCCAGCATCGCTGAGTTCATTTCCAGTTCTGGTTCTTCGAACTCACGCACTTCTATTGGAAGAAACGGTTTTTCCATCACCGCAGCCAGGATTTTTCGCAAGGTTACCTCAACTTTCTGCAAATTTATTGGGAGTGTGTATCCCCGAACGGAAAAGACTGATTAGCCCGCTCTCCAGCCTTAGAGAGGAAATCTGGACCGGCAATCGTACTTTAGTAAACCATAACGCGGCCAGCGCCGCATTCCAAACATAAAATTTAAGTTCACAATTGCACCCACATTCTGCATTAATGCCTGACAATAGCAGGAAGGAATTTATGGGAACGGCGACCACACCAACGACTTCTACTGCGACAATCGAGCATCCGCTGCGCAATCCTCACTATCGGCTTTGGCTGACCGGCAGCACAATCTCGTTTTTCGGCGATCAGTTCTACATGGTGGCATTACCCTGGTTGATTCTGCAGCAGACGGGATCGGCTGTAGAGATGGGCGCGGTCATGATGGCGGGCTCCATTCCACGCGCTCTTCTAATGCTCATGGGAGGAGTTCTCAGTGATCGCGTGTCCGCGCGCAAGATCATGATGACAACAGCCACGGCGCGTACTATCTGCGTGGCCGTGATCGGAATCCTTGTATGGTTCGGCGTTCTTCACATATGGGAGCTCTACGCCTTGACGTTTATTTTTGGCGTGGCCGATGCATTTGCCGCTCCGGCATCAACAGCCTACTTGCCTTCTCTGCTGAAACCCGAGCAACTGGTGGCGGCTTCTTCAGTCGGCCAGAGCACAGTGCAATTAGCAAGCATTGTTGGTCCGGTTCCGGCAGGATTTGTGATCAAGGCCCTGGGTGTAGCATGGGCCTTCTTCCTGGATGCAATCAGCTTCCTGTTTATCATCGGCGCACTCTGGAAGCTGCCTGACCCGCCTCCATCTCCGGCAGCAAAAAAAGCTGTATGGCACGCGATTGCAGAGGGTCTCACCTATGTGGGAAGAGATGTGCCTCTGCGTTCGATCATGCTGCTGGCCATGACCATGAACTTCTGCTTTTTCGGGCCGGTTGGGATCGGTCTTACTTACCTGACAAAAAACCGCTTTGGTTCACCTGCCATATTGGGGACTTTGATGTCGGCGGTTGCGGCAGGAAGTTTGTTAGGCGCGCTGCTGGCCGGCGTGTGGAAGATCCGCAGGCGCGGTGTCCTGATGCTTCTGGTAGCAGCGGCAGTGGCCCCGTGCCTGGGATCCATTGGCTTCATGCATAGAGTGTGGCCGCTTGCAGGGGTGCTGTTTATGATCGGCGTTTTGGCGGCCCTGATGAACGTCCACATCAGTGCGTGGGTAATGCAGCGGATCGATGCAGCGGTTCGGGGCCGAGTGGCAAGTGTACTCATGCTTGCCACTTTCGGAATTATGCCCATCTCTTTCGCTATTGCAGGATTTCTGATTGCATGGAACCTGACGTTCACGTTTCTGATTGCCGGTGCGGCAATGTTCCTGACTGCTGCCGGAGCGTCGTTCCAGAAGTCGGTCCGCGAGATCGAATAGAAAAAGAGACCTCCCAAACTATCCTAGGATTGGTCTTTCCTTGCGCCACAAGGAATCGTATCTGCGTGGCACAGTGAAGGTCGCAGAGATGCGAGCCCGGTATTCACTCAGAACAGCCAGCAGGCAATCTGTTCACTTAGCAGATTTTGCCCTCACTTCCATGCTCTCAGCGTTCTTTTTGTTGTCTAACACCAGGCTGAGTTCGGAAAAGAAAGCGATCCATAAGCGCCACATCTCTTCAGCACTGCTTACGACCCGTTGATAGTCATCGGATGAGAGCTCTGGTTCCAGGGCGTTGCTCGCCTTATCAACGTGGTTTGGTTCCTGAAGCACGTGTATGTCCACCCAGGGAAGGTTCTTCATGCCGCTCACCTGCCGCACTGCCGCACCGATTCCGGAAACCATTGCCAGATCAGCTACCTCAGTCCCATAGACAAAGCCGAGCGCGCTGGCGTGCTCAGTGGATGCGAACTCGTATCCCTTAATAAGTTTGCGGGTGGCCTCCAATGGAGGAGCTTCGGCAACCTCTTGTTGTGAAAAACCTGCGGCAGCCATGGTTTCCAGGTAAATGCGTTCATGCGCCATGGCCGGATCGCCTTCTCCAAGTTCCTCAGACAAAATGGAACAAATCGCGGTTTTCGTCTCAAGCCAGGGAACAACTGAGATACTTCTTGAAAGAAAATTGGGGAAATAGTGCAGAGGATGCCACCACTGGCCCAGAAAAATCGCCACGTCATCACGCGTAAGCAGTCCGGACTTGATCTCGCTGAAAAAACAATGGTGAATCAGCTCTTTTCTCAATGGATTATTTTTCAGCGAATCAAGAACACGTCCCTGGGTCATGGTAAAGCTCCTTTACGATGGATTTCTTCTACGTTTTTGATTGTGAATGGATTCTAATCATCGCTCTCCATGCATCATTGCTCTCCACTGAGTTCCTTGTCAACACTACTTTATTTTCAGAGGGATTGTGATGGTGCGAGCTACTCAGGATCGTTCCAAAATGGAACGTGTTGATCTGTCATCAAGTGCATAGTGTGCCAAACGCATCCAAGTTCATGCCCCACATAAGCACTGACTGCCATGTTATTGTGAAAAAGATAACTGACTGGCGATGCACCGCTGAAACTGACTTCCTGAAGTTTAGCGCACGCATGTCCGGGCAATGCGCGCTGGATATTTGTGAAGATGTCCGAGCCTGCGGATTTTTGATGAAGGAGGCGAACAATGACCCATGATGAGCAGCTGTACCTCAGACCGAATATACAAGTTGAGCCTTTGATTGACGGCTGGTACGCCTGGCCTCATCTTATTCCTCCTGCAACCGCGGCACGAAACATAACCGAGCGTCATGTGAAGATCATGGATTCCTACATCAATATGCCGCTGGTTCATGCGAATGCGGTCAAGAATCCTAAAATGCTGGGCGGGCCATTCATCGACTATGAAGGGAAACGCGTGGATGAGATCCGTGCCCTGCGGGACAATATCAAGCGGGAGCGTGCACATCTGTTTGAATTATCGGCCGCGTTGGTAGAACTGGACAACACATTGAGGGAGAGCGCCAAAGGGTACAGCCTGCTTCCTCTATACGAAAAAATTCCGGCCATCCTGCGAGGTTATGTAGAACTTGTTTATGACCTGAACAATCATCCTTCATTCCGCCTGATCGAGCCATTGCTGTACAGAAGCCGCTATTATGATCGATCGCAGCAGAGTGTGAGGCTTTCAAAGATCTCAAATGATGATCGGCCCTTTGTGCTGAGTACACCCAGGCTGGAAAGCGACGATGCGCTTCATCTCCATCTTCCATTCGATAGTCCGGTGATCGACGATCTGTTCCGGCTCAAATCATCTCCCCGCCCATGGTGCGAGATCAAGGAAATGCTTCAGATGCCGGACTCCCGTGATGATCTGCTCCGCTCCTTGCTTACGCCGGATGCGCCGCCGCGCTATTCACCTTATACCGGCGCCGGCGTGCGCTGGAGATATTTTGGGCACGCCTGCATTCTCATAGAATCGCAGGGCGTCAGCATGGTATTTGACCCTGTCCTTAGCTACACCTATGAGAATGGTATCTCCCGCTACACTTATCATGATCTGCCTGATGAGATCGACTATGCCTTGATAACCCATAATCATCAGGACCACATCCTGTTTGAAACCTTGCTGCAAATCCGGCATAAGATCAAAAATATAGTTGTGCCGCGCAACAATCGCGGCCATCTGCAGGACCCCTCCCTGAAACTCATTTTGGAGAATTGCGGATTCAGAAACGTGGTTGAGATGAACGAACTTGAGGAAATCCGCGTCGGCAACGTGTCTATCACCGGACTTCCTTTTTTCGGCGAGCATGCCGACCTTGACATTCATAGCAAAATGGCATGGTTGGTCAAGCTGGGACTACACAGTCTGTTGTTTGCCGCCGATTCCTGCAACATCGACCCGGTCTTGTATGAACATCTACACAGGGAATTCGGAGATGTAGATGCACTTTTCCTGGGAATGGAATGTGATGGTGCGCCGCTGAGCTGGCTCTATGGACCGCTTCTTTCCCGGAAGATTGAACGCGGCATGGACGAATCGAGGCGGCTTGCCGGCTCAAATTATGAACAAGCGATGAACATCGTTAATAACCTCAATTGCCGGGAAGCATATGTTTATGCCATGGGGCAGGAGCCGTGGCTGAATTACATCATGAGCATAAAATACACAGAGCAGTCACGCCCGATGATGGAATCGACCAAACTGATCAACGCTTGCCATGAACGCGGAATCATTGCGGAAAGGCTCTATGGAGAAAAAGAAATTCTCCTGGAACCGAAGTCCGCTCCACATGCAGCGCCGCCGCTGGCTATAAGAGCTTAACGTCGTTCGCAGCAGACTCGGTCCTCCGGAAATATTTTCCTGTTCAGTGACAACTGGCGGAGAATCCCTTGCCTTTGCATCGTATCTTCGGATTTGACTTCTCCCATCCACCAAACGCGCATCACAGAGGGATGTAAGACTACAATCTAGTCCCAGATGGCCTAAGAGGTTGCTGTGAGTAAGATTTCCCTCAAAGTAAATGGCAAATTGCACACCGTGGAACTGGAACCTGAAACGCCTTTGCTCTTCGCTCTAAGCGATGAGATCGGGCTGCGAAGCCCCAAGTTCGGATGCGGGATGGCCCAGTGCGGGTCTTGCTCTGTGATCCTGCGAGGCCAGGTAGTTCGATCTTGTGTGATGCCATTGAGCGCTGTTGGCCAGGATGAGATTACGACCCTAGAAGGCCTCGGCACACCAGAGAAACCGCACCCGATCCAACAGGCTTTCATTGACGAAGGGGCCGCTCAGTGCGGATTTTGCCTGAGTGGCGTCATTCTGACTGCCAAAGCTGTCCTGGACAGAAAACCGGAAGCTTCCGACCAGGAAATCGGCGAAGCTCTGGGAGGCGTTCTGTGCCGTTGCTTCACTCACGTGCGCATGATGAAAGCAATTCGGAAATATGCCAATGCGAGGAAAGCATGAGCGTCTCACGTCGTGATTTTTTGAAGACCTCTGGCGCCTTGATTGTAAGTTTCAGTGCAGCGTCGCTGGCCAGGCCGTTGGCTTTTGTTCAAGGTCCATTCGATACGCATCCTTCCCACGTCGATCCCCAAAAACTCGATTCATGGATAGCAGTCTCTGCCGACGGTACTGTAACTGCGTACACAGGAAAATGTGATTTTGGACAAGGCATGTTCACCGTGCAGACGCAGCTGGTTGCGGAAGAACTGTGTGTAGCTCTTGACCGTGTAAAGTTGATTCAGTGCGATACATCGGTAGTCCCGGACCAGGGCACGACGTCCGGAAGCCAGTCGACTCCGACAAATTTCAACTCGGAGAATCTTGCGCAGGCTGCGGCTACTGCGCGCGAAGCGCTTATCAACATGGCCGCCAAACAATTCGGGGAGCCTGCCGATCAACTCACCGTGGCGGATGGCGTCATCACAGCAAAGAGTGGGCACAGGACGACGTATGCGGAACTCATTGGCAGCAAGCGATTCGACCTTCCATTAAACGTGGCGGCCAAACGGCGATCGCCTTCACAATGGACGGTCCTGGGAAAACCGGTACGCGCGCTTGAGACGGCGGCGCTCATGACGGGCCAATTTGAATTTGTGCACAACGTGCGTGTTCCGGGCATGCTGCACGGTCGAGTGGTGCGGCCTCCGGAGGTCGGGGCAACGGTCGCAAGCGTGGATGAGGAATCGGTAAAACACATTCCGGGACTTGTGAAAGTAGTGGCGCGCAATAACTTCGTTGGCGTAGTCGCGGAAAAGCAGTCACAAGCGGTCCAGGCTGCGCGCCAGCTAAAGGTGAAGTGGAACCCCGGTCCCGGCCTTCCGGCGCAGAAAACATTCTTTGAGACCTTGCGCAAGCAGCCAGCGCAGGACTCATTGCTGGTAGATTCAAAAGACGTTGAGCAACAGCTTGCGGCATCGCCAACTGTTGTCCGCGCAACTTACGTTTATCCTTACCAAATGCACGGATCAGTCGGCTCATCGTGTGCAGTGGCGGACGTCAAGACAGATAAGGCAACTGTATGGTCTGCAACGCAGTCGGTTTATCCAACGCGAAGCATTGTGGCAAAAATTCTGGGACTGCCGCTGGAGAGTGTGCGTGTCATCTACGTCAGAGGATCGGGATGCTACGGTCTCAATGGCGCTGATACAGTCTCGATTGACGCGGCGCTATTGTCGCAGGCGGCCGGTAAACCTGTCCGCGTCCAGCTTTCGCGCCAGGACGAAATGGCATGGGAGAACTACGGCGCTGCTTGCGTTATTGAGCAGCGCGCTGGCATTGGCAAGGATCACAAAATCGCCACCTGGGATTGCGAAACGTGGTCAACTTCAAAAGGCGGAAGGCCTGGCTATGATCGTCCGGGCAACGTCGTCAGTGGCATGTTGATCGGCAATGTTCCGGAAGAGGTAAAGCCGCGTCCTGCGGCAGAGCCCCGCAATGAACTTCGCAACCGCAGCAACATGGCTCCTTCTTACATTGCCGGATGCGTGAATGGCAACTGCCGCGGTGCCGGTACTATCCGGAGTGAGCGTGTGCTTACTCATACGGTTGCGTCGCCATTTTTTACCGGGCCGCTGCGCTCGCCTTTGCGCATCCAGAATACTTTCGCTCACGAGTGCTTTATGGATGAACTCAGTACCAGCGTCAAGGCCGACCCGGTGGCCTTCAGGCTGCAACATCTCAGCGATCCGCGGCTCATGGATGTCTTGAAAGCGGCAGCGCGGGCGGCTCATTGGGAAACTCGTCCCTCGCCTAATCCGAACCTCTCACGCAGTGGAACAGTTACAGGGCGCGGGATTGCATGTGTGGTCTATGAAGGCAACAACGGCTATGCCGCGACCGTGGCTGAAGTCAGCGTAGACCTTGAGAGTGGCCAAGTCACGCCGAAGCGTTTTACCGTTGCGCTGGATTGCGGGCCTATCTCAAATCCTGACGGGCTGCGGAACCAGACTGAAGGCGGCACTCTTCAAGGTATGAGCCGCGCCCTTGTGGAAGAGGTCACATGGAATGACAAACGCATCACATCGACTGATTGGGAGAGTTACAAGAGCCTTTATCTTGATCTCGAGTTGCCGGTTGTCGACATCACCTTGATTAACCGCGCTGATGTACCTGCTACTGGAGCAGGTGAAACCGCCATCACCCTTGTCCCCGCGGCAATTGGCAACGCGATTTTTGATGCTACTGGTATTCGATTGCGGGAGGTTCCATTTACGGCCCAACGCGTTCAGGCTGCACTGCACGCAAGGAACACAGGAACGCAGACGACAGATTTGTGGCTCAAGGCGAGCGAGGCAGTCAATGAATTGGCCTAGGCGCTCCTGGATTGTGATGGCTCTTGCAATTTGCGGTCTTGCGTGTGGATGGGAACTCAGAGGCGTTGCAGCAAACGCAAAACAGAAAGCCAGCGAGCACATCGGAACCAAAGCGGCACAGCAGGATAATGCAGCGTCTGCAGCGGCCTTTGAATCGATTGTGCCCGTGCTTCGGCATCCTCGCTGCATGAACTGCCATTCACGCGGAGATTTTCCCCGACAGGGCGATGACGGACACCGGCACACAATGAACGTCCGGCGCGGGCGTGAAGGCCAGGGTGTTCCAGGTTTGCGATGCAGCACCTGCCATCAGGACCATAATCTTGCGGGAGAACACATGCCGCCCGGAGCACCCGATTGGCATCTGCCCTTTGCTGGTAATCCAATGATCTGGGAAGGCCTGAGCGACAGACAGTTGTGTGAACTATTGAAAGATCCCGCGCACAATGGCCATCGCACCGTGGATGGAATTGTGAAACATATGAACACCCCACTTGTGCTCTGGGGCTGGCATCCCGGTGAAGGGCGCACTCCTATCCCTCTGCCTGAGAGCGAGTTTCTGGCAAAAGTAAGAGAATGGGCTTCGCACGGAGCAGCCTGTCCCGACGAAATCAACTGATCCGCAACGGTCCTTAAGCCATGATTTAACGTTCTAGCATGCGCCGCTGTAACTCTCCTATATAGTATTGGGGACATGGCCCCTTTCCCCGTAGACCAGCTTCGCGCAACCTTTCCTTCATTACAGGATGATTTCGTCTTCTTTGATAACGCCGCCGGAGCACAGTCGCCCAAGGCAGTGCTGAACGCAGTCGCGGACCATCTTCTGCATCGCAATGTGCAACGCGGCGGCCGGTACAGGCAGTCGCAAGAAGTGGACGCAACCATTGCCCGGGCGCGTGAGAGCGTTGCCCTGCTGGTAAATGCCCGGCATCCTGACGAAATTTCCTTTGGCATGAACGCCACTTCTTTTATGCGGCTTATTAGCATTGCCATTGGCCAATCATTGAAGGAGCGGCGTGAAATCATCGTTACCGATCTTGATCATGAAGCCAACATTGCCGTATGGCTCGCTCTGGAGCGTGAAGGCGCAAAGATCGTTTGGTGGAATTTCCGCGAGGATGGCAGACTTCATCCCGAAGACCTGGAGAAGCTCCTTTCGCCGCAGACGAGGATCGTGGCCTGCACACTGGCCTCGAATGCGATCGGGTCGGTTCTGGAGGTAGCCGAGGTTTCCCGGCTGGCCCATGCTGCCGGCGCTGAAGTGTTTATCGACGCTGTACATTACGGTCCTCACGGCCCTCTCGATGTGCAGGCATTCAATTGTGATTATCTGGTTTGCTCCGGCTATAAAATTTTTTCGCCTCACATGGGTTTTCTCTGGGGACGGCGGGAAACACTGAATGCTCTACCTACTTTTCGTGAGGACTTTGTTCCGGATACCACGCCGGCAAAGCTGGAAATTGGCACCTATATCTACGAAAACGTGGCCGGAATGGATGCGGCAGTGCGGTATCTGGAAGAGCTGGGACGGCTTGTGAATCCAGCAGCAACGTCACGCCGCGCTGCGCTGGCTGCCGGCATGGAATCCATTCGCAACTATGAAGCGCTGCTTTCGCGCGCCATGCTGGACGCGCTCTCAAGCGTGCAAGCCACGGTCTATGGCATCACCGCCCACGATCAGGTCACTCTTCGCACGCCCACGTTGTGTTTTAATCTTCCTGGCATTTCACCGGCAAAGGTCACAGAAGCGCTGGCGCAACAAAACATTGGCGTGCGCGATGGCCACATGTATTCGCCGCGCCTGATGAAACGGCTCGGGCTGGCCAAGGAGACTGGCGCAGTCAGAGCGTCTTTGGTGCACTACAACACGCTGGAAGAAGTAGAGAAGTTCCAGGCCGCGCTGGCGGCCATAGCCAAGAGCTGATTTCGGCAGTGACATAATCATTGAGCTGAAGGGAAATTCATGCTGACTGATAAGCAAGTGCGGGAGGTTCGTTCCCGATTCAAAATCTTCCAGCGCAAAATTTATCTCAACACGTGCTCCCAGGGCGCTTTGTCCGATGCGGTAGAGGCGGGCCTGGAGGACTACATTGCAAGCTGGCATGAGCAGGGCTCGCCGTGGGAATTGTGGGTAGAGCAGTATGAAGCGGCACGGATTGCATTCGCGCAATTCATCCATGCCGCGCCGGAGGAAGTTGCCATCATCACCAGCGCTTCGGCAGGCATCAACAGCATTGCCAGCGCTCTGGATTTCCGTGATCGGCGCAAAGTTGTGCTGGGCGAGTTTGAATTTCCCACCATGGGCCACATTTGGCTGGCGCAGCGGGCACGCGGCGCAGATGTGCAATTCGTGAAAGCGGAGGGCAATCGTATTCCGGCTGCCCGTTATGAGCAGATGATCGATCGTGAAACTCTCATCGTGCCGCTCACACATGTCTGTTTCAAGAATGGGTTTCGCTCCGAGCTTAGCGCCATCACCCGGACCGCCCACGCCTGCGGCGCGCTGGTGATGCTGGATGACTACCAGGACTGCGGCACCCGCCCGGTCGACGTGAAAGCAATGGACCTGGATTTTTACGTGACCGGAACACTCAAGTATCTTCTGGGGCCGCCGGGTCTCGCATTTATGTACGTGCGCAAGGAACTGATTCCATCGTTGGTTCCCACCGTCACCGGCTGGTTTGCCCAGAAAAATCCGTTTGCCTACGATCCTCAGCATATCGACCTGTCTCCTACGGCGCGAAGGTTCGAGTCCGGGTCGCCACCGGTTCCCAACGTTTATGCGGCGATGCCCGGCATTGAATTGCTCAGTAAAATCGGTATGGAGAACGTGGAAGCACACATCAGGCAGCTTGCACAGTCGCTTTTGTCGCGCGTGCATGCTCTCGGCATTCGCGCCAAAACCCCTGCTGACAGTGCGGGGCCGCTCGTGGTATTGCAGTCCACGGATTCCAATTTATTACTGCGAAAACTTGCCGAACGCGATGTTGTCGCCTCAAACCGGCATGACGGTTCACGCCTGGCTTTCCACGTCTACAACACCATGGACGACGTGGAAGCGGTCATGGAAATCCTGAAAGCAAACATAGACTTGCTGTCGCCTGCGCCAGCCGGTGTTGGCAGCCATGACTGATCCTGCGCGTTCCACTTCCATAGCCGCGCCCGCACCGGGCGAGCAACTTGCGCCGGAAGCGCAAGGCCTTCACCGCCGTCTGAAGCAGCGGCAACTCACCATGATGGCCATTGGCGGCGCAATTGGTGTAGGCCTGTTTCTGGGAAGCAGCGTGACGATTCGCCTGGCTGGGCCGGGTGTGATCTTGTCATATATTCTCGGGGCGGGCATCGCTCTGATCATGTCTTACGTGCTGACGGAGATGGCAGTGGTCCATCCCGTAGCCGGCGCCTTTGGCGTCTATGCCGAAAAGTATCTGAACCCCTGGGCCGGCTTTTCTATCCGGGCGACGTATGGAGTAGCGCAAATCATTGCTATAGGCGCTGAAGTCACCGCCGCCGGCATTTATATTTCTTACTGGTTCCCGCACGTGCCGCAATGGATTTGGGTTGTGCTGGTTTCGGCTGCCCTGGTGGCGCTCAATTCCATGCAGGTCAACCGCCTGGGTGAATTCGAATACTGGTTTGCCATGATCAAAGTGGCGGCCATTGTCTCCTTTATTATTGTCGGCTTGGGGTTGATTTTCGGCATTGGCACGGGGCATCCGCTCGGATTGGCCAACCTCACCCGCCATGGAGGCTTTCTTCCCGCCGGATGGAAAGGCGTCTGGCTCTCGCTGACGATCACTGTCACCAGCTATATGGGTGTGGAGATTATCGCAGTCACCGCGGGCGAAGCCGAGCGGCCGGAAGTGACTATTCCGCGCGCCATGCGGAACATCGTTTATCGCCTCATCTTTTTCTACGTGCTTGCCATTGCCATCATGGTCACGATGGTTCCCTGGACCCAGGCCGGTAGTTCGTCAACTCTTTCCGGCAGCCCTTTTGTTACGGCATTTGCCGCAGCGCATATACCCTTTGCCGCGGCGATCATGAACTTCGTGGTGCTCACAGCGGCGCTTTCCAGCGTGAACACGAATCTCTATCTTTCCACGCGGATGCTTTTCTCGCTGGGCCGGGGCGGTTATGCGCCGGCATGGATGGGCACTGTCAGCCGCAACGGAGTGCCGCATCGCGCTCTGCTGGCCTCCACTGCGGGGATCATCGCGGCCATTCTGCTTGCCATCTTCGCGCCGAAGAACGCTTTCCTCATGCTTTACGGGACGGCGGTTGCGGGAATGCTGTTTGTCTGGCTGGTGATCCTCAGCACTCATCTGCGATTTCGCCGGGCCATTTCCACCGAGCAGCTTTCGCGACTGCCCATGCGTCTTCCCGGTCATCCATTTTTTACGGTAGTGAATATTGCGCTGCTTCTGGGAATATCAGTAACCACCTTTTTCGTGGATGGTCTCGAATGGTCGATTCCGGCATTTGCTGTTTTCCTTAGCGCGATCTCACTGATATATATGATCCGTCGCAGACAAGAGCGCTAAAACACAAAGGTCACAAAGAAGCACGAAGGTGGAATTTATTTTCAGGAAACTTTTTGCGAGGCTTCGTGTGCTTTGTGGTTGTCAGGGACTTTCTATGCACCTCTGTACCTCCGTGGTAAATTTTTATCTGCAAGGAGGGGGACCGTAAATGCCTGAAGCCAGCGAAGAAGTGTATTCTTCGCTCCACGAACGATTCAAAGGGGACCTGCTGCTTCCGGGCGATGCCTTCTATGAAGCATCGCGCGGCATATGGAACGGCATGTTCGATCGCAGGCCGGGGCTGATTGCACGTTGCGCCGATGTCACTGACGTCCAAAGCGCGATTCGCGCGGCTTCCTCCGCAGGGCTGCTGACGGCTGTCCGTTGCGGCGGGCATAGCCTCGCCGGATTCAGTACCTGCGATGGCGGAATGGTGATTGATCTCTCGCGGATGAGGCAGGTCACTGTCGATCCTGAGGCACGGCGTGCGCAGTTTGCTGGAGGATGCCTGCTAGGATCCATTGATACGGCAACCCAGAAAGCTGGTCTTGTTTTTCCCTCCGGCGTAGTCTCGCATACCGGCGCCGGAGGCCTGGTCCTAGGCGGCGGCACGGGATGGCTCACGCGCAAATTCGGATTGTCCTGCGATAACGTTGAAGCGTTTACCCTCATTACTGCGGACGGATCCATCGTGCGCGCCGACGCCTCGACTAACGCCGATTTGTTCTGGGCACTTCGCGGAGGCGGTGGCAACTTCGGTGTAGTGACGGAATTTGAAGTCAAACTGCATTCACTCAGATCTCTGGTGCTGGCTGAAGGGTTGTGCCCGGAGCCCAACATTCGCCGCCATCTCGAATTCTGGCGCGAATTCATGGCAGAAGCTCCGCTGGATTTGAAATGGAACATCGATCTGCGATTGGCGCCCCATTCACAAAAAGTGCCGCCTGCTCTCCGCGGGCGTTCTGTTGCCGGCAATTCGCTGGTTTGGACAGGCGATGCTGAGGCGGGACAAAGTTATCTTGAGCGCGCGCTTTCATTGTGCGATCGCGAATCGGTGCGTAGCCGGGTTGTTCCCTTCCTGGCGCTGCAGACCATGGCAGATTCTGATTTCCCGCATGGCCGGCGCTATTACACCAAGTCAGGCTATTTCAACCGGCTCCATGATGGCACCATCGATCACCTGATCGAAGCGGTTACTACCATTCCTTCTCCGCAAACCCAGATAGAGCTTGCTTATCTTGGCGGAGCAGCCGGGCAGGTGGACGCCAGAGAAACGGCTTTCGGCGACCGTAGCGCCCCCTTCATCATGAATCTGCTGGCAAATTGGGCCGAGCCTGCCGAAGATGCAGCCCACATTTCCTGGGTCCGTGGACTCTTTGCCCAGCTGCGGCCAGCAATGAAGCCGGGCGTGTACGTGAACTTTATGAGCGGCGACGAACAGGACCGTGTGCCGGAAGCTTATCAGGAACGTTGGGAGCGGATGCTGGCCGTCAAATCACATTTCGATCCCAAGAATTTCTTCCGGATGAACCAGAATGTTCAGCCGAGACAATCATGATTAAAAGCCCACTCACTGACTACCAATTCGTAGAGTGAATGCCTTAGCAGTCTCTTCCAACGTTTCTCTTCGTGCTATTCTGAAATTTCATCATGCGTACCTTCTTTCTCATCCTCTTTCTGTTGATTGTTGTGCCAGTCATGGCCCTGCTTTTCATGTCGTCCACCCCGGTAGTTATTCTGCCGCAATCGCTCACGGCGCTGGGGCAGTCCACTCCGATCACCATTAAGGTAAGCGATCCTCATGGCATTCGCAGCGCCGTGGCAACGGTTGAGCAGAATGGCTCCAGCTACAAAGTATGGGACATGCAGCAGCCCTCGCACCGTTTGCGCTGGAAGGGCGGAGTCACGGATGCGACGTACACTTTTAACGCGGGCGCCAAGACAACGCCGCAGCTCAGGGACGGGAAGGCGCGCTTGATCGTGGAAGCCACCTCGAATGACTTTCGCGCGAAAACGGTCAGCACAGAGCGCGAACTCACAGTCGTGACGAGGCCGCCATCCGTCAGCGCGGACTCTGACCAGCATTATCTTTATTTAGGCATGGCCGATTTGGCAACGTTCAACGTCACCGGATACGCCAGTGAGTCCGGCGTGCGCGTGGGGGACCAGAAGTTTCGCAGCTGGCCCATGCCCGGCGGCAAGCCCCGATTGTTTTCAATCTTTGCCTTTGCCTGGAACATGCCTGCCGGCACTCCGCCACTGGTTTATGCCACGGACCCGGCGGGCAACGACGTGACCGCACAGTTGGTTTATCAGTTCCCCAAAAACGACCAGCCAAAATATCGCGTGCGCGACCTGCAACTGGACGATAAATTCGTCCAGAAAGTAGTGAATGAGCTTGATCCCAGCGGATCAGGCGATTTGGTAGAACGGTTTGTGAAGATCAATAGCGAGATGCGGCGCGCCAACAACAAGACCCTTGCCGATCTGCGCCTGAAGACGGCGGACCATTTTCTCTGGTCGCAACCTTTCAGACAGCAATCCAATTCTAAGGTGGAAGCCAACTTTGCCGACGTGCGCAACTATATTTATCAGGGCAAGAAAATCGACCAGCAGGTGCACTTGGGCTACGACCTTTCGATCACGCAACACGTGGGCGTTGAAGCCACGAACGATGGCCGCGTCGTCTATGCCGCCCCGCTCGGCATTTACGGCAATTGCATCGTCGTGGATCACGGCTATGGTTTGCAATCGATCTATGGCCATTTGAGTGAGATCGACGTGCATGAGGGCGACATGGTGAAGCGCGGCCAGATCATGGGCAAAAGCGGCATGACCGGCATGGCCGGCGGTGACCACATTCATTTCAGCATGCAATTAGAAGGCATCCAGATCGATCCTAAAGAATGGTGGGACGCCCATTGGATTAAAGACCACATCGCTAAGCGGGTAGATTTACCGGGATTCAGCAATTAGCAGCCAGCTTCGGTGAAATCACTTTTTCCTCGACACAAAAAACACCGCCGATTTCCGGCGGTGTTCTTATTTAGAAATACGTTCAGGCTTACTGCGATAGCAGTTTCACTCCATGCGGCACCAGTGCCTTTGCCCACGGTACATAGGCATAGATCATTACGATCACGCCCACAATCGCGCCCAGGGCAATCGAGTGCCAGACCACGAAGCGGAAGATGAAGCCTTCATTGCCCACTTGGTTAGTCGCAGCCGTGGCTACGCAAATGGATTGCGCATCCACCATCTTGCCCATGACGCCGCCGGCGCTGTTTGCCGCCGTCATCAGCACAGGATCCAGGCCAAGTTGCTGGGCCGTGATCTTCTGCAAGCTGCCGAACAAGGCGTTCGAAGAAGTGTCACTACCGGTAAGCGCCACACCCAGCCATCCCAAAAACGTTCCGAAGAATGGATAGAACCATCCGGTATGAGTGAATGCCAATCCAAGTATCGCATCACTCCCAGAGTATCTGGTGACAAAACCCAACCCGAGCATGGCGGAAATGGCTATTACCGCCCATCGCATTCGGAACAGCGTATGTCCAAAGACCTTTAGGAGATTTGTCAGGCTTACACCGCGAATCAACCCGCCAATGATCGCAGCCAGGAAGCATCCGGTTCCTGTGGCTGAAAGCCAGATGAACGGGAATTTAGCACCTTCTGGAGTCGGCTTCGGCACCACAGGCTGAGCACGGGAGATCTTGTTATGGATTGGCAGTTCCCAGCCGCCTCTGGGTTTGCCTTCAGCCGTACGCCAAGCTGGCGTTGTATGGATATTCATCCAGTCCTTTACCGGCTTATAACCCCAGAGAAAAACGAAAACAGACAAAATCAGGAACGGCAGCCAGGCTTTGAAGGTCTGTCCAAAAGAGTAGGAGTGAATCTCCGGTCCGGAACCGCCTGAAACGCTGGGGACGCTCTTCCCCGCTGGTGTCACCATTATGTGTCCACCTTCATCCTCAAAGCGCCAGATCTTTTTGGGCTTCCAGAAAAGCAGGAACACGACGGTGCAGAGCAGTGAGAACAGACCAGCGGTAATGTCCACCAGGTTGCTGTCCATGTGGTTCGCCCAGAACCACTGCATCGACGCGAAGGAAATACCCACAACGGCAATGGCAGGGAAAACTTCAAATGTTTCTTTCCATGAAACCATGGCTCGGACCAGCCAGAAAGGCACAATGATTGCCGTAATAGGCAGAATGCGTCCGATCATGGCGTTCATATCGGCTTCCGGCATGGCAGTCACTGTCGCCAGCATGTGGACCGGGGTACCGATTGCGCCCCACGCTACCGGCGCAGTGTTGGCGATCAGGTTCAGCGCCGCGGCATGGAACGGCTTGAATCCCAGTCCGATCATGAAAGCTCCGGCAATCGCCACCGGAGAGCCGAACCCGGCGCAACCTTCAATGAACGCTCCGAAGCAGAAGGCCACCAGCAGCAATTGCAAACGGCGGTCTGCGGTGATACCGGCCACGGAAGATTTCATGATCTCAAAATCGCCGGTACTGACAGAAATGTCGTAAAGATAAACAGCTGCCACCACAATCCAAACGATGTTCAACAATCCTGTAGAAACCCCGTACAGGAAGCTGCCCGCAGCCAGTGAAACAGGCATTTTCAAGGCCAGACAAGCAACGAGAACGGCCGTAGCCGCGCCCGAGAGAGCAGCCCAGTGAGGTTTAACGCGGAAACCCGCCATCATGGTGAACAGCACAACAATCGGCAGTGCTGCCACCAGCGCTGAGAGCCACCAGTGACCAAAAGGGTCGTAGATTTGTATCCAAGTCGGCATCAGTTTCTCCCTGAAATGAGAACTTCGATTGGCCCAACTTTAGCTACTAGCGCACCCGACCTCCGGGCCACGTGCAGACGAATTGAGGCGTAAAAGTGCGCCATAACTTTCATCCCTAAGCGACGATCTGTCAAGTATTTTGTGAGGTCTGGGGCGGCGGCTGAGGCAAGTCTTTACAAAAAAATATTACGCGCAACGCCATCAAAACCAGACGTTGAGCGCACACGTATCTTTGATTTTTCTAATAGTTGAGCTGCCGCGTAAGCTTCTATTACCCTTTAACCGCCCCTACTGTAAACCCGGCAATGAAGCGGTCAAGAAACAAATTGTAAAGAAAAGCGATTGGCAAGCTGGCAATCAGGCAAGCCGCCATCAACGATCCCCAGAAGTAAACATCGCCTCTGACCAGAAAGATCGGGATACCTACGCCCACCATCTGTTGCGACTCTGGGGAAATAAACGTCAGGGCATAGACATATTCCTGCGTCACCAGAGTGAAGGTGAAAATCACCACCGTAAGAATTCCTGAAAGCGAGATCGGCACCACCATCTTGACGAACGCGCCAAACCGAGTGAGCCCATCTACCATGGCCGCATCCTCCAGCTCGCGAGGAATCGATTTAAAGAAGCCCATCAGCAGCCAGATGGAAAACGGGACGGTGACGCTGGGATAAACCAGGACCAGCGACCATATCGTGTCCTGCAATCCCAACTCTGCCACCACGCGCGAGAGCGGAATAAATAGCAGAGTAGGAGGCACCAAATACGTCAGGAAGATGGCGATGCCCAACCGCTCACCCCATTTTCCTGTCAGCCGCGCCAGCGCGTAGGCTGCGGGCACCGCCAACAGCAGAGTGATCACTACCACGATCCCGCCGACCAGCGCCGTATTCTCCAGCCAACGCAAAAACCGCGTCTGCGTAAACAGCAGACGCAGGTTGTCCAGCGTCGGCGGAAGATTGAAGATGAATGGATTGTTCTCCATTCCGTATAAATCAATGTTCTGCTTGAAGGTGGCAATCACCATCCAGTAAAACGGAAAGGCCAGCAGCACGGTAAATATCGTGAGCACCAGCGCTTTCACGGTTGAAGGCCACGGATTCAAGCCGCCAAAAGCGCGCTTTACGCCGGGCGACTGCAGATACAAGATCAGGGCCGCTGAAACACACAACTGCACAACCAGGACCACAGCCAGCCTGTAGTGCGCGGTACGCAGCGCATACAGGAACAATGCCATCAGGCAGCCGATCACATCTGCAGTTAAAAAGAAGAAGAGCACAACGCGGGCGCCGTTATGCAGCTTCCACATGCCCAGAGCGATCAGCAGCAGGCCCAGCACCGATACCAATCTGAAAACTCCGGTTAGTCCGCCGACATGATGCAGCAGCGTTTGCGCCAGAAGCGCCACGGCTGCCAGCAGCAACACAGCGCTCAAAGCTGTTATGCCTGCTGGCTTTTTCATTTCCGTAGCAATCGCCGGGGTTGCCATCACACCACCTCCGCGCGATGCGCTACACGCAGCATCAGGTAGGCAATCGCCACCAGCACCGGCACAAGAAACACTGATATCGCCGCGCCAGCCGCGAGATCGCTGCCCTGGATGCCCTGCGTGAATGCCAGGTTGGGCAGAGTCTGCGTGGAGTCATACGGGCCGCCGTTGGTCAGTAGGTTGACCACGGCCAAGTCGGTAAATGTAAAGATGGTGCCAAAGAGCACGGCCACGCCGAGGATCGGGGTCATCATGGGCAGATTGATCTGGAACGTAGTTCGCCAGAATCCTGCGCCATCAATCGATGCCGCTTCCGGAATTTCCTTCGGTATGGCGCTTCTACCCGCCAGCAGGATCACTGTGGAGAACGGAATCAAGCGCCAGCAATGCACCAGGATGACCGAGGTGATAGCCAAGCCTTCCTGTCCCAGCCACATCGGGGGTGAAAATTTGTTCACGAATCCCAGCCAGACCAGAAGCCAGGTAATCACGCTGTAGATCGAGTCCAGTATCCACTTCCAGCCGATCGTCCCCAATGAAACCGGCGCTACCCACGGCAACAGAATCAGATAGCGAACCAATCCCCGTCCGCGAAATGGCTTCTCCAGTGCAATCGAGAGTATGTTTGCGCACACCATCACGATGATCTGGGCGGCAACGGTAAAAATAATCGAGTTCTTCAGAGCGCTTCTGAAGCTGGGGCTTTGCATGATGCTGCGAAAATTCTCAAAGCCCACATAATGCAATGGGCCGCCACCAATGCGCGCATCGCTGAAGGCATAAAAAATCGCCAGGCAGAACGGCGCTCCAATCAGCAACAATATATAGAGGACCGCGGGGGTGAACATGGCAAAACCCAGCAGAGGGCTTATTGCCGAGCCTGCGGATTTGATCTTTCCCCCGCCGCGAGGTTTTGTTACAGCGCCTACTGCCATGTGAGCGCCCTCGCTGCTATTTTCTTCTCCGTGGTCCGGTCAAAAAATTTCAGATGGCGTTCCGCCACAGCAAAATCGTATGTGATTCCAATCTCAAAACTGTGTCCCAGCAGCAAGCGCGCAATCACTTTCTTCCCATCGGTCTTGCCGCCGACCAGAATGCCGGCCAAGATGAACTCCGCGCCCAGGTATTCCACGTTCTCCACGCGGAATTTGAAAGTAACTTTGGCACTCTCCTTTACATCCTCCGTTACTCGAAAATGCTCCGGCCGAAAGCCGACAATCATTCCGTCCATCTCCATCAGGTTCATAGGCGGCGATCCAAGGAAGGTCGCTACAAAAGTATCAGCCGGATCGTCATATACATCCTTGGGAGTGCCCAGTTGCCGTACCACGCCTTTGTTCAAGACCATTACCCGGTCGCCCATCGCCATGGCTTCAACCTGGTCATGCGTGACGTAGATTGTTGTGGTGCCTACACGGCGATGAAATCTTTCCAGTTCTTCACGCGCGGAAAGACGCAGCTTGGCGTCGAGATTGGAAAGCGGTTCATCGAGCAAGAAAACCGAAGGCTCGCGAACAATCGCGCGTGCCAGGGCTACACGCTGGCGCTCACCGCCGGAGAGTTCGCGCGGCTTGCGCTGCAAAAGCGCGCCGATCCCCAGGAGAGACGAGGCCCACTCCACTTTCTCCTTGTGCAGGTGTTTAGGAACGTTTTGCGCTTTCAGCGGGAAAGCAATATTTTTGTAAACGGTGAGATGCGGATAGAGCGCGTAGCTCTGGAAGACCATGGCAATGCGGCGCTCTCGCGGCGTGAGATCGTTCACCACTTTTCCGCCGATAAGGATTTCGCCGGCCGTGGGTGTTTCCAGGCCGGCGATCATGCGCAAGAGAGTCGTTTTCCCGGAGCCCGAAGGCCCCAGGAAAACCAGAAACTCGCCTTCGCGGGTCTCCAGATCTACTTCATTAACTGCTCCGAGCTCTCCTTGTTTAAATACCTTGGTCAGTTTCCGGGTTTCAACGACGGCCATTACTCCCCCGTATTATTTTTTTCGCGGCCGGCAACTGAGCTTCCAATTGGTACATATCAACAGCACTCCATCCTAGATCTTCTTTTTTTTCTTCTGCCAAATCTGAAACATAAGTGACTACCAAGAAAGAACGAACGCTCGCGGGTACAATAATTTCGCTATGTACGTGCTCGGTTTCACCAGGCTCGATCACCTTTTCGTTGTCGTCCCATTTCCAGAGAATCGGCTGGGTGGCATCGGGCCACCACTGCGCCACCTTTTTGTCGGAATCTGCTAATGTAGCAAAATTGGTCAGCTTCTTCTCTTGGTCGTCATCCAAAGGCAGCACTTTCACGGTGCGCAGCCGCCCCCTACGGAGCTTAACCACAACAGGACCAACATTGTTGAAATTACTATCCACAAGAATCAGGTTATAACCCTCGGAGAGCTTCAAATGAGTAACACGTTGTGTGATTTGAAGCCTCGGGGAATCTTGTCTCTGGTGAAAAAAAACGTAAATCGCCCATGCCCCAGCAATGCAAAACGCTATTACGGTTATGATCGACTGAACGATAGCCGTGTAATCCTTCCACTTTTCTCTTGCTCCGCTCACGGGCACCTCGTCCAGTCGATCGATGAATCAAGTAGCTAGTTACTTCTTCGGCGGTGGAGGGGTTCCCACGTCGGGCGGGCCACTCTTGTCGGGGAATCTCGCAAAGATACGCTTGTATTCGGTTTCCGCGGTCTTGGCTGCATCTTCCGGAGTCGCTTTGCCTTGCGCCACTGTGGCAAACATGGTCGGGATTGTCCAACTCTTGAATGCCTGGTCGATGGCAGCAGAACAATACCCGGGATAGCCCACGTTTGTCGCCCAATCCAGCACATCTCCCAGCACTTTGTACTTATCGTTGGGGGTCGCCCGCGGATCACTGGAGATTTCCTTCTGCAGGTTCGGCACCGTGCTCGGGAAGCAGGGAAAGTTATAGAACTGCCCGGCGACAAAGCCATCGTGGAACGCGTCAATATAGTCGATCAGGAATTGTTGCGCGCCGTCCTTGTTCTCCGCAAAGTCCCAGATTACGTAGCAATCCATCACGTGCTCAGCAGCGATCCTGCGCACCGGCCCTTTCAACGCCCTGCTGACCATGATGTTCTTATCGATAGGCTGATGTTCCCTCTCCGCCTGGCGCGTGATGGAGATGGCATTCGCCACATAAGAAACCTTGCCGGCGAGCATGGCCTGGTTGTTTGAAGGCGGAGTCCAGGTAAAAACTTCCGGCGTCTCTGATTCTTCGTACAGCGCCTTCATGAATTTAAGCGCTTCAATCGTCTCCTTTGAGTTGATGGTAACCTTGCCCGCTTCATCCTGCTCGGCGCCGCCAAAGGACCAGAGCAGAGCGCGCATCGCCATGCTGGTATCGAGTTCCTGCGACAAACCGATGCCACAGGGATTGCCGAATTTGTCCTTAATTGCCTTGGCGCCCTTGCGCAGATCGTCATATGTGTCCGGGCCGTTGGGGAAGCCCACCTGCTCAAAGAGGTCTTTGCGCCAGTTGCCCGGATCGGGCGCGTACGAATCAGAGAATGCGTAATACTTCTTCGTCTTCGGATTGAACGTGGATTTGTGCGCCAGATCTATCTTCTTGCCGTGCTTCTTTTCCACTTCCTGGTAGACATGGGTCATATCGATGACCTGATTTTCATACGCCGCCGGCGGCGAGAGGAACATGAAAAGATCGTGGCCCTTCTTGGCCTGAGCTTCTGAAGCCGCACGGGTGTTGAGATCGACCAGGTTGATATGGTCAACCACTACATTGGTGTTGTGCTTCTCACCCCATTGTTTGGCGAAGGTCCCGTCGAACCAGGTGTCATAGGCGGGAACAAAGTGGCTCCACTGCAAAATCTTGAGCGTTTTCTGCTGCGCGGCGGCCCGTTCAGGAAACAGAAATGCCGGTCCCAGCGATCCGGCGGCGACTCCACCGGCCCCGGCGATTTTGATGAAATCTCTGCGAGATACTCCCTTGCCCTTCTTATCGCTCATAATTCCCTCCTCAGGTATTCAGCGACTCTAATTTTTACTTACGCAATTCAGCTACTCACAGCCCTTTTTCGATGATTTGAACTAACGCTCTTCCCCAAATCGCTTTACGTCTTCAGGAACATCTTTCTTCACAACCGGGCGATTACCCTGGACCATTACCCGAATCTGCTCCACCACATCTGGATTGGCCAGCGTGGTGACATCACCCGTATCCATCTGGTTGGAAATGGCTGCCAGCACCCGGCGCATGATTTTACCGGAACGCGTCTTAGGCATGTCTGGAACAACGTGAACTTTCTTCGGACGAGCAATCTTACCGATCTGGTGTTCGATGGCCTTGGTCACGGCGTCTGAAACCGTGGCGGCATTGTGCTGTCCGGGTTTCAATGAAACATACACTTCCGGAACACGACCTTTTACTTCATCTACCACCGGAATTACAGCCGCCTCAGCAACTTCACTCACCATCAGGCAAGCTGACTCCAGTTCCTTGGTTCCCAGGCGATGGCCGGCAACGTTGATCACGTCATCCACGCGGCCAAGAATTCTAAAGTAGCCATCCGGCGCCTGCACTGCGCCATCACCGGCAAAGTACGGCCAGTCACGCCAGTCTTTGCTCTTGGGATTTTTATTGTATTTGCGATAGTACTGCGCCACAAAACGGTCGCGATCACCGTAAATTGTCTGGAACATTCCCGGCCACGGATTTCTGATGCAGATGTTCCCTGCCTTGCCTGAACCGCCCTTTACTTCTTTGCCTTCTTCATCAAAGATCACCGGATAAATTCCCGGTAATGCAGGCCCTGCGCTGCCCGGCTTCATGGGATCGATGGCTGGCTTGGTACTACAAAGGAAGCCGCCGGTCTCCGTCTGCCACCATGTATCGACAATCACTGCTTCGCCCTTACCGACAACTTCGTGGTACCACTTCCACACTTCCGGCTCAATGGGCTCACCCACGGTGGTCATGTGCTTAAAGTGGTAATCGTATTTTGCGGGTTCGTCAGGACCGGCTTTGCGGAGCATGCGGATCGCCGTCGGCGACGTGTGGAAGATATTTACGTTCAAACGTTTGGCGACGCGCCACGGCCGCCCTGCGTCAGGATAGTTCGGCACGCCTTCATACAACACGCTGGTTGCCGCCAGCGCCAAGGGGCCATAAACGATGTAAGAGTGGCCGGTGATCCAGCCGATATCGGCCATGCACCAGTAAACGTCTGTGGGATGCAGGTCCTGAATGTACTTGGTTGTTCCGGCAACGTAGGAAAGATATCCGCCGGTCCCATGCTGGCAACCCTTGGGACGGCCTGTGGTGCCGCTGGTATACATCAAGAAAAGCGGAGCCTCTGAGGGCATTGGCACGGGATCTATGGTCTTGCCTGCATATTTCTTCAGCACGTCTTCAACAAAAAAGTCACGCCCGTCAACCATCGATGTCTTGGAGTTGTATTTCCCTGGCTCACGATGCCACACGAGGACTTTTTCGATCGTGTGCTTTTCGTCCTTGGCAGTTTTTACGGCGATGTCGGCCTTTTCTTTGTGGTCAGTCATTGTGCCGCTGCGGTAATAGCCGTCAATGGTGACCAGCACTTTGCTGCCTGAATCGGCAGCGCGCATGCCGCAAGCCTCTCCGCTGAATCCGCCAAAGACCACGGAATGGATCACACCCAGGCGGGCGCAGGCCAGCATCGTGATCGGCAACTCAGGAACCACTGGCATGTGGATGGTTACGCGATCTCCGGCTTTGAGTCCGGCAAAATCGCGCAGCAAAGCCGCCATCTCATTTACCCGGTAATGGAGCTCCTGATATGTGATGGAGACCGGAGCAACGTCTTCCGGTTCGCCCACAAAGATCAATGCCGCCTTGTTCCGGTGTTCTTCCAGATGGCGGTCCACACAGTTAAAGCAGGCGTTGAGCTTGCCTCCGGCATACCACTTCCAGAAAGGGGCTTCACTGGTATCGAGCGTGGTGTGCCAATAGTGGTCCCAGCTCAAAAGATCTGCATATTCACGGAAGCATTCAGGAAAGTTCTTTTCGCTGAACCGCTCATTCACGGCGGGATCGGTCAGATAAGCCTGGCCGGTAAATTTCGCGCTTGGATAAAAATACTGCTCTTCTTTCCAATGGACCGCGATCTGCGCCTCATTGACTTCTGTCTCTTGCTCTTTTTCATTCATTACGCGAGCGTCAGCCATGACATGGACCTCTGATTTCTAAATCGAAACGCGCTAACTCGCAACGGCCCTGCAGGGGTTGGGCCTTAACGAACTAACGGGTGGCAACGGCTGCCACCCGCCAGTCCGAAACAGAATTATCCTACACCTACAGAAGCATTCGTGCGCAAGAGCGCCGAGCATCTATCTGCGAGCGGCTCCGGTTGCAGGAGCAGGCGCAGCTACTTCTGTCCATATCTTCACATTGCGCGTATCGTGCAGGGCAATGCTGCCGATCACGAATGTAATAAACGCAACGGTAATCGGATAATAGAGGCCGTCGAATGGATTCCCTGTAGCTGCAGGTATCCAGACGCAGACCAGCGGCACCAATCCTCCAAAAACGCCGTTGCCGATGTGATAAGGCAATGAAAGAGCGCTATAGCGGATCTTTGCCGGGAATGACTCCACCAGGAACGCTGCAATGGGGCCGTAAACCATAGTGACGAAAATCACCTGGAGGAAAACCAGCCACATCAGCTTGGTTTTATCTGCATTGCTGGCCACTGGCGCAGGAATTGCCTTTCCGGTCGCATCTACTGTTTGAGGCGTTAGGACGGTGGCACCAGTCGCTTTATTTTTGGTGTGGTCTACGTGCGTCACATTATTGCCTGCCGCGCGCTGCATCGCCGGATAGATGCCTAGGTCGGTTCCTGGGACACGATAGCTCAGGGCGGCAAGGATCAAGCCGGCCATAATAATCTTTTTCCGTCCAATTTTGTCAGAGAGCCAGCCGAACAGGACAAACAAGGGCATTCCCAACAAAAGGGCCTTAGCGACAATAATGTTCGCATCGCGCGCCGGGACTTTCAGGATCGTCTGCATAAAGAACAACGCAAAGAACTGGCCTGTGTACCAAACCACGCCCTGACCTGCGGTTGCTCCAAATAAGGTGATCAGAAAACGCTTGAAGTTCTCACCTACCGTAAAGGCTTCCTTAAGCGGCGCCGCAGAGGTCATGCCTGTTGATTTGATTTGCTGAAAAATTGGGGATTCCTTCATTTGCAGACGGATGTACAAAGAAATCAGCACGAGTATCAGTGAACCCAGGAAAGGAATGCGCCAGCCCCATTCTTTGAAAGCTGCTTCGGACATTGAATTCTGCGTGCCGATGATCACGGCAATGGAGACAAATAATCCCAATGTCGCCGTGATTTGAATAAAGCTAGTATAGAAGCCGCGTTTGTCGTCAGGAACGTGTTCCGCCACGTAAACCGCGGCGCCGCCGTATTCACCACCGAGGGCGAGTCCCTGAAGTATACGAAGACAGATCAATATAATGGGCGAAAACCAGCCTGCGGTTGCATAGCTGGGCAGTGCGCCCACCAGCGCTGTTGCGCCGCCCATGATCGAGAGCGTCACGATAAAAGCGTATTTCCGGCCTACCAAGTCACCAATGCGCCCGAAGAAAAGCGCGCCAAAAGGACGCACCATAAAGCCCACTGCGAACGTGGCCAGATAAGCGATGTATTGGAACAGCTGGTTGCCAGGCGGATAAAACTTTGGGGCCAGAAACGCGGCCAGCGTGCCAAAAATATAGAAGTCATACCACTCGATCATGGTTCCAACCGATGAGGCCAAAATGACTGACCAGATTTTTGAGGTGGTGATCTGGTCCGATGACGTCACCGGCAGAGAAGCGCTAGACATATGGCCCTCCTGGAAAAGAGCCAGGCCGGCCGGACCTGGTCCCTGTTGTATTGAGCTGATTCTAAAGCATCAAAATTGAGCATAATGCGGTATGAAGACGAAAATTGTTCTCTGCTTACGCTTTCAAGATTTGGCTTCAGCTTTCCTTGTCCGTAGCTGAATCTGTGTCTAGGAACGCCCTTTTGCCCTGCTTCAAATCGCAGTGGGCTCAATTGCTTATTTGGCACCCTAGGGTAGCCGGATTACCGTAGATGTCAAGAAGAAATGCAGGGGGGAACATGGATCGTTCATTGAAACGTCTTTGCGCTGTGCAGTTCAGCCGACTTTAGCCCCCACTTGTGAATCCGCACTTGCAGGAATATCATGCACCATCTGTACTTACCAGCCATGTCGCTTGATATCTTTCAAAATTCCGGTCTTTTATCACGTTGGGCCGCATACTGCCTTGAGGAGGGACACATGAGGGGAACCTTAGCTTTCTTTGGCCAGAACATCCGCCGCGCTTCAATACTGGCATTGGCGTTAAGTGGGATCGTAACGCTTTGTAGCGGCACAGGCCACGCCGTCGTAGCGGACGACACCATCAAGATTGGCGTGGTACTGCCCACCACCGGAAGCGAGAGCAAGCCCGGCCAATATCAGAAAGAAGGCATTGAGCTCGCTGTCAAGCAGATCAATGACGGCGGCGGCATCATGGTGAAGAGCAAAGGCAAGAAGCTCAAGATTGAAGAAGTCTTTTACGATGACGGCACCGACTCCAAAAAATCCGCCTCTCTGGTGGAGCGCGCCATGAGTTCCGATAACGCGGTTGCCGTCCTGGGCGGCTACTCCACCGCGCTGGGCACGGCTGAGTCGGTGATGGCGGATCGCTACAAGACCCCATGGCTCACCACCGGGGCCGGCGCCACCGCCATCTTTGCCAAAGGCTATCAATATGCCTTTGGAAGCCTGAGCCCGGTTGCGCTCATCGGTACCACCAGCGCCGAATTCCTGGGCAGCCTGGTAGACCAAGGCAAGCTGAAAAAAGGTTTGAAGGTCGCCATCGTCGTGGAGAATACCGATCATGGCACGGATTACGTCAACGGCTTCAATGAGTGGACCAGCAAGCACAAGGGTTATTTCGATGTCGTGCTGAACGAGAAATTCGAGCTTGGCGCAACCGACTTCTCTGGCATTCTCCAGCGTGTGAAGAGCGCCCATGCGGATATCTTCCTCTCTGACGCCCACCTGCCCGACTACATCACCATGCAGCGCCAGTACCTGCAAAACGGGCTGCATCACCAGATGATCAGCTACGGCGCTCGCGGTCCTGAAGCTAACGCACGCCAGGCGTTAGGCGCTGGAACCGACTACATCTTTGCCGGCATCTGGTGGTCCAATAAACTGCCTTATCCCCAGGCAAAGAAATTTGCCACCGACTACAAGGCGTTCACCGGCCACGACGTCGATTCCTGGTATGCGGCCCCTGCTTATGATGGTATGCGCATCCTAGCCAAGGCGATTGAGACCGCAGGCTCGCTCGATAAGACTGCCATTCGCGATGCGCTCAAAAAAGTCGAGCTGACGGATTCGGTGCTGCCGGGACAGAAGCTGAAGTTTTCCGCCAATGGCCAAGCTGAGTATCCCTTTGTGATTACGCAGAACAAGCCTGACAACAAAGTAGATATCGTTTACCCGAAAGACGCGGCCACCGGCGAGGCCGTGGCGCCGATTCCGAATAAATAGGCGCTGCCGCTTACATGAGTGCTGTCGAGTATCTCGACCTTTTGTTGAAGGCCCTGCTGCTGGCGGGCGTCTATGCTGCCATGGCCGTCGGGATGACCGTGGTCTATGGCGTCATGAAGATCGTGAACCTGGCGCACGCCGGGTTCCTGATGCTGGGAGCATATTTTGCCCTGGAGATGTTCAACCGCTTCCACATTGATCCAGTGCTTGGCTCCGTGCTCGCCTTGCCGGCATTTTTTCTCTTCGGCATGCTGGTGCACTGGGTTCTGGTGCGCTGGCTGCCAAAATCGGACACTCCCACGCTCGCCTCTCTGCTGCTGATGTTCGGCTTTTGGCTAGTCTTGCAAAATCTGGCTTATGCGCGATGGGGCAATGAAGATCAGTCGATCCTCACCCCGCTTACGCTTTCCGCCGTCCATATCGGCGAGACAATCTCAATTCCCAAAGTCAACCTGGTTGTCTTTGCCGCTGCGGTTTTCTGCATGGTCGTCCTGCAGATTGTTTTTCACCGTAGCTGGTTTGGCCGATCCATGCGCGCCCTCATTCAGAATCCTTACGCGGCGCAAATTGTTGGCGTGGATGACGAGCGGACCGCGCGGCTCACCTTCGGCCTTGGCACCGCCTTTGCCGGATTTGCCGGAGCGCTACTTGGCATGCTCTACTCCTTCAGCCCAGACTTCGGCCGCCCCTTTTTGCTGCGATCGTTCGTGATTATCGTGCTCGGCGGATTGGAGTCGGTTTCTGGAGTGGCGCTCGGCGCTATCGTTCTGGCCATTCTGGAGACCTTCAGCACTGTGGTCCCGCTGCCCTGGTACTGGCATGGATGGCAGTTTTATTACCTGCCGCCCAGCTACCAGCCTGTAATCCCCTTTGCCCTACTGGTGGTCGTGCTGGTGATTATGCCGAAAGGCCTGGCGGGCATGTTCAATCGCAAATGGAAGACCGCATGACGCGCCCCTTGCATCTCAGCGGCTGGCTCAAGCTGGTCTTGCCCTGGCTGCTGTTCGCGTTTCTGCTGCTGCTTCCTGCGGCGCACCCCAGTGACAATGTCATCCGTCTCCTTTTTCTCACGGCTGTCTGGACCACCACCGGCCTCGGCTGGAACCTGATCGGCGGTATGACGGGACAGGTTTCATTCGGATTCGCCGTTTTCTTCGGTCTGGGCGCTTACACCACGGCGCTGCTGATGCAATACGGTCATAATCCGTACTTCAGCTTCATTGGCGGCGCGGCCATTGCCATGCTTGCGTCTTTTTTCATCGGCCTGCCCACGTTCCGGCTGCGCGGTCCATACTTCGTCATCGCCACCATTGGCGTCACTGAAGCCGTTCGCGTGATCATGAACAATCTTGATATTACCGGCGGCGCAAGCGGCTATCGCATTACGGAAGATAAGCCCTTCAACCCTCTGGAGCACTACTACACGGCGATCGTGGCTGTGGCCCTGACCGTTCTTGTTTGCACCATCATCGCCAACAGCAAGTTCGGCCTCGCCTTGCGCGCCATCAAGCAGGACCAGGATGCCGCTGCCGATCTGGGAGTAAATCCTTACACCTCCAAACTGTGGATCCACGCTATTGCCGCCGGACTTACCGGTATTGCTGGCGGCATCTATGCGCGGCGCGCAGCCTTCTTTTATCCCGGCGATGTATTCGCTTTTTCAACCGGCATCTCCATTCTGCTTATGCCGGTGATTGGCGGAATTGGCACAGTCTGGGGACCGGTTTTGGGCGGGGTGGTTTTTGTCATCGTGGAAGAGCAGATATCGGTAAAATTCCCCAACTTCCATCTGCTCATCTACGGGGCACTATTAATTATCATTATTTTGTTGGAGCCTGATGGGCTGCTTGGACTGTTGCGACGGCTCTTCCGGCTCTTGCCATTCCAGCAAGCCAAGCTTGCGGGGATTCCGGCTAAGGAGTAAGCGTGAGTATTCTGGAAGTCGAAAAGCTGACCATGTACTTTGGCGGCTTAGCCGCGCTTAAGGATGTCAGCTTCGATATCCCCGAAAAACAGATTTGCGGCTTTATCGGCCCCAACGGCGCGGGCAAGACTACGCTGTTCAGCGTCATCACCGGCTCCTATCGTCCGACGGGAGGAAAGATCCACCTACGCGGCAAGGACATCACCGGCATGGACTCAGCCGCGCTGGTAAAAAGAGGCGTGGCCCGAACCCATCAGGTTGTGCGTCCGTTCAAAGCCATGACGGTGCTGGAAAATGTGCAGTTGGCGGTGCACTATGGGCGGCGCGCGGTCACGCGCACGTCGGTGGCCAAAGAACATGCCATGGAAGCGCTAAAGCTGGTTGGGCTTGACCACAAGGCAAATGTTGTTGCTTCAGCGATTTCCCTGGGCGAAGCAAAACGCCTGGAGGTAGCGCGCGCATTGGCCACGACCCCTGAGTTGCTATTACTCGACGAAATTTGCGGCGGTCTTACCGGCGGAGAGACACGCGCCATGATGAGCTTGCTTCAGCGGGTGCGCGAAGGCGGCACCACCATTATGTATGTGGAGCATGACATGAAAGCGATCATGTCAGTTTGCGATCGCATTACCGTGTTGAACTTTGGCCGCAAGCTGGCAGAGGGCAAGCCGGAAGACATTCAGAACGATCCTTCAGTAATCGAGGCTTATCTGGGCAAGACCAATTTTGAGGACAAAAAGAGTGGCTGAGCCGCAGGTTGAAGTAAATCAAAATGACAAGCTTCTCATCGCTGAAGCCCTTGAGGTCAGCTACGGCGCCACCCAGGTTCTCTGGGGTGTCTCGTTTTCGGTAGCCAAAGGCAAGGTCACCTGCATCATCGGTTCCAATGGCGCGGGGAAAACAACTACACTCAATACCGTTGCCGGCATGCTGCGGCCAAAGAAGGGCCGCCTGATGCTCAATGGCGATGACATTACCTCCCTCTCCGCGCGAGACCGCGTCCAGCGCCACATTAGCCTTGTGCCGGAAGGCCGCCAGCTTTGGCCGGGCATGTCCGTGGAAGAAAATCTATTGATGGGATGCTTCCTTCGCCAGTTTCGTCCAAAGGCACATCCGGGGCTGGAACGGATTTATAAACTTTTTCCGCGGCTGAAGGAACGACGCCACCAGATGGCTGGTACGCTTTCCGGTGGCGAGCAACAGATGTGCGCTATCGGACGCGGTTTGATGTCAGAGCCTCAACTGCTCATGCTGGATGAACCTTCGCTCGGCCTTGCGCCGAAGCTCGTCGATGAGATCTTTGAATTCATCACCAACATTGCGAGCCAGGGCGTAACCATTCTTCTGGTTGGGCAAAATGTGAATTACACTCTGCAGATTTCTCATTACGGCTATGTGATGGAAACCGGCCGAATTACGCTGGAAGGTCCCACGGAAATGCTGATGAACAATGAATTCGTGCGCCGCGCCTACCTTGGAATCGCCGAGGAAGCGCCGTCTAAATAACACCTCAGTTGATGGAAAATGTTTGCCCTCTGTCATCTTGAAAGAGTCCGTGGGATTTAATGCGGCTTGATCGGGCTAGCTTTTGTTGTGCCGATCATCTGAAAGCTTCTCCGGGCAATCAATCCTCTACCTTTACAAGACGCCACCCTGAAGCCGAGCCGGCATTGCTCTGTCTGCCTTTGATGTTTGGAGGGCGAGGGCGAAGGCGAAGGGTCTGCTCCGCTACTCTTCAGGGCAGCCGATCATCCAAGCAGTCATGGATAGCCCTACGGTGCAGCAGAGCCGGTCCCGCGTCCTCGCGGAGACTTCATGGAAGCTTGTAGCAATAGGTGGCTCGTCCCTCGGGATGGCGCATCGAAGGTGGAACATAACGAGAGAATTTCTTGAACCAGTATTGCGAAGGACACACCCTCGGGAATGCTTCAACTCTGCGCTCATCCTGCAAGGGGAACTCGCGCTCCGTTCAGCACCGCAGGTTAGAAAGGGTTGGTCAAACCGAGAACAACTAAAACAAAAATCTGGTAGTGTCCTATTAGAGTGACAGGACACAACCCAAATCCTGAATGGTTTTCTGATCGGATGGATCCGATGTAAAACTCAGGGCCGCACACAAGCGCAGCCCCGTCCGTACTAAGTTGGTTTCAGCAATAGCAATCACTGGAACATATCGTTGAGATCGTTGCCCAATTGGTTTCTGGCATTTAAGGGTGTCAGCCCAAATGTGCGTTGGATGAACCTCAGTATGGAAACATCGTCCATCTGAATGTGAGAAATGAAATTCTTCTTTGCGAAGGGAGAGATTACCAGCATCGGCACCCTTGGCCCGTAGCCTTGAGCATCGACCTGTGGTGGGGGCACGTGGTCCCACCAGCCGCCACTCGAATCCCAAATTACGATGATTGCGGCATTCGCCCAGACAGGACTTCCCTGTATTTGCTTAATGAAACCATCCAGCCAGGTAATGCCGTTCTCTATCGAACCGCTGCCCGGATGCATGCTGTGCCCCGGCGCCGGCTGTATATAGGAAACCGCAGGCAGCTTTCCAGAATTCAAATCGGTGGCAAAATTCGAGAAATCCTTGATGCTTGTGGAGCTATGCGAGTCAGTGAAGAATTGAAACGGATTTTCCTGGGGCACGTAAAAGCTGCAATTGTTGAGGTCTTCTGCGTACCATCCCCACGTCAAGCCCTTGGTTGCCAGTTGATCGCCAACATGGGAGAAGCTATAGCCCGCGCTCGCCTTTACCTGAGTGTTGCATGGCGGAAAAAAGGGTTGGATAGTGCCCGGCTCATTATTATCGTCAGCCGCCACCAATAGAAGTTGGTTCGATGGAGCGTCACCCATCACCGATGGGAAGAAGTTATCAGCCAGGGCAAATTGCTGGGCCCAGCTCCATAGCGTGGACATTCCAGGCGTTGTGCTGTCGTAATGCCCCATGGAAGTCACACCATTGAAAAATGCATATTTGTCCATTAATCCGTTGTCCCACACCCGCAAAAAATCGCTACGGGCGTGCGGCAGGTCAGGAGCGGAGACGCTCGTTAGCAGTTGCGGTGTAACTGTGGCTCCCGTTGATGTTTTCTGCGTGAAGCCTGGAACTCCGGGTTGAATCCCGTTGGCGCCCGGGAACGTGCCAAAAAGATGGTCAAAAGAGCGGTTTTGCATGATGACCACTACAACGTTTTTAATTGTGGCTTGTGTTACAGGAGTAGGAGTGGGCGTGGGGGTGACAGACGAATTCTTCACACCTCCGCATCCAAACATGAGGGCCAGAAGTAGAGGGCTGAAAAAAAACAGAAACGTTCGTCTCAAGGGAACCGCACCTCTCAGATGGCTTTGAGTCAGCTCTTCTCTCTCAAGTTGGCTCTGAGTTCATGGTTTTTTCACAATTCTGCAACTCACATTAATTCCATAGGACTAAGGCAACCCGCACAGGATGGCCAAGAGGTAATCTTGAACCAATGGCTGGCGGATAGAGAACCAATTTGCTTGCGAAGGCAATTGTCACGATGTACTCTCCGGATCACCACTACTTCATGGAGAGCTTTTTGCGGGATTTCCTGCTTTCATTTTGTCCGGCGAAGATCCGACAGGCCTTGCGGCCCAGTTCGCAGCTGACAGTCTTGCGGGCTGGAATGTTGGGCGGAGCGGCCCAACTAGTTCTAGCGACGTTAGTTCTAATCGTCCAGTTCAAGCACTACATCATTGCTCGATTCCAGCAGATAGCCCCGCACATGGACGGCGTGAATTCGACGGGAGAAGCGGTCGTAACTGTTCTTGTCGTGTTCGAATTCCTATTTCATCCACTGTCATTCTTTCTTCTGTACCTTGCCTTTGAGGGTGCTGTGCGCTTCATCGGCAGCCTGGTTACTGCTGAAATTGTCCCCAGTCTGCTCGTTTTTGTTTTCTTCAAACTATCCGATTCAATCTCACGATCGATCAGGCGGCAACGCATGGGGCCGCCAGCGGAGGATGCACTAGAACGACTTCCAGATGATCGGATACGGATTTCTTCTGCCGCTGTGAAGACTGGATGGAACTCCAGCGTCACCATTGGCATCGATGGTAAATGGTTTGAGGTGGAACGCGAAGAGCACGATCAGCCGCCTCGTCCATACATCTATTTTCTGCGTCCTGCGCCGCCGGGAAAGATTATGCGCGGTTATCAGGAATATCACGCCGCGCCGCCGGAGACTATTGCCATGAAGACGCCGGACGCGGATCTTGCCTGACGCAAAAAATCGGCCTTTCATTTTTGCCGATACAGGTTACAATCCAAAATCAGAACCCAAACTATGGCGACATCCATTGCTCCCATTGTTCCGGCAGATCCTCCGGTCATCAAAGCCGCCGGCGGTATCCTGCAGCGCAGTACTCCTCGTGGCGATGAAGTGATGGTGGTTTACCGCAAACGCCATCAGGATTGGACGCTCCCTCGCGGCAAAGTGAAAGATGGCGAGTCCTTTCAGGAAGCGGCCATGCGCGAGGTGCAGGATGAAACCGGCTGCTCCTGCCGCATCGGGAATTACCTGGGTACGATTAGCTATTCAGACAATGGCGTGCCAAAAGTCGTCCTGTTCTGGAAAATGATGCTGGTGGAAGACAAGGGTGCGCGAAACAGTGACGAAATTGGCGAAGCGGTGTGGCTGCAGGTGCCTGCCGCAATTGAACGGCTCTCCCACGCGCAAGAAAAGGCGCTGCTCTCCCGCGTCGGCAGTCTTCCAAAACAATCGGAAATGCCAGCCGCCAGCGCGCAAAGCTATGTTGCATCGAAGCCGGACCATGTTGCGGCAGCTGCAAACCCACAAATTGCCAAAAACCTGTCGATAGAGACCCATCGCGCGCATTCGCGTCTTTTGCGGGAATGCGAATCATTTCGCGTGGAACTGGGCTTTCTGGAGCGCCGCAGCTTGCGCCCCGATAATTTCTGGGCCATCGCAGCGCATGAACAACTCAACAATGTGTTGCGCTGCCTGGAAAGCGACGACATTGAAGGCGGGTGGTATGGATTGCACGCGGCGCAACGCTATGCCGTGTTTGGAATGAACCAGATCGAACTCGCTAATCGTGCGCATGTTCTGCGGGAAGAATCATTGAAGATCAATTCATGGCGGGCGGAAGCCATGGACAGCCTGCTTTCAGGCCCTGAGGATCACCTCTCAGCGGAAAACGTAGCCGATGCAATTGCTTTGCGTAACGAAGATTTCAGCCAGCAGCACTTTAAAGCAAAAATGATTGGCGACCGCCTGCGCGTTCTTTTGATCATCTGTAGCCTGGCTGCGATTGCGTCAGCACCGTTCATCTTCCTTCCCGGACGTATACCAATCGTCTCGGCCGTGTTGTTCTTTGGCTTGCTCGGCTCTGCGATTTGCTCCGCGCAGTCATTGATTGCCGGACGAAACGAGGCAGCGGCTTCCAATCTGTTTATTACGCTTGCGCCGGTGCTGTTTGGCGCGCTGGCCGGGTTGGGCGGTTATGCTGCTTATGAATACATGCCTTCCCTCACTTTCCATTCCGGCGAGCGACACATCAGCGCCGTAATGGCATTGGCTTTTCTTTGCGGCTGCATGGGACAGCGTTTGCTTGCCCATCTAAGCAATGGACGAAAACGCATCAGCGCCTAAGTTAAGGGACTTTAAGGCAACCGGCCGGCGATGCGGCGCGCGATCTCCTTCATTTTTTCCAACGACGATCGGTACTGAAGCACTGCGGACTGCAACGCGAAATCTGCTTTTCCCTTCCGTGCCAGAATTCCGCCCACAGCAACCTTCCCCTTCTCAGCATTCCCATCGAACCAGGCTTCGTCGCCGATCCCGTTCAATTTGGTGATGTTCTTCTCTCCGGGCTTAAGCCGCCGTATGTCTTTCGTGTTTTTCCATTCCTTGTCTTCTTTCTCTACTGAGCTTTCCACGTTGAGCATCAAGGACACACGCGCTGTGTCCAGCCCCGGCTTTGGCGATGTTTCTTCATACATGCAGACGATGTCCCCATGCCCGGGCGAAAGTTTCATTGGAACACCGGTGATTTCTTGCGCATCCGCAGGACTGAAGAGGGAGCAGGGATCCATCTGCGCTTTGGGTGATTGCGGCTGAACGTCACTGCCGCCGGAAGACGTTACCGCAGGCGTTGGGGTCGCGGGACTTTGGCTCGCTGTGTTCGAGGAAGAACTTTTGCATGAAATCGAAAATAAAAAAATTGCCGTTGCCGCAAAGCACCAGATTTTCTTCATCGAACAGACCTCCATAACAAACTTGAAATTGTAAAGAATCAATTGGCGGATTTGCTATGCTTTTCCACCGTGGGTCGCTTAAGATTCAACCGAGCCAACAAAAATTGAACTCACCTGCGCCTCAAACCGATTCGCACCCCACACAATCTCTGGCCCGCCGGCTCGGCTTGTTCGATGCCACCATGCTTGTGATGGGCGGCATCATTGGCACAGGGATATTTATGAATCCCTACGTGGTGGCCCAGCGCGTCCACACGCCGGTTTTGGTTTTGGGCGCGTGGCTGGTGGGCGGCTGCATCGCGCTCATGGGAGGGTTCATTTGGGCGGAACTCGCGGACCGCATGCCCACTGCCGGCGGTCAATACGCGTATTTGCGTGACGCTTATCATCCTCTGGTTTCATTTCTCTATGGCTGGGTGTTGCTGCTGGTGATTCAGACCGGCGGAATGGCCGCCGTTACGGTTACTTTCTCGCGCTATTTTCTGGAGCTCACCGGATGGCACGCCGGCGAATGGCAGATTGCGCTGGTCGCCCTGACTGTGCTCACCGTAATCAACTGCATGGGTGTTCGCGCAGGAGGAACAGTCCAAAGCGGCCTGATGGTGTTGAAAATTGCCGCTATCGCTCTGCTTGTATTCGCCGGAGCTTTCCTGGTTCACGGTCACGTCCAATGGAAACCTGCTTTGGATCAGCCGATTTCGGGCGGGTTGTTCTCCTCCTTTGGTGCAGCCATGGTCCCAGTAGTCTTTGCCTTTGGCGGATGGCACACAGCAACTTTTGCTTCGGCAGAAATGAAAGATCCACGCCGTGATATGCCGCGCGCCTTGATTATGGGCGTGATCGCGGTTGCGCTTCTTTATACCTCCGTCAACTATGTCTGCGTGCATGCACTCGGCGTGTTTACCCTGGCCAAGACGCCTGCACCGGCCTCTGCCGTCATGAGAATGGCCCTGGGCCAACGCGGCGCAACCATCATTGCCCTTGCAATCGCAATCTCCACTCTGGGATTTCTCAGCCAAAGCGTTTTGACGGCGCCTCGTGTCTATTTTGCCATGGCAAATGATCGGCTCTTTTTTCGACAATTAGCCTGGGTGCATCCCAGCACGCAAGCTCCAGTTTTCGCCATCGCCATACAAAGCGTGTGGACCATGGTGATCCTGCTGACTGGCAGCTACGACAAAATCCTGAATTACGTCACTTCCATGGACGTGCTTTTCTGGGCGCTTACCGCCGCCTCCCTCTTCATTCTTCGCCAGCGCGATCCGTCGCGATCAGCATTTTCCATGCCTGGCCATCCTTATACCACTTCTCTGTTCTGCCTGATTTGCCTGGCGGTTGTTGGCAATACTCTTTACACCTATCCGGAAAACACGTTGATCGGCTTTGCAATTCTGGCTGCAGGCGTTCCCATGTATTACATTTGGAGACGGACCTTACGCGTATGACACATTCCAGAAGCACAGCCCATTCTTCATACATGGAGTGGGCCAAACTGCATTCCGCTGCAAAATTCAATCTTGCCACCAGCGGCGTAGCCAACTTTCCTTTATCCAAGCTTGGCGTGACCATTGACCAATTGGAAATCAACGGCGCATCCATTTACGGCTACGAACCGCTCCGCCAGGCGATCGCGCGGCGATACCGTGTGTCGCACGAATGTGTCGCCCAGGCAGTCGGAACGTCGTTGGCCAATTACCTTGCGCTGGCCGCTACCACAGAGCCCGGCGATGAAATTCTGGTCGAGCAACCCACATACGAACTGATCCTGAGCACTGCGAAGTATCTGGGCCTTGAGATCAAGCGTTTCCCGCGCCGCGCGGAAAATAATTTTGCTATCGATCCTGCCGACGTTGAACGCAACCTGACTCCACGCACGCGCCTGGTGGTGATTTGCAATATGCATAATCCCACCGGCGCTCTGGCTCCTGACGATACCCTGCGCGAAGTAGGAAACCTTGCTGCAAAAGTTGGCGCGCGCGTGCTGGTGGACGAAGTCTATCGCGAAATGCTATTTGAATCCTCGCCGGCCGGTTCGTTCCATATCGATCCTGAGCGCTTTCTCGTTACTAACAGCCTCACCAAAGCTTATGGTCTGAGCGGTCTCCGCTGCGGCTGGGTGCTGGCTTCACCAGAGCTCACGCGGCGCATGTACCGAATCAATGATCTGCACGGCGCAACCTTTGCTCATCCTGCCGAACTGCTCAGCGTGATCGCTTTTGAAAAACTTCCTCAGATCGCTGCTGAGATAAAGTCCATGCTGGATACGAACCGGCGCCTGTTGCATGACTTCCTGCTCAAGCGCGACGATCTGGATTACTTCTGGCCGGAATATGGGACTGTCGTTTTCCCTCGCCTCAAAAACGGAAATGTTGATTCCCTTTGTCAATTACTGCGCAACAATTTTGAAACCAGCGTGGTCCCTGGCAGCTTCTTTGAGGATCCAAGTCGGTTCAGAATGGGCGTCGGCATACCCACAGAATCTGTACAAGCAGCGTTGCCGCAGTTAGAGCGCGGACTGGAAAGCTATCGCGCCTCATTGCAGGTCAGCGCCTAGACAACGAAAATCGCGACAGCGCTCTCAGCCCTTGTCTACTCCCCATTTACCCGCGCCTCGGCAGGCGATATATAGCGCAACAAAGCAGTAGATAACCGCCAGCTCGCCGCCATTCTTGATAGGCAGAAATCCCCTGGGCTGATGCACCATGAAGTAAGCCACTGCCATCTCGCCGCTGGCCAGGAACGCCGCCAGGGGCGTCAACAATCCAATCAGAATGAGCACGCCGCAAACCAGCTCAATACCTGCGCCAGTCCAATCCAGCACGCTATGGGGTTTGTGGCCGCCAAGCACCCCAAACACCTTTGTCGCCCCGTGGCAGGCAAAAAGAAATCCAAACACGATTCTCAGAACAGCATACGCAGTGGGTTCCAGTTTCTTGAGAGCGTTCATTCATCTCCTTCAATGTTGCTCAATTACAGGCTACGATCATGGCAACACACGTTATCATCAAGTGTCCGGAATCATCCGCCCAGTTCAAAAGGAGCTACGCATGAAGTGGTTGCTCATTTCCGTGATCTCTCTAGCTGGCCTGCTGCTCCTGATCATCCTAATAGGAGCATGTCTGCCGCAGAAGCATACGGTCTCGCGCACTATGACTCTTCATCGTCCAGCGGAAACAGTCTGGGCCCTGATTTCAGGCCCACCAAACTGGCGTCCGGATGTAACAAACTACCACGACCTGCCACCGCATGACGGCAATCGCATGTGGCATGAGACTGACAAGCACGGGCGGACCATCACTTTTGAAGCCATTGAAACCGTGCCGCCTCGCCGCCTGGTCACACACATTGCCGATCACAATCTGCCTTTCGGTGGAACATGGATTTACGAGATCGTTCCGGCGGGCGACTCCTGCACGCTCACTATTACCGAAAATGTGAAGTCTATAACCCGCTATTTCGTTTTGTGTCACGTTTCATCATGGGACACACAGCCACCATCGACAGCTATCTCACAGCCTTAAATGCAAAGCTCAGCAGCTAGCGTTAACGCACCAAGCTATACCACAAAATACTTCGCCTGGGGATGATGCACGATAATCGCTGAAGTCGATTGTTCCGGCTCCATATGGAAGCCGCTGGTCAGGCGCACGCCAATATTTTCTTCCGGCTTCAGCAAGGCAAACAGCTTGGTTTGGTCTTCCAAGTTTGGGCAGGCAGGATATCCAAACGAATAGCGTGATCCGCGATACTTCTGGTGAAACAAGTCTCCAACTCGCGTCGCGTCTTCCCCGGCGATTCCCAGTTCTTCCCTGATCTGCTTGTGGAACAGCTCAGCCAGTGCCTCCGCCGTCTCCACACTCAGACCGTGCAAGTAGAGATACTTTGTAAACTCGCCGGCATCAAAGAGTTTTTTGGTTTCCTCTGAAGCGCGGCTGCCAATCGTGACCACCGAAAGACCGATCACATCCAGCTTCCCCGAGTCTTTCGGCTCAAAGAAATCAGCAATGGAAAGCTTTCTTCCTTCGCGCTGGCGTGGGAAAGTAAACTTCGCAATCACGTTGCGCGTCTCTGGCGTATCAAAAAGCACCACATCGTTACCTTCGGCAACACAGGCAAAATAACCGTACACAACTTTTGGCTCAAACCAATTTTTCGCCGCCACTTCTTTCTGCAGCTCAGAAAGCACCGGAATATACTTCTCTTCCACGATTCTCAAATAATCCGCCTGTGACGCCGTTTTCAACTGCCACTGGTTCTTGAACAGCGCCGTGTGGTTGATGTATTGAAAGACTTCGTTCAGCTCAAAATCCTTGCGCACGCGCACACCGTAAAATGGAGGCGCAGGAATATTCGGCGCCGGCTGCACCACTGGCGACCGCTCCGTGCTGCTGGAACTTTCGGCACCGGCAATCATTGTGGTCTTGGCAAATTCCTTTCGCGTGCGTCCCTCTTGCAGGCGCTTTTCCCGCGCACCATTGCTTGAAGTCAAATCATCCATCAGGTGCAGGCCGGTGAACGCGTCGTCGGCATAGAACACCGAGTTGGAATACTCGCGCCGCAAATCGTCTTCCACATATTTGCGCGTAAGCGCAGCCCCGCCACAGATCACCGGATAATCCAGCGCCTGCGCCTGCAAATCCTGGATCACATACTTCATCTCCAGCGTCGACTTCACCAGCAGCCCGCTCAACCCAATGGCATGTGCGCCGTGTTTCTTTGCGGCAGCAATGATTGAGTCTGAGGGCTGCTTGATTCCCAGGTTCACCACCTTGTAGCCGTTGTTGGTCAGGATGATATCCACCAGATTTTTCCCAATATCGTGGACATCGCCCTTCACCGTGGCCAGCACCAGCGTGCCTTTCTGGTTACCTTCTTTCTTCTCCATTTTCGGTTCAAGATACGCCACAGCCTGCTTCATCACGCCAGCCGAATCCAGCACCGATGGAAGCTGCATCTTGCGCGCGCCAAAGAGTTCGCCCACCGTCTTCATACCATCCAGCAGCACCGTGTTGATGATTTCCAGCGGAGAATACTTCGCAAGTGCGTCATCCAATATCTGTTCCAGCGTCTGCTTCTGCGCGCCGTCGCCCAGCGCCTTTTCGCCATTGATAATGCAGCGCTTCAGCTTGTCTTCAACTGAAAGCGTCTCCAGCGGCGCAGCTTCTACCTGCGGCTGTTTATCCAGCCCGGTGAAATGCTGCATGTAAATCTGCAGCGGATCGCCCGCAGATTTGTCGTAATAAATCAGCTTGCGCGCCAGGTCCACTTCAACCTGCGGGATCTTATATAAAGGATAAATTTTGGCGTAGTTCACAATCGCCATATCCAGCCCGTAATCCACCGCTTCCTTCATGAACACGCTGTTCAACACACGCCGCGCGTAGGTATTCAACCCAAACGAAATATTGCTCACGCCCAGGATCGTCTTCACGTCCGGCAATTCCTGCTTGATCCCCTTGATCGCGTTCAGCGTCTCCATGCCCGCCGTCCGATAGTCGTCCTGGCCGGTGGAGATCGGCAGGGTCAGCGCGTCAAAGATCAGGTCGATCGGACGGATGCCGTATTTTTCCGTAGCGAGCTTAAAGATGCGCTTGGCAACCGCGACTTTTTTCTCCGCGGTCAGCGCCATGCCGTCTTCATCAATCGTCAGCGCGATTACCGCTGCGCCGTACTTCTTCGCCATCGGCAAAACTTTTGCTGTGCGCTTCTCCCCGTCTTCCAGGTTGATGGAGTTGATAATCGCCTTGCCGGGAATGCGCTTGAGCGCCTCTTCAATCACGTCGGCTTCAGTAGAATCCACTAGCACCGGCGCGGGCACGCGCGTCGCCACTTTCTCAAGGATCGAGCTCATGTAGCCTTTTTCGTCCTCGCCCACAATGGCCGTGCACAGGTCCAGCATGTGTGAGCCTTCTGCCACCAGCTTTTTCGCCAGCGCCAGAATGTCGTCATACTTGCCTTCACGGACCATGTTTTTGAAATGCTCCACCCGCGTGGTGGTGTTCATTTCTTCGGCCACAATCAGCGGTTTGGGATCCAGATCAAGCGGCATGGTGCTGTAGGCGCTCGATGCAGAAGGCGTAACCTGCACTTCGCGCTTCGCGGGCTCCAGGTTCGCGCATAGATCGGCCACGGCTTTGATGTGGACCGGCGTGGTGCCGCAGCATCCGCCTACAATGCGAATACCGTATTCCGTAATGAACTTCTTGTGCCATTCCGCCAGGCTCTGCGGAGTCAGCCGATAATGCGCCACACCTCCCACGTTTTCCGGCAGACCGGCGTTCGGCAGGATGGAAATTTCTTTCGGCGCGTTATGCGCCAGGTAGCGCACCGCGTCGTTCATTTCTTTAGGACCGGTCGCGCAATTCAGGCCAATAATCTCGCAGTCAAAAGGCTCCAGCGCTGTCTCTGCCGCGCCAATCTCCGTGCCCAGCAGCATCGTGCCGGATTCCTGCAACGTCACTTGTGCCTGCACCGGAATGCGCTTGCCGCGCTGCTTCATGGCTTCAAAAGCAGCCGCCACGGAAACTTTTGTCTGCAGAATGTCCTGGCAGGTTTCAATCAGCAGAATGTCCACACCGCCATCAATCAGCCCCAGAGACTGCTCCAGGTACGCGTTGAACATGTCGTCATAGCTGATCTGGCCGAGCGAAGGCAGCTTCGTTCCTGGCCCGATCGATCCCGCAACGTATCGCGGTTTGCCATTGGCGGAAAAATCACGCGCCACTTCGCGCGCCAGCTCGGCCGCGCGCTTATTGATCTCATGGACTTTGTCGGCCAGGTCAAATTCGCCCAGCACAATGCGCGTGCCGCCAAACGTGTTGGTCTCAACCACGTCGGCTCCGGCTTTGAAATATGCAGCGTGAATGTCTTTTATTATGTCGGGCCGGCTCAGCACCAGCACTTCAGAGCAATTCTCTTTGCCCCAGAAGTCATCCATGGACGGATGGCGCTCCTGTATCTCCGTGCCCATGGCGCCGTCATAGATAACGACGCGCTCGCGAACTGTCTCTAGAAATGATTTCATCTGTCTTTAGTCGAGACCCCGAAGGGTTCCCGCTCTTAACATTCTACTTATGTCTTTTCTCTTACTCGACGCTTTCACCTTAATTGGTGCAATCGGCATCTTGAACGGTACAGTTTCCGGGGTTTCCGATCACCGGATCACGCGCGAGCACCAGATCACCCAATCCCGGCTCCCCCTCCCCTATCCCCCCAACTAGGATTCCAAAGCACTTACGCTAATACATCCCAGAGCTATCCTAGGGGGATCCCAGACAAGGCCATAAGCAGATAACCGGTTGGAATCAAACGACTTAAGTTAGCATACAGGATATCGAAAATCAAGCGAAAAACGCGATTCGGACGACAGGAAAAAGCAAAGTTTTCGCAGTTTGAATCAAGCCGGATTCCCTTTTGGATCGCCTCCCATGGCAGGACTGAATAAGAAATCATGAAACTCCCCAGTCACGCCGTTCAGTCGCAGCAGAGTAGCAATCTGCGCCCAGTGTCGAATTTCGTGCACCAGCACATGAACAATGATTTTCCTGGGTGTTAACGTCAAGACGGAATTCATCAACTTGAACTCCAATGGGACATCCCACTTATCGGTCGGAAATTTTTCTACAAAATCCTTTAGCTCTCGCCGGCTTTCTTCACCAAACTGGAAAAGCGCTTCGAGATTGTCCGTCGGCACAGAGCCCGTATCGCTCAACTGCCGGCCAAGCAGCCTCTCAACATAGCGCTTTTCAGCGGAAAAAATGTGCCTCACGAGCTCGCCAACAGTTTCAAAGCGTCCGTCCCCATGGGGTCCAACGCCGGTCTTCAAGACTTCATTGCCTTGCTGGCGCAGCCGCTCATGCCACTTTTGCCGCTCCCAATCTGTGTAATCAATCAGATCGTTCAAGCTCAGATGAACAGGCATTCCATTTCTCCGCGTTCAGCAAATGTAATCTTCCATCTTTGAGATTAGGGGGAGTTCGAAAAGATTCAGCTTCTCACGAATGGAAAATCCATGAAAACTCTTCTGCTTGTTTTTATCTGACTTTGCTCGTGCTCAGGTTGCGCCTCCGCAAAGCTCCCAAGCAGCGGGCACTCCGCCTGTCTTCACCAAAGACGCGCGCCATCTCAGCGCCGAGCAGCTGCATCAGTAATTACTGAAGCCGATAGTAAATGCCAGGGATTCTGGAGGCATCTTACTTCTCCGGGCGCTTCCGTTTCTAACTTCTTCAAGGAGACATCCCGTGCGCAAGATCCACTCGATGTATTTTCTGCTGCTTTCCGCCGTCCTGTTCGCTTCTTCCGCATCTGTTTGCCAGACTTATCAAAACCTGGTTCCTCCCGCAGGGATTGCCGCCAGCGCCGGTGAACCGTCGATCGGTGTCAACTGGAATACTGGCAAGATCCTCTTCGCGGCCGGATTGGAAACAGATCGCGTCACCATCAATGGCTCCTCTGCCACATGGGAAGACGTAAGCTCTCCGGAAACATCCGCGCTATCTCTGGACCCGATTCTCTTCACTGACCACACCACCGGCCGCACGCTAGTCTCACAGCTTGCCGGCGCGTGCAGCCTTTCTTCATTCAGTGATAATGACGGCGCCAGCTATACGCCCGCCGTGGGGTGCGGCGCCCCTGCGGGAATCGACCACCAAACCATCGGCGGTGGTCCGTTCGCTGCAAGCCTGGTTCCGCAGTTGCCGCCACCCGTTGGATATCAGCACGCCATTTATTACTGCTCGCAGGATGTCATTGATGCTTCCTGCGCCATCAGCCTGAATGGCGGTCTCACTTACGGCCCTGCCGTGCCGATTTATACATTGGCCGATTGCGGCGGCTTGCATGGGCACATCAAAGTTGGACCTGACGGCACCGCGTATGTTCCTAATAAGAATTGCAACGGAAATGCCGCTGCGGTTTCTTCGCGAGACAATGGCCTTACCTGGACAATCCATGCTATTCCCGGCAGCGCTTCCGGCGATAGTGATCCCTCTGTCTCAGTGGGCTCTGACAACACCGTCTATTTCGGCTGGCACGGCAGCAACGGCCATCCCATGGTCGCGGTTTCTCATGATCACGGCGCTACCTGGACGAACGTCACCGATGTTGGAACAGCGCTCGGAATCCAGAACGTTGCGTTCCCGGCCATGGTTGCCGGCGATGGCAACCGCGCCGCGCTGGCTTTCCTTGGCACACCGACCGGGGGCAATGCACAGGACACAGCCAACTTCACCGGCGTATGGCATCTTTACATCGCGCACACTTATGACTCCGGCGCAACATGGACTTTAGTGGATGCAACTCCCACCGATCCAGTGCAGCGCGGTTCAATATGCCTGGCTGGAACCACCTGCGGCAATGATCGGAACCTTCTCGACTTCATTGACGCCACCGTGGATAAACAAGGGCGCGTTCTGGTTGGATACGCTGACGGATGCATCGGCGCATGTGTCACTGCCGGACCAAATTCCTTTAGCGCACAAGGCGCAATAGCGCGTCAGGCAACGGGAAATGGTTTGTTCGCAGCTTTTGATGGAACGTTTTAAGCAGGAAAGTTAAAACTCTTCTCGGCTGAAGGACGCTTCAGCCGGTCTGCTTAGCAGATTGCGAGAGCGTCCGCCCGGAGAGCTGAACTATTCGGTGGCAACGGCGTACCGCAGCACAGCCACGGGCGCTTCAGCGCAGGCTGTGCAGAATCTCTTATGGCGATGAAAAGCTTCGTCAGCGTCGCGATGGGTTTCGCCCAAAACTTCTATCTGCTTCATCTCGCAGTCATCTTTTTTCCTGCTGGAAAAGAACTCCAGCAGCCGGGCTTTAAACAATTCGTCCGCCTGGGACGCTCTCACAAAAAGCTCAGTCCCTCGTTTGCATAATTGTGGATGCATTGCCGTGATTCTCTCGCCGGTCGGCAATGAAGTCCATAGGCTTTACAGGCTTTTTACATCGGTGCAGCGTGGAATTTACTGGCGGACCAGTTCAGGATGTATGCCCGCGGCACTCAGGCAACAAACTTATAGCCCAGGCCAGGGACCGTTATGATCATAGACGGCTGCTTGGGATCTTTTTCCAGCTTCTGCCGCAGGCTGCCAACGTGTACATCCACAGTGCGTGTGAAAGTTTCTTCGCTGTATCCCCAAACTTCTTTGAGCAGCACTTCGCGCGACAGAGTGGTTCCCGGATTTTGCGCAAAGTAACGCAGCAAGCGGAATTCGCGCGCGGAAAGCGGCAGCACCTTGCCTTCGCGTGAAACCGTTGTGCCTTTCAGGTCGATTCGCACCGGGCCAAACTGCAATACGTCCGCTTCTTTCGGATGCACCGCGCCGCGCCGGATCTGCGCTTCAATACGCGCCAGAAGCTCCAGCACTTCAAACGGCTTGGTTACATAATCGTCCGCGCCGATTTTCAATCCCAGGACCTTGTCCACCAGCTGGCCGCGTGCCGTCAGCATGATGATCGGCGTCGCAATCCCGGCCTTGCGGATATCCCGACAAACATCATTGCCGTTTTTCTTCGGCAGCATCACATCCAGGATCACCAGGTCATACGCGCACTCAATGGCCTTGCGCAGCCCCTCTTCTCCATCGGACGCCGTATCCAGAGCATATCCTTCCGACTTGAGACGGTCGGAAAGCGTCATGCGCAAGTCTTCTTCGTCTTCCACTAACAGGATTCGTTCGGTCATGATGAGAAGCCCGGTTCCGCGCCAGCTGGTTTGTCTGCCGCGCCTTGAGTTTCTTCTACTTTGCGCTCCTGCGTTACGGGCAGATGAATGCTGAAGGCGCTTCCCTTGCCCAGTTCGCTGCTTGCTGTAATCCTTCCACCCATGGCTTCAACAATGGTCCGCGCCAACGGTAACCCCAGTCCAGTCCCGTGGATTCCAGATTCGCTGACCGCCGGACTGCGATAGAAGGGTTCAAAAATCTGTTTGATCTCGTCCTTGTCAATGCCGATTCCCTTATCTTCCACCGTAAGTTTCACTTCCTCAATGCGCCCATTGCCTTTCACTGCCGCAGCTGAAATTCGGAGCCAGCGGTTCTCTCCGCCATATTTCACGGCGTTGGTAATCAGGTTCTGCAAGCTTCGCACCAGCGCGGTAAAATCGGCATTCACCAGTGGCAATCCGCTTTCAATCCGCCGTTCCACGGTAAATCCTGCCGCGGCCACCTCAGAGCTTGTTCCCTCCAGCGCCGAATCAATCACCTCAGAAACATTTACCCGTCCATGGCCTAATTGCCGTTCCGACTGCTGCGTCGCAGCAAATAGCAAGACCTGCTCCACTAACTGCGTCAACTGCCGGCTTTGCTTCACGATCGTATTGCCATAGCGGACCAATTGCTGTTTGTCTTCCACTACGCCATGGGCAATGTTTTCCGCCGCTGATGAGATGACAGC
>DASXKZ010000311.1:0-3151 GCA_036496525.1 Candidatus Angelobacter sp.
ATGGAGCAATTCGCGCCAGTAAAACGTAAAGACGGCCAGCCGGTCCGCTACCTGGTAGTGGACGACTCGGTCTTCGCCCGCAAAAACTTGGCCCGCATTATTGAAACTTTCGGCGGCAAGCTGATCGGCGAAGCCGGAGACGGCAAAACTGCGATCACTGAATATGATCGCCTGAAACCAGATATCGTCCTCATGGATATCACCATGCCACAAATGGAAGGCATCGAGGCTGCGGAGAAAATCGTCCAGCAGCATCCCGAAGCCCGCATCGTCATGGTGTCTTCGGTGGGATATCAGGAAAACATCGTCGCAGCCCTTCAGCGCGGAGCCCGGCATTTTGTGCAAAAGCCGGTAAAGCCTGAAGTGCTCTACGAAGTCATCAAATATGTACTGGGAGATGATGCCGCCGTGGCTAGCGCCGCCGGCGCGGGAGACTAAGCATGAAAATGGAGTTGATCCAGCCCTTCATCAACGCCGCGGATGCCGTTCTTTCGCAGATGTTGCAGTCTCCTACCTCGGTGGGAAACCTCACCATGGAGGAAGAAGCCTACCGGCGCAAAGGTGTAGCCGCGCAAATCTGGCTGACTGGCGACATCGAAGGCCGCATTGTGTTCGACCTGGACGAAGAAACTGCCATCCGCGTAGCCAGCAAACTGGCGGGCGCGACTCTTCCGGAATCGGACGCGCTCATTCGCGAAACCGTTTGCGAACTGGCCAACCAGATCGTGGGCAATGCTATTTGCACGCTCAACGATCTCGGCTTTCAGTTCCGCATTCATCCTCCGGTGATCCACACTTCAGAAACCGGGGCCACCAGCAGCGAGGACACTGAAGCCCTCGTGCTCTGCTTTGATACAGAAAGCGGCGCAGTATTCATGAACCTGGCTTTACGCTACGGCAAAAAGCGCTCTCATCTTGCCGCCGCAGCCTCTCAATAGAGAGGCAATCCAGCAGTTGCCTGGAGTGCCTCTCTATCAATTCTGATTTTTTCTGAGTTCGATTCCTAACGTCCTGCAAGCACAAAAACTGGATTTTGCGGTGGGGGAAAAGCCTGGTTGGGAAGTGCCGGAGCTGAACTTACCGGAGCAGGCAGATTCAGAACAAAACTGTCATCGGAAGTCCGAATGATGTCGGTCCCTCCCGCATCACAATTGGCCACAAACACCCGAGTATCGTCGGCTGAAGCTGCGATATGCCGCCTGAATCGTGCCAAGTCACAGAACGGAACTACTGGAACATCGGCTTTCGTTCCAACCGACACTGAATTTACGAATACTGTGTGCAGGGTCGTAATTGTCTTTTGCACGACGTTGCCCACAGGTTTGATAACACTTACCTGGGTCGTGATGCACGGCGGATTGTCCGTGGGCGCACCCGCCAATTGTGTACACGTTCCGCTGATCGTGTAACTGGACACATAGATCGTGCCCTTCCTGCTATCACTATTATTCGTGCCGGCCGGAAGTGTAGTAACTGCACCCAGCTTACATGTTCCCACGGGACAAACAGTGCTTAGGTCAATGTTTGGCAACGCCACCGGCGGATCAGAGGTCACATCTAACACGGCAACTTGCGACGTCGCAGGAATCGTCAAATACAGGCGGCTGAAAGATGCGTCATACGCCATGTAATTCACGGAATCTGTGGGGTCCACGGTGATGTTGGCTAGAACAACATCGTTGACGGCATCAATGACTGACACCGTGCCGTTGCCCTGATTGAGAACAAAAACGCGTCCGTCATCTGCGCGGGCCACCGCCCAGATCGGACGGGTGCCGGTGGGAATTACCGCACTTAGCGTCTTGTCAATTGTATTGATTGCAGAGACCGTGCCGTCACCATTATTGACGACGTAGAGCTTCTTCCCATTCGAAGTTTCTACCATGGCGATCGGATTGCGCCCGATTCCATCGCTTGCCGTAAGTGTTCTGGTAATGACGTTCTGTCCCGTCGAAATTACTGATACCGTCTGCCCGGTCGAGCCATTACCGACCCCGGCGGCATAAATGATCCCAGCCTCTTTTGTTTCGAGGAAAACGGGATTTGTGCCAGGCGGCAAAGTGATGGTGGTGGTCGCAGCCCCTGCTACCAACGATAGATAGGAGGTAATCGTATTGTCTGACAAATTGGCTACATACGCTGTGTCATTACTCGGTGGTGGAAGCAGTACAGCATGCACGGGGTTCAGGCCAACTGTTGCGGTACCCACGTTGGTATCGCCGGAAACATCAATCCGGCTGCTGCCGCCGGGATGAATTGAGGGGTCACAAGGTGCGGTTGGTGCTCCGGGGAGTGGACATGCTTCCGGACCATTGGCGGACAGAACCAGCGCGAAGTGCTCGTTCTTTGGATCTGGAGGTTGTGGATTCTGCGGTATGGCGATAGGACGGAAGGTGTCTCCGCAACCGATTTCAAAGATGGCGACCATGAAAATCACCACAACCCGCAACATGCGTACTACTTGCATCGGCACCCCTGGGAGATTACGGACCTGGCTCATCGTGAGCCGAAAGAATTCCATATTCTACTGGCTATCGGCTATCTGCGCCAGCCAACGACCCTGCTGTATGGAGATTATCCGGACTCTAGGAACTTGATGCCGTGGAACTGCCATTTAGTTGTAAACGCAGGAATACACAGCAGGATACGAAGGATGCCTCGGAACAAGTACCGAAGCTAGCCCCGGCCCTTGGATTTCTTGCTCGCCGCTGGTTCGCGAGTCCCGGCAGCCGGCTTTTTCTTGCCTTCCATCTCGGCCAGGCTTTGCTTGAGCGCAGCCATCAAATCGACGACTGGAGCCAGCTTTTTGGGCTTCTCCACTTCCACAACTTTGCCGCCTTCGAGCTTAGTCTCAATGAGCTTCTTCAGGTTGTCCTGGAATGAATCGTGATACTTCTCAGGGTCCCAATCGCCGGCGAGTGCTTCGATCAGCTGGTGGGCGACTTTCAACTCTGAATCTTTGATCTCAACATCCGGCGGACCAAAACCTTCCGCCTTGCGGATCTCTTCTGCGTAGTACATGGTATGCAACATCATTCCGCCTTCGTGCGGACGCAGGAATACGGTGTATTCGCGGTTGTGCATGGTGAGCTTGGCGATGGCAACGTACTCGCTGTCTTCCAGAGCTTTGGTCAGCAGTGCATACGGGCGG
>DASXKZ010000312.1:0-57081 GCA_036496525.1 Candidatus Angelobacter sp.
AAACCCTTATCCCCCTCTTCCCCCTGCTTTAACCGCCAAGGCCACCCAGTTTGATGGGCCAAACCCTTATCCCCCTCTTCCCCCTGCTTTAACCGCCCAGGCCACTCAGTTCGATGGGCCAAATCCCTATCCCCCTCTTCCCCCTGCCAGTCAATCGGCATCGTGAGGTAACAAGAGTGAGGCACGGGAGTAACATAGGGGAATCGACCTAACTGCAAGAAAAGCTTGTTGGATAGCTTCCAAAGGCTGTATTCTTTGGGGAGCACTTATGCCGTTAGGGGCGCTCATTCCCGATCTGTCGATTGCAAGCATTGCTCTGCAGGTTATGCTGACGGCGACCCTGCTGGCAAAGAGAGCATGGCGCAAGTATCCAATGTTCTCTGCCTACATTTTTTTTACCCTGTTTGAAAGCGCAGCAACTTTCCCGAATCAACGGGTTGGGCCTGCTACGTATTTCTATACTTTTTGGATTTGTGAGGCGATTGGCATTGTTCTGGGCCTGGCAGTGGTGCGGGAAATATTCACAAATATTTTTGCTCCGCATGCGGCACTGCGCAAGCTGGCTACCATAATATTTCGCGTGGCGGTGGTTGCTCTCATAGTGTTGGCTTGTGGAGCAATCTACGAACAATCAGCCAGCGCCAAAAGTATCGCTCGTGTTGTGGTGGTGGCGACGGACGGGACCCGCATTGTTGAACTGGGCTTGGTCATGTTCCTGTTCCTGTCTGCCAGTGCGTTCGGATTGCATTGGCGCCAGAATGAATTCGGGATTGCACTGGGGTTGGGAACGTGTGCGGCTATAGAGCTAATCAACGTGACGTTGATGGCACATCTAAGCCTGGAAGCAAGGCAGGTTCTTAGTTTGGTACGGAGCCTTTCTTTCAACGGCAGTCTTCTCATCTGGTTGGGCTACCTGCTGGCGCCGCCGGAGCGGCCCACAACCACAATCGATGTGCAGAAAGCCCAGTTGGAACAATGGAATCAGGCAGTAACGGAGCTAATCAATAGATGATAACTGTAATCGTAATTGCGCTTGCGTTGTGCGCTGTCGTGTTGTTGTACATGGCAGTACGCAGCCGCAGAAAACAGGCGGTGCAATCGCTCCGCCAGGTAGATTTAGCCGCGTTTCACACGCTGCTGGACCGGGATGACGAGCTCTTCCTGAAGCGAAAGCTTTCCCGCTCAAAATTTGTTGGCATTAAACGCCATCGCATCCGCGTTACCGTGCGTTACGTGGCCCGGATTGCGTCTAATGCTTCCACGGTTCTGCATGCGAGTGAATCGGCGCGCCTGAGTCCGCTGCCTGAAGTGGCTTTAACGGCCGCACAGGTAATGGATCTGGCGGCGCAGATTCGCCTGCAATGCTTGCTGGCCATGTTCAAGCTCTCGATGGAATATGCCATGCCGTCATTGCAACTCACCCCGGCCATGCTGGTGCCAACGTATCAGACGCTGCGGGAAAACGTGCGACGGCTGGGCGATCTGCAAACGCAGAATGCCGTCCCGCTGGCCAGCGCTATCTAGGTTTTCTTTTTTGGCGAACACGAGGCCCTGTGCTTGAGCGCAGGGCCTTTTTACTTTAACCACGGCTTTTCTTTAACCACAAATGAACGGAGAGGGAAGTCCTCTGGTCGATCAAGGGAAAGCGTCCCCTGGAGTTCATTGATTTAACAAACTGCCCCCTTTGTGCTTCTTTGCGTCCTTTCTGGTTCGAATTTTTCGATTGGAGCTTTAGAATAGAACTATGCTCCTGCAAGGTATTTTCCCCGCCGTGACAACGCCGTTCTATCCAGATGGAGCGGTGTATTACAAAAAGATTGAACACAATATTGACCGCTATTCGCGGACTCCGATTGCCGGTATGGTTGTGCTGGGGTCAACGGGCGAAGCTGTGATGCTGAACGACGAGGAGCGGCGCGAGGTGTTGCGCGTGACCGCCGAAGTAGCGTCGCCTGAAAAGGTGCTGATCGCCGGCACAGGGGCTGAATCAGTGATTGAAACGCTCCGTCTGACGGAGTTTGCGGCCAAGCTCAATTATGACGTGGCGCTGGTGCGTACGCCGCACTTTTATCGGCCGCAGATGAAGCCGGAGGTAATGTTGGCGTTCTTCCGCACGGTGGCGGACAAGTCGCCGCTGCCGGTGCTGCTTTATACGGTACCGCCGTTTACGGCCTATGACCTGCCGCTGGAAGTGATTACGGCGCTGGCGGAGCATCCGAACATTATTGGAATTAAAGAATCGAGCGGGAATGTGGAGAAAGTGGCCGCCATGGTGAACGCCACGCGCCACATCAAACGCAGCGCAACCGTTACGGAAATCCAGCAGGCGGTTACGGCGCGCATGTTGGCTGCTCCGGCTGCGGACGGAAATGGTGGGCAAATGGTAAGCGTGAGCCAGCTAAACGGCGGTTCTGATGTGGCCGTGGCTGCCCGGCCCAGGATCAAGACCCGGAGCAAGGAAGTAGGCTTTCAAGTGCTCGTAGGCGCTGCTCATACCCTGCTGGATTCTCTGCTGGCGGGAGCCAGCGGCGGGGTACTGGGATTCGCCGCGCCCGCGCCCACGATATGCTTTGAAATTCATACAGCATTCAAGGACAATGACTTAGAGCTGGCCCAATCAAAACAGACCGCGCTGGCGTCGGCTACCAAGCGGGTGGTATCTGAACTAGGCATTCCAGCCATTAAATACGCCATGGACCTGAACGGCTATTATGGCGGTCTGCCCCGGTTGCCATTGCTTCCACCTTCGGCGGCCCAGAAGGCAGAAGTTGAAGCGATGATGAGCCCTTTTCGGAATTAACCGATTAATGAGGACGGCAAGTAATTATCTGTAAAATGCCGGTCAGTGGCATAACCCTGATGCCTTTGCAGCCGGGCGGATGGAAACTCGCGGGATTGGCCTTTTGTCTCTTCCCTCACGGGGCAAAGGTTTCTTTGGCCAAGGCGGCATCCTTAGGGTTAAACTAATGTGCAGCTTAAAAACTGTATTGCCACTAGTCCTTTCATCTTTCAGCATGAATGATTAGAATCCTCTTGTTCCAGCGGGCGGACGATTTGGCGTCTGAGTGATGGCGGGACAGGGCGAGCGAAATCCAAGGGGCTTAGAAGATAGTGTTGTCAGCCGGCAAGAAGTTACGAGATTTGCGCGAGTACATGGGCCTCACTCTACGGGATGTGGAGCTCTCCAGCACCTCTTTGGCTGAATCCAGAGGGATTGAAGAATTTGTAATCAATCCCAGCCGCCTCTCTGATATTGAAACCAAGGGCGTAATTCCCAGCATTTACCGCCTGTATGTTCTTTCCGTAATTTATCGGGCTGATTTCACTGAGCTGCTCAGGCTTTATGGCGTGGACCTGAGTTTTACCGCCGCCGATTATGCCATCTGCAGTCCCGGAAAGACCCATCGCATAGAAATGGCGGAAGGGCGCGGGAATGTGCAGATCCCGACGAAGCTCGATCCTGGTTTTGACGTGAAGCACTCCACGGACCTGGGTCGCATGATTGAGAGCTGGGGGCCCGTCCCCATGCAGTATCTGCAGGAGCTCTCTAAGAAAAAATATATTTACGCTTATGTCGGCATGGAAGACCTGACCATGTATCCGCTGCTGCTACCGGGTTCTTTTGTGCAGGTGGATGAAGACCGCAGCCGGGTGGAAGAAAAGAAATGGCGGTCAGAGCTGGAGCGTCCGATTTATTTTGTGGAAACCCGCGAAGGCCATGTGTGCTGCTGGTGCTCTGTACGCCGGGGTGAAATCATCCTGCAATCCCATCCGCTTTCACCGGTGCCGGCGAGGATACTCAAACATCCGCAGGATGCTGAGGTCGTGGGCCAGGTGGTCGGCGTGGCTATGCGACTTGGTGAGTGGTACGCTCCTGACGAGCGAGAGCAACAACAGAATCCTGAAGAAGATTTAAGTGAGCAGAAAGAACTGCGTCGCCGTTGAGCGGCGCCTTCAGGATAAACGTGTCCGGGTTGAGAATGTCCGCCGCAGACCCGGAACGAGTCACGGCTTCCTGATATTCCTGAAAAATCTCTCGCACGGGCGTGTGGCTTAGAGCCACGGCCGTTTCCATGTGCGCGGCATAAATGGCATCCTGAGTAGGACGGTTGCCATAAGCGCGCGTAAAGCCCCAGTGCATGTATCCGCCGCTGCCGCTCTGGAGCGAGCAGATATACGCAACTTTCTCCAGAAGAGACGGCAGAGCGCTCAAAGTGCGCTTCTTAAAATCTTCAGCAGCTTTAAAAATCATGGCGCAATCACCCGACGACTACCCGATCTCAACTAGTTCCAGCAGCAACGGGTTGTAGTTTTCTAAAGAAAACATAGCACAAACGCTTGCCTGAGGCAGCAATTTTGGTTTCTGTTCTGAAAATAAGAATTTGGGTACTGGAGTAACCTGACAGGATGTCAACGGTTGGCCAGCGTGGCAATGTCGCCAAGGCCAAGCAGACGTGCGTCTGCAGTAACTAATGTTAAATCGAGTACCTTCGCCGTGGCGGCCAGGAACCGGTCGGCAGGATCACTATGTAGACTGAGCTTATGTGCGGCCAAGACAATCTCAAATGTCAGTGGGGCTTCGCGAAAGCGAGCGGTAGCTCGGGCCTGCCAGGATGCGGCATCGCCCTGAATGCTGATTCTACCTTTTTGCAGCAGCAGCAGCGCTTCCCACAGACTCACGGACGATAGCCACAATTCATTCGACGGATCGTGAAGTGCGTGAAGGACTCGGCGACCCAATCTTTGCGGTTCTCGCAGGCTCCAGAGCCATATGTGTGTATCGAGAAGCAATTTCAATCTTGCAGCGCCTCAATATCGTTTTCGTCAACCACCGGAGAAAGAATGTCGCCGAGAATTTCCATTTCTCCTGCCATAGAGCCAATCCATTCGGCGCGATCCTTCATCGGTGAAGGGGCTATCACCTCCGCCACCGGCTTTCCAAAACGTGTAACCCGGACTGGCTTTCGAGTCTTGCGGACACGTTCCAAGATTGACAGGCACTTGGCCTTGAACTCAGAGATTGAAATTTCTTCCATGACCAGTAAAGTATACCATGGTCAAAATAAATAGTCTAAATTTACATACAAAGTTGCAGTTACACTGATCCCATATGCGCGTTCTGATAGCAGGCGGAGGCACTGGCGGGCATGTGATCCCGGCCCTGGCGATTGCCCGTGAGCTGAAAGCCCGTCACAATGCTGAAGTCCTGTTTGTGGGAACGGCCCGGGGCATGGAAAACCGCCTTGTCCCGCAGGCCGGTTTTGGGCTGATGCGGGTAAAGGTGGGCGCGCTCAAAAATGTAAGCCTGATCACGCGGATGCGAACGCTGTTCGATCTGCCTCGCGCCGTGGTTGATGCGCGCAAGATCATTAAAGTATTCAGTCCAGATGTGGTGGTGGGCGTGGGCGGATATGCTTCCGGGCCGGCAATGGCGGCGGCCATTCTGATGCACATCCCAACGCTGGCTTTTGAGCCCAATTATGTCCCTGGGTTCGCCAACAAGATCGTTGGCCATCGAGTGTCTGCGGCAGCGGTGCATTTTGAGCAAACGGAAAGATATTTTCGCAATGCCCAGGTGGTAGGCGTGCCGGTGCGGGCGGAGTTCTTTAACGTGCCATCGCTCGATGGCAACCATCCGCCAACCTTGCTGATTTTTGGCGGCAGCCAGGGCGCGCGGGCCATCAACCAGGCCATGGTGGCTGCTGCTCCGGTAGTACTACGACAAATTCCTCGGCTCCAGATGATCCATCAGACGGGCGAGCGTGAATATAATGACGTGGCGGCTGCTTATGCGAAGGCAGGAGTAAAGGCCGAGGTGTCCGCTTTCATTGATGACATGCCTGCAGCTTTTGCGCGGGCGGACCTGTTGCTGTGCCGTTCCGGAGCGAGTACGGTAGCCGAAGCGACGGCGGCAGGGAAGCCGGCAGTTTTTGTCCCGTTCCCGCAGGCGGCGGACGATCATCAGCGGCGCAATGCTGAAGCGATTGTGCAGGGCGGTGCGGCTGTGCTGGTGCCACAGGCGGAACTTACGCTTGAGCGATTGACAGAGGTGATTACGCAGCTGTTTGCGAATCCCACCCGTCTAAAGCAAATGGCGGAACGAGCACGGGCGCTCTCACACCATGATGCTGCAGGTCGAGTTGCAAGGATGGTGGCGGATCTGGCGGAAAGAAGCAATTAGCAACTAGCAATTGGTAATTAGCCAAAATCAATTTGTATTGGCGGAGAAAGTTTAGCCGCGAATGAACGCGAATTGGAATTGAAGCAAGGGCGAGCCCGGCTTGCGCGGCGAGCCCACTGCATCAGGTGCAGAAGAAAAATTAGAGGTCGGGCGAAACTCTAAAGCGGTTTTCGGAGCGTAGCGACAAGAATTGTTTTGAAGTAAGGCCACGAGCCCGGCTTGCGCGGCGAGTGGCGTGCAACAGGCGCAGAAGGAAATAGAGGCCAGGCGAAACTTCATAGCGGTGTGGAGCGCAGCGACATAAACAATGTTTGCAAAGATTCAGCGGATACATTTCGTAGGGATTGGCGGCATCGGCATGAGCGGCATTGCTGAAGTGCTGCTGACGCTTGGCTACAAGGTTTCGGGCTCTGACCTGAAGAGCTCCAGCGTTACTGAGCGGCTGGCGGAAAAGGGCGCCATTATTTTTGAAGGCCACCGCGCTGAGAACATCACCGGTGCAGAGGTGGTGGTGACCAGCTCTGCGGTGAAGCGCGACAATGCCGAGATCATGGCGGCCCATGCCGAGCACATTCCAGTGATCCAGCGGGCGGAGATGCTGGCCGAACTCATGCGCCTGAAGTATGGAATCGCCATTGCCGGAATGCATGGCAAGACAACTACTACCAGCATGGTTGCAGCGGTGCTGGCGGCCGGCGGCCTTGATCCAACGGTCGTTGTCGGCGGACGCGTGGACGCGATGGGCTCCAACGCGCGCCTGGGCAAGTCTCAATATCTGGTGGCGGAAGCCGACGAAAGCGACCGGTCATTCCTTAAGCTCTCGCCGATTCTGGCTGTGGTGACGAATATCGATCGCGAACATATGGATTGCTATCGCGACATGGCGGACGTGGAGCAGGCATTCCTGGATTTCATTGATCGCGTGCCGTTTTATGGCATGGCGGTGCTCTGCCATGACGACGAACGGCTGCGCAATATGCTGCCTCGCCTGGCCCGCCGCGCCACAACATACGGCGTGCATCAAGAGGCGGATTTTCGCGTGGGCGGCGCTCGGGCAAAGTGCACCGGCAATAAGCATTACGCGCACTTCTCAGTCGAATATCATGGCAAGTCGCTGGGAGATTTCCACCTGCGCGTTCCCGGCAATCACAACGTGCTGAACGCCACGGCGGCTGTGGCTGTGGGCGTTGGCCTGGACATTGAGCCGGACCGCATTCGCGAGGCGCTGGAAAACTTTCGCGGCGTTGATCGCCGTTTCCAGCTGCGCGGTCGCGCTGCCGACGTGAGTGTGATTGACGATTACGGCCACCATCCTACCGAGATCCGCGCCACGCTGGCGGCGGCGCGTCATTGTGGATTCAAACGCGTCCACGTGATCTTCCAGCCGCATCGCTTTACCCGTACCCGCGACCTGCTGGAGCAGTTTGGCGCCGCCTTCAACGATGCGGACACCGTTTCGGTGCTCGATATCTACGCTGCCAGTGAAGCGCCGATCCCCGGCATCACCGGCGAGCGCGTGGTCCAGGCCATTCAACTCTTTGGCGATCAACGCGGCGCTGTCAGCTATGTGCGGTCATTCGACGAAGCCGCGCGGCAGGTCTCAGCACTGGCCGACCCCGGCGATATGGTCCTTACGCTCGGCGCGGGCAGCGTGTCCCAACTGGGACCGATGGTGCTGGAGCAGTTGAAGAAGAAGCAGGCGGCAATGAGCAGTCAGCAATCAGCGTAAACTTTCCACTTCGCCAGCCTCATGGCATCTACTTGTATCGCCTCGTTGCCGGAAGATATCTGGCCACCGGGTGCAAACCCAAAAAAAACGTGCGATACCCTAAAATTCTGGTAACAAAACGGAAAGAAACCGGATATATTGGTTCGTGCTGGCGCACAACTCCGTCGACCGCGATTTAATGGCGCGCGACTCTATCGAGTTGACACAATACGAACCCGTCCCTCCACGAGGGAAGTCTCGTGCTTCGTCGTCACGTGGCGAGGAGACGACCACTCAGCGTTTAGCGATCAATCTTCAATCAGATCAAGATGGCGAACCACGGGCTAGAGTGCGCATGCCACAAGACCGTCGCGCACAATCGAGGGCGGCTGCACTCCACGACGACGGTTCCGAGCTCTTGATCAATCGCGAAGACCTGGACCTGGATCTGGATGGCGAAGAGGCGCAGTTCCTAAGGACAAACCGGCGCGTGCCGGTGCGGCGCAATGCGATTCCGAAAAAAGCAGCAGGCCAACTCAAAATTGCCGGCGTTGCCGCCGCGATGATCGTTGCTTTTGGCGGGCTCTCTGCATGGGCTTACAGCTATGGCATGACGTCATGGCGATTCCGCATTCAATCCAGTGACGCAGTGGAGATTTCCGGGGTCAAGAATGCGTCGCGAGCGCACGTGATGGAAGTGGCCGGCGCAGACATTGGCCGCAATGTTTTCTTTGTTCCGCTGGACGAGCGGAAGAAACAACTGGAACTGATTCCCTGGGTACAGGAAGCGACAGTGATGCGTCTGCTCCCGAATCGAATTGCCGTGACTATCCAGGAGCGGACGCCGGTAGCGTTTGCCCAGATTGGCTCACGCATCAGCCTGATTGACGCCAATGGCGTGGTGATGGGCCTGCCTGCCAATCGCCAGACTAAATTTTCCTTCCCCGTGATTCGCGGGATTACGGACACTGAACCGCTTTCGTCACGGGCAGCGGCGATGAAGATTTACAACCGTCTGGTGAGCGAGCTGAACCCGGCAGAGGGCGAAGATGCATCGAGCAAGAGCCCGAATTACGTGAAGCAGCTGAGCGAAGTTGATCTTTCCGATCCGGAGAATGTGAAAGTCACGGCGAATGATCCGGGCGGCACGATGGTCGTCCATTTGGGCGCGCAAGACTTTTTGCCTCGCTACAAGCTTTATGTGAGCCACATTGCGGAATGGCGGCAGCAGTTCCAAAACATACAGTCGGTGGACCTGCGGTATGAAGGACAGGTGGTGGTGAACCCGGACAAGACGGCGGTCGCGGAGAAACCCTCACCACTGATAAACACGGATGACACGGATCGGAAAAAGCCGGTGTTGAAGCCGGTAAGCGCAAAAGCGAAGCCAACAGCGAAGGCGAAGAAGAGTTCACCGCAGAGGACGCAAAGAGCGCAAAGGTAAGAAATTTGGTAAGTGAGTAAATGATAGGGCAACCGATTTTTTGATTTGCTATTTGTTGAGTTTCGCGAGTAAGTGAAGGGCTACAGCCAAAGGGCTTGCAGCCAAGAGACAAAGCTAAAGGCCAAAAGCTAATAGCTAATAGCTGTTTTATAAGGACGCGAATTATGGGCACTAACGGCAAACATCCTTCAAACATGATTACGGTGCTGGACGTGGGCAGCGCGAAGACGGTGGCGCTGATCTGCGAAGCCACTGATGCGGGGCTCAAGTATCGCGGGCACGGCATGGCGGAGAGCCGCGGATCGCGCAAAGGCATCATCGTTGAGCTGGATAAAGCGGTACAGAGCATCCATAAAGCGGTGGAAGAAGCGGAGAAGTTGGGCGGATGCCAGGTGGGAAACGCGGTGATCTCCGTAGCGGGCTCACATATTAAAGGAGTAACCAGCCGCGGCGGTGTGACGCTGGGCCAGCGCCCGAGAGATGTGACGCGTGAAGATATTCGTACAGCCGTGGAAAAGGCGCGGTCAGTGACGCTACCGGATGATCGCGAAGTGCTGCACCTGCTGCCGCAGGAATTCATTCTGGACGACCAGTCAGGTGTTCGCGATCCGGCGGGCATGATGGGCCGTCGGCTGGAAGTGAACCTGCACATGGTGACGGCTTCCGCCAGCGCTACGCAAAACGTGGTGACGGCGGCGAACAAGGCGGGCCTGCACGTGGACAATATGGTTTATGAAGCGCTGATGTCCGCTGACAGCACACTGCGGGCCGACGAGAAAGAGCTGGGCGTTTGCCTGGCCGATATCGGCGCAGGCTCGACGGGCATGATTGTTTATTCCGACGGCATGGTGGCGCATACAGGCGTGGTGCCTGTGGGGGGAGACCACTTTACGAATGACGTAGCGGTTGGTCTGAGAACGCCGCTGGTTGCGGCGGAGAAAATCAAGAAGCAGTTTGGCCACACCATCAGCAGCCAGGTTGCTGAAGGAAATGAGATTGAAGTGCCCGCCGTGGGAGACCGGCCGTCGCGGCTGATGCCGCAACGATTTCTAGCGGAAATTCTGGAGCCGCGCGCGCAGGAGCTGTGCGAATTGATGCGCGACCATCTGAAGCAGGCAGGCGTGATGGAGCTCTGTCCGGCGGGCGTGGTGCTCACCGGCGGCGGATCGCGTATGACAGGGCTGGCGGAAGTTTGCCAGAAGACGCTCGACCGTCCGATCCGGCTGGCTGTTCCTGAGCCGCCGATTGCTGACATGCCTTCGTCATTGAGCGAACCTGAATTTGCTACGGCGGTTGGCCTGGCGATGTATGCGCATCGTACGACGATGGCGAAGATGAATCCGGAACAGGGATTTGGCCACAAGCTGCGCGCCCTGCTGGCAAAGCTTGGGGCGTAGGAAGGATTTTCGGAAATCCCGAGCGAAGCGAGGGAGCCCTATAGCTGCAATGGGGCATCGGTGAGCGATGATCGTGCAGCGCGAACGCTTGGAAGGGAATAGTGATCCCGCACCCGCAAAAAGCGCGGGTTCGGGATTGAAAAAAAGTTGGTTAGACGGGGGAAGCAGGGCGGCTTAGGAAAATCTGAGTCCGCAAAATCTGAAATGCATAAACAAAGGTGACGCAAGCCAGCGGGACCAAACGGATCAGGAGTGTGATGTATGAGCGATCAGCAGAAAAAAGCGGACGGTGAAGTAAGAATCCAATTCAATGAAGACCCGCGCACTAACGCCAAGATCAAGGTGATTGGCGTGGGTGGCGGAGGCGGCAACGCAGTGAACCGGATGATCTGCGCTGGAGTGGAGGGCGTGGAGTTTGTTGTGGCCAATACGGACCTGCAGGCGCTGCAGATGTCGCGCGCGCCAGTGAAGATCCAGCTTGGCACCAAGCTCACTAACGGCCTGGGCGCGGGCGCTAACCCTGAAATGGGCCGCCGTGGCGCGCTGGAAGATGCCGACAAAATTATTGAAGCCCTGGAAGGCGCGGACATGGTTTTTGTCACGACCGGTCTGGGCGGCGGAACCGGCACAGGCGCTGCGCCGATCATTGCGTCGCTGGCCAGTGAGATGGGCGCGCTGACCGTGGCGGTGGTGACAAAACCGTTCGCATTTGAAGGCCGCCGCCGTATGGCACAGGCGGAGCGCGGCCTGGCCGAGCTGATTGACAGCATCGATACCACGATCGTCATTCCGAACGAAAAGCTGCTGGCAGTGGCGCAGAACGCAGGCTTCTTTGAGTCGTTCCGCATTGCCGACGACATTCTCCGCCAGGCAGTGCAGGGAATTTCTGACATCATCACGATTCCTGGCATCATCAATCGCGACTTTGCCGACGTGAAAACCATCATGGCCGGCATGGGCTATGCCGTGATGGGAACGGCCATCGCCAAGGGCGAGCGTCGCGCGACCGACGCGGCGCAGGCGGCAATATCGTCTCCTCTGCTGGAGGCCGGCGCCATCGACGGAGCGAGAGGAATCCTGATCAACATTACTGGATCATCGTCACTCAAGCTGGCGGAGGTGAATGAAGCTTCCACCATTATTCAATCCGCCGCGCATGAAGACGCGAACATCATTTTTGGCGCGGTGCAAGACGAGAAAATGAAAGATGATCTAAAGATTACCGTGATTGCCACGGGGTTCAAGAATGACGTGCCGGCGCGCAAAGATCGCACCGTAAACGCCGCTCAGGCAGCCATTTCCACGGCCCGAACTGCTTCGGCTTATCAGGTGCAGCAGCCGGCCACAGTTCCGCGAGCAGTGAATGCCACGCATATACCGCATGTTCCTCATGGTTCCCAGGTCTCGGCTCACGCGGCTACTGCTCACTCCGCTGCTCCAACGCGCGTGATCACGCCGACGCGTGAAAGCCCGAATCTGGCCACCATGACTGAGTCCATCCGGACGGCCGTTGAACAGGATGACCTCGACGTCCCAGCATTTATCCGCAAGCGCGGAGAGATCAACTAACAAGTTTCGACCGGCAGAGAGTGTGTCAGTCTCCCAGCCGGTCGTAACTTCCTGCAAGTGCAACCGTTTACCGTGACGCGAAACGCCAGCGTCTTGATCTTCCAGCGAGCCTGTGGCCGCTCAGCTTTCTGGTGGCGGCCCGCGAAATTAGCAATATTAATGGGCCTTTAAGGCAGAGCCAACAGCAGGATCTTAGGGTTAATACTGGCAAGGACTTTTTGTCCTCCGGCGGTGTTTACTCAATTAAAAACAACAGGCAGCCAAACTGAAAGAGAGCTGCTGCATCTTTTTATCTAAGAGAAAGGTACTACTTAAGTACTAGGAGAATTGATAGTTGCACGCGATGTAAACTTTCCCTTACCATCGCTAAAGAGGTTCTGATTTCCGCATTGGTCGCTTTTGACTTGACCCTCAATGTTTCTGGCCGACGGTGCATTGGCTGATCAGCGGAAAGCAGCGCGACAAAGAATTTTCCAGGTATCCAGGTGGCAGTGATTCCAATGACATTTCGTCTTCGGCTTCTCGTCTTTTTCCTTTCCAGTCTCCTTCTCTCCAGCGCATCGTTCGCGCGCAGCTCAAGCACCAGCACCAAATCTAAGGTCAATGGACAGGTAACTGAAAACGCTCGAGCGCAAAAGCGCATGGCGCGGCTCCGCCACAACCGCGCCGCCAAAAGACGTGTAGCCGCACGTGCCACTAAAAGACGCCCCGCTACAGCCAAAGCTACCAACGCAAAAGCGTCAGTGAATGCCGCGACCCTAAAGACCGTCAGCCTTCACCGCCGCCGCCCTCGCCATCGCTGGGTTGAGCAGTTCACCGGCAACTCATTTTCTGACGACAATACCGATGGCGACATTGTTGAAGGTGAAGATCCCGTCGTGCGACAGGCCGCTATCGAAGCGCTGGGCAACATGAATGGCACAGTCGTCGCAATTGATCCCACCAGCGGACGCATTCTTGCCATGGTCAACCAGAAGCTTGCGCTCAGTGAAGGCGCGCAGCCCTGCTCCACTATTAAGGTCGCTGTGGCGCTGGCCGGGCTGAGTGAAAAAGTTATTACCCGCGAGGAATCCATTGCGCTTGGCGGGCGCGCGCACATGAGTCTTACGCAGGCGCTCGCGCATTCCAACAACGCTTATTTTGAGGCCGTCGGACGCCGACTCGGCTTTGCCAAGGTCAGCTCTTACGCGCACCAATTTGGACTCGGTGAGCTTGCCGGTTACGGCATTGAAGGCGAGCACCTCGGCACATTCCCCGCGCATGAGCTCGACGCCAGTCTCGGCGGCGTCGGCAAGATGTGCTCTTTTGGTGAAAGCATTTCCATGACGCCGCTGCAGCTCGGCGCTCTGGTCTCAGCCGTTGCCAACGGAGGCACGCTCTATTATCTCCAGCATCCCACGTCGGTCGATCAGGTCATCAGCTTTGAGCCGCGCGTAAAGCGCCAGCTTGATATTGGCCCGCTCGTCCCGGAAATTGCTGCAGGCATGACCGGTGCCGTGCAGTATGGCACCGCCCGCAGCCTGCGCCTGAACTTTAGTGAAGAACAGATCCTGGGCAAGACCGGCACCTGCTCCAAAGACGGCACGCGCTTTGGATGGTTCGCTTCTTATGCTGACACGCAGTACGGACACATCGTCACCGTGGTCTTCCTCCAGGGTGGCCGTCCGACTTACGGCCCCAAGGCCGCCGAAATCAGCGGCAAGTTCTACCGCGCGCTGTATGACCACAACTTCTTCACCCAGCGCGCCACCACAGTCAGCAGCACACCGGCAGAAAAGCCGGCTGTAGGCGTGCAGCAGTAGATTTCTGTTGATCTACAGTCCGCTGTTTATCCAAGGCCGACTTGAGGACGCCTAAACAGGAAGTAAGAGGTGAAACAACCGCAGCCGGTGACTTTTTAGCCCATGAGCAGTTTCTCCAAGTAAAGTACCCTGCTTACCCTTGGAGACACAGTATGAAAGCTTGGACTCTTCTAATTGCGAGCCTTTGGACAATCGAAGCCGTCGACGTTTTGAGTCAATGCGGTTCTTCAGTCCGGTCCACGCTCGAGTCGATTCGTTATCCATGATGTAGCCCAGCATCCCAGCACACGGCAAGCCCTTGCAATACTGCCCCTTGAGGAAGGCCATCATTCCATCCTCTCCGGAATAGGTTGCGTATTCTGTCGAGAGCTTCCCACCGGGGTACGTCACATGCAGCCGTTTCGCCTCGAATGCGAAATAGTCACGTTGGGAGTATCGATGTTTGATTCGAAGATCCAGCCGCCCAAGGCGCTGGCCTCTCAGACCTAATAACCAATACTGAGCAACAATATCGTAAGGGCTGTCCTCGAACTGAGGATCGTTAGCAAGCCTTCCGGCTAACCGAAACGTAATACGATCCTCGATTTCATTGCGCTTTGGCGGGATCATGCTTGCCCAGGCAATGACGACCGCACTGAATAGTTCCGCCAAATAGTCCTCTTTAAAAGGATTGAACTGCGGCTTCAGAGTCCCACTGGAACGACGGAGGCTCATGCAGGCTGCCTTTTTGCTAAGTGCTCGAAAATAGCATCAGCGTCGTTCAACGCTGCCGTGCGGCACCAGTTCTTCATTGTCGCTGGCTTGAGCACGTGAAGCCGGTCTGATTCGTAATAGCTGAATCCACGCAAGTAATTGAACGGCCCGTTCGTCCGTTCCACAGCCCGACTGATCCGATCTAACGCACTCCAAAGCTCCGTATCGCCTTCTCTTTCGTAATAGGGTCCATGCTGGTTGTCGAAGATTACAGTAAGAAACGCTAGATTCAATCTCTTCGAGGCAGTTCCTTCGGCGCGGATCGTTATTCCTTGCTTGCGTGTACGGCGATTGAGCACATTACAGAGGGTGCTGGCATATAGCCTCCGTGCAGATTCATCTGGGAAAACAAGGGAGGGAATATCCCCATCCAAATTTGGTCGATGAATGCTAGGTTGATCAATGGTCAAGGTATCTTCGATGAGAATGCGCTCGGTTTCCGTAACAGAAAAATAGGCCTCAATTAACGAAGTAAGCTCAGCCTGAGCGGCTTCAACAAGATGAGTTCGCTCGGGTAGCGAGAGGGTCTTGCCTTGCTCTTCTACGCGTTTTATCACTTTGGACACTTCGCGAACGATCTGCGCCGCTTCCCGAGGAGCCAGTTCATGATCCGGCAAAGGAAAAGGTAGGGCTAGACTCTCGTACACATGAAACTGGTCGCGACCGACTCCAAAGTTGGAACCATTATGAAAAGCCAGATATTTGAATAGACGGGAACGAAAAAGCGCGGTCAAGAATCGGAGCAGATCGCTGTCTTGGTCACCGCCAGTAATTGAACGCAATCCATCGAAGAATCGTACTTTATGATTGCTGAACGCGCACTTTGTAAACCCTTTGCTGTAAATAACCATCGGTGGGCAAAAATTCTGAGCCACTCTAGGGAATAGCACCTTCTGAGTTGAAGCTCCTACAGACTTAAGCTTCTCGCCCACTGTCGTGAATTGGTCAGGGTACAACACGAGGTCGATGCCTTCAGAGTTGGCATCCAGAAAGGGATCATCCAAAGCCCAAGGATTTTTTACGGGCTCGTAGCCCTTATACTTCCTTCCTTCAAAGTGCGGTTGGAAACCTGTACCGCTCAGCCAACGTTTCGCTTTGCCTCGTACACCGACTAATTCGCTGAGCCGTGGGTAATAGTCAAGCCTTCGGAGGAATGCCTCATCTCGCGGTGTCCCCCAAAACTTTCGGCTCCATAGCGACTGAAGCCGGTTTTTTAGAGCCGCTTCCATTACGTCATATTGAGGGACCTGCTTTTGTTCGTCTGGTTCGATAACGATAACACCCGTGCGACGGTCGAAGCGGTTGAGCTTTGGTGTCTCATATGTAACGACATGCTCTAACGATGGCACAGTGTTCGAATATCGAAGTATGAAGCAAGGATGTGTGGCCTCGAAAAGAACAAAGCGGAAATCAGCGAGCTGGACGATCTTTTCTACGGTGACACTTCGGAACCATTCTCCGTCCAAAAATCCGTTCCGATTAACCAGGATGGCCGAAGGAAGAAGGAGACAACCGATTCCACCCGAGCGAAGCAATTTGGTCGATTGCCTCACGAAATGCAAAGCGATTTGTTCCCTACCTCTGCTCTCCCAGGGTGGATTTCCGATTACGAGATCGAAATCTTTTTGGAGAGGGAGTTTGTCTTTAATAAAGTCGCCGTTTAACACTACAGGGGTGTCTATCCAATTGTTTTTCTCCCAAAGGAGCGGCGGTAAAAATGGCGCTTGGCTTACTTTTGCCTTGAATTCATCAACATCAATGGGCTGTAACTTTTCAAACAGGGCAAGATAAAGACTAAAAGCCGTGATCCGGCATGCATCAGCATTCACGTCCACGCCTCTGATTTGCTTACGAAGTATCTCCAACAGGGCGTGGGCTTTAGTCTGTTTGCGCCTAGTCACGTTCTCCCGCCGCCATCTTTCGGCAATCAGATTGAACATAGCGACAAGGAAGATGCCGGATCCACAAGCTGGGTCGAGAATACGCCAGTCTTCGGCCGCAATATATTGTCCTTCCAGCGCCACGTGCAAAGCAGTTTCTGCAAGGTGGCGAGGCGTGTAATAGGCACCTTCCGCGCGCTTCTTTTCGAGGTCAGCATCCTTCATGAATTCCTCGTAAATTGCGCTGATTGTCTCCACGGGAATGAACCGGAAGTCATAGGCCCAAAAACCCAAAGTCATCTGACCAGACTCCATGTCGTGCCCACTGAGGAAATCGCGGATAATGCCGAGATGGACGTCACTAACATCCCGCTCCTCTTCTGCCAAATCGTTATCGAACATCGTTCCGTTAAACTCGCCTTGTAGGCGCGGAAAGAATTTTTTGTATAGGAGATCCTTCGCTTCCGGCGACCGATTGAGAATTTCCAACAGACTTGCGCTGCCGGTCGGATAGTAATTGGGCTTGATGAATCTGCGCTCTTGCAGAAATGAAACAAACAGCGCACGTCCCAATAATGCATGAGCGCGCGCCAAAGTCCATCCTGTTTCCTTCAGCCTACGCGCAGTGTGTACCAAGTTCTGAACGAGACAACGGTCGACTGTCTCATGCGGTGGAAAAAATCTTGAATTATCTTGAAAAAACTGGCCTGTCTCAATCGATCGGATCAATTGGGCTATCTCAAGCGCATCGGCAAGATTTCCCAAGTCTGGTATCAGGGTGGACAGGTCAGAATCAAAAAAGCCGCTAGTAACCACCTCTTTTTCTGGCTTCTTGATGGTGCTGTGAACTTCAACTTGGTCGGGCGACAAGAATATCAGTAAGGGCACAAGGCCTTGATTCCAGACCGCCTGGTGCCGCTCACGTTTCTGCTGACTCGTGAAGCGATTTCCTGTGCAGATATATACTGTTGGGCGACCGTCGACACACAAAACGCCATCTACATCCATTTCGTTCCATGCTTGCCGCAAATAATGAGAGTATGGAAGCAAGCCTGGATGGCGTTCAACGGCCTCTTCTTGAGCCAAAAACCATGAGCCGGCTGAGGCGAAGTTGCCGAATTCGGCTAATCGTGCATCAATGGCTTCAGGCATTGTGGGCTATATCTTAATAATGTCCTTCGCAGAGTAAATGGACTTCTTAGGGCATTATACCTGTGGCGTAGGTAAAGCGAAACATTTTCATTGAGGAATTGGTTCGCAGAACTGTTGCGGGAAGAGCGGCCATTTATGGCCGCGACAGAATCGGCGAAACATCACTTCCGCACGCCGTAGGCTTGCGCGCAGCATAGCGGAGCGCGCTAAAGAATTGCGAATCAAAAAACTCAATCCTCCACGTCTCTGCGCCTCCACAGTCAGCTCTTCCGATCGCGCGCGATTACGCGCGATTCCGGCGATCCCATCATCCTCTCCACTTCCTTGCTCAACTCCACTACTTCAATCGGACACTCCGGCCAGTTATGTATCCAGCACACAATCACGTCGCACTTCTTCGGATCGTGCCCGTGGGCAAGAAAATTGCGGCTATACATCTCCAATTCCACATTCACGTCCTGCCACTGGCCTTTGGCCATCTCGCGCGCCGCCTGGCAATCGGGAAACTCCACCTGCCACCGCTTCACCACAAAACCCAGCCGCGGCGCCAGCACGCCAAAGGCAAACATCACTCCCGTCTCGTTCACTGGAGCATGCGCCATCCCCGGCAGCAGCAATGGCTCGCCGTACACCGGACGGTCCATCAGCAGCGGACACTTTCTCCTGCCGCGCCCTTTCCCTAAGACCTTCAGCCGGTCCTCCTGCGTTTGAATGATCTTCAGCACATCCTGCCACTGCTTCTCGATCTTCTCCGCCGAGGCCAATTTGCGGAATACAGCGGGCACTCCTTTCCAGCTCCCAAAATGATCGAAAAATGGCTGCGCGCTGAAATGGCCCTCCCGATCATAAGCGGCAGTCGTCGGCGTCTTACCCAGCTTCCGCACCACCGCGGCCCAATCCAGCAGCAGCTCTGAGTTTGCCGAATAAAAGCCTGATCCGCTGGCCTTGAGCCCCGCCGCCGCTAGTGCTTTCTTCAGATTTCCCAGTTTCCGGTATAACTCGGTTTCGTTGACGCCGGCCATCCGCCGCAGTTCGCGCAGACCCGGATTACGCCCCAGCTTTTTCGCGCACGCACGTATCGCCTTCAGGATTTCCTGTTTGTTCATCATTTTTTTCTCTCCGATGTGGGATTTTTAGAAATAAGAAAAGCCACCCGGCCGGGTGGCTGACGAGCAGAAGAACTACGGTTCTAAGTCTTTGATTTGTGAGCTAAAAGCTAAAAGCCAAGAGCCGATTCACCAACAAAAAAAAGCTGCCTTTCGGCAGCCTGGGCTAAAAACTAAAGCCGGAAGCATTCTGCCCCAGGCGACAAACTCTCTTCCTACTTACTAGTGTGAAATTTCAGCCCTTCCGGGACATTTTTTCGAATATTTATTTTCGGTGTCCGATAACTCGCGCCGGTTTCGTCAATTACAGTCGGCCCTCGTCAAATTCGCCTAAGAGAATTTCTCCCTCTATTTATATATGCACTCTTTTCCGGCCCTCCGGGACATGTTTTTCCATATTTATTTTTTGAACCTATCGCCATCTAAGGATCGCTTACAAAACTAGCCACTTAATTAACTACAAAATTACCCCGAAAGTTGTTACTATTCGGTTCGCCCACCCCCGGCAAAACCTCGAATCGGGCCGCAACGCACGCCATTACCGGCCTGGGAGTCTATGCATGTTAAAGAAAATAGAGATCTTGTCCTTCGCGGCAACCGTGGTATTGGCCGTGGCCTGCATGGCCCAGCAAAGCGCGCCCGCTCAGTCGCCTGAACAAAGAGATGCGCATGCCGTGGCCGCTCCGGCTCAGCAGCCTGCGTACGAGACTTCCGCGGTACTTAAGGTCAAGTCGCGCCTGGTGGTGGTGGACGTGGTGGCGCGCGATTCAAAGGGTGCGCCGGTTACTGATTTGAAGCAGGAAGATTTCACTATTCTGGAAGATGGCAAGGAGCAGAAGCTGCGCATCTTTAGCTTTCAGCATCCTGATGATTCCATGGCAATGGCGCCGCCGCAGGTGCCTGCCAATGGCCTGAATGTTGTCGATAACCTGCCACACTTCCAGCCCGGACGCGCGTTGAACGTCATCCTGATGGACGCTCTCAATACCAGCCGCTTGAACCAGGCTTCCATGCGCCAGGCCATGATTAAGTTTCTGGACACGCTGCCTGCGAATGAGCCTATTGCCGTCTATCTTCTCGGTGACAAACTCCGGCTCCTGCAGGACTTCACCACCGATCCCGCGACACTGAAGGACGTGGTGCGCAGCTTTAAAGGAAAGAATTCTCCTCTGCTGAACGTTGCCGTCGATGGATCTCCCATTGCTCCCATCCTACCCGGGGTTGCCCAGTCTCTGCCTCCGGGAATGGCGGGGCAGATCAAGGCATTTCAAGACCAGATGACCGTCGACTTAACCGATCAGCGCGTGCAAGTGACGCTTGCAGCACTGAACTCGCTTTCGCGGACGCTCTCCGGCTATCCGGGCCGCAAGAACTTGATCTGGATTTCAGAAACGTTTCCTTTTGACGTTATGTTGAGCGGCGTTACCTCCCGCTCAACTCTCAATGACCGCAGCTACTCGCATGAGATCGCGCGCACCGGAAACCTGCTCAGCGATTCCCAGGTGGCCATCTATCCTCTGGATGCGCGAGGCCTTGTGGCTGGCGGCATGTTTAATGTGGCCAACTCTGCTGATCAGTATGGCAACTCGCTGGGCGCATCAACGTTGCGCGGAGGCGTGGCGGGCCAGATGGATGTTGAAGCGGACCAGCGTATGGCGTCTCATGGAACCATGAACGATCTGGCAGACCGCACCGGAGGGCGCGCTTTCTATAATCGCAACGATCTTGATGGCGCGGTGCGCGACAGCATTACCGATGGTTCCACCTATTACACACTCGGCTACTATCCTGAGAACAAGGAATGGAACGGTAGCTTCCGCAATATCCAGGTGAAGTTGCGGCGTGGAGGCGTGAAGCTGCGTTATCGTATTGGCTACTTTGCCATGGAACCCGCTGCCTTTGCCAAGCTCAATCCCAAGCGGCAGGATGAAGATTTTGACGATGCCATGAGCCTGAACATTCCTGTCTCAACGGCGCTCCCGTTTCAGGCCGTTGTGCTGCCGCCGTCTGCAAAAACTCAGAACCAGGTGGTTGTCAGCTATCGGGTGGACCCGCATGCCTTGAGCTTTGAGAGCCAGAATGATGGTCTGCAATTGGTGAATGTCGAGTGCGCCGTCCGTGTGTTTTCGAAAAAGAATCCTGATAAGCCAGTCACCACGGAAGCCCAGAAGATGGGCGGAGCCTTGAATCCTGATGCTTACGCGAAAGTGATGAAGGGCTTTTTCCCCTGTCGCGATCAGGTCGCCCTTCAGCCTGGCGATTATCTTTTGCGCCTTGGCGTCCGCGACAACGTTACCGGCTTGATCGGGACAGCCAACGCAGCGCTTACCATTCCTGGGGAGACGAGCAGTACAAATCAGGCGAGTCCTGCGGGGACAGAAAGCAAGCACTGATTGAATCCGGCGAGATTTTGCTTCATCTGCGTAAATCCTCCCTAATCTGTTACGCTTTTCGCTGGCGATGAACGACTCTCCAGCAGCGGCCATTGAATTCGTCGGCGTCACGTACCGCATCAACGGTAACCGCACGCTTATCTCTGATCTCAATCTCTCGGTCCATCAGGGTGAAACGTTGATGCTGCTGGGCCGCAGCGGTTCCGGCAAAACCACCACGCTCAAGCTCATCAATCGCCTTCTGTCTCAGAGTGAAGGCACGGTCCTTGTGGATGGCCGTTCCACCGCTGAATGGGACGTGATTCAGCTTCGCCGTCACATCGGTTACGCCATCCAGGAAGCCGGGCTCTTTCCGCATTACACCGTGGAAGAGAATGTCGCGTTGGTTCCAAGGCTGGAGCGCTGGGACGCCGCGCGAATCACCGCGCGCGTGCGTGAAGTGTTGCATCTGGTGGGACTGCCGTTCGAGCAATATGCTGGCCGATATCCAGATGAGCTTTCCGGCGGACAGCGCCAGCGCGTTGGGCTGGCCCGGGCGCTTGCGGCAGAACCTGAAATTCTATTGATGGATGAGCCCTTTGGCGCGCTTGATCCTATTACCCGCGCGGAGTTGCAGCACGAATTTCTGGAACTCAAAAAATCGTTGAGCAAAACTATCGTTTTTGTCACGCATGACGTTGCAGAAGCGTTGTTGCTTGGTGACCGCATCGCCCTCATGGATTCCGGCAAGCTCAAAGGCGTCTTTGAGCCGGCGGAATTCTTGCGTTCCCCGGATAGTTCGGTTCAACCATATGTCAACGCATTCAGGGCCACGCAGCAAATCCTGAATTCCGGAGTTTAGCGCATGCCGCTGCCACACTTTTTTGTCGCCCACTGGCGTGAAGTGCTCACGCTCACGAAGGAGCATTTGTGGCTGGTCGGCGTCTCCATGCTGCTGGCCGTCGCCATTGGTGTGCCGCTGGGAATCCTGCTGAGCCGGCGTCCGGAATTGAAGTCCTTGATTCTTGGCTCTAACAACATCATGCAGACCATCCCCAGCCTTGCTTTGTTCGGGCTGCTGCTTCCGGTGCCGTGGATCGGCGCCCGCGCTGATCGCCTGGCGATCCTGGCGCTCACGCTTTATGCGCTGCTTCCTGTGGTGCGCAACACATATACGGGAATCGCCGGTGTTGACGCGCCGGTGCGCGAAGCTGCCATTGCCATGGGACTCACGCCGCGCCAGTTGCTCTGGCAGGTAGAACTGCCGTTGGCTTCAAACGTAATCGTCGCGGGGATTCGCACAGCCACCGTCATCACGGTGGGCGTGGCGACGATTGCTGCCGCCATTGGCGCAGGCGGACTGGGCGAATTTATCTTTCGCGGTCTCGCCATGGTGGATAATAATGTGATTCTTGCCGGGGCAATCCCTGCCGCGCTCATGGCGCTCTTTGCCGACTTTGTGCTCGGCTTGATCCAACGATCGTTAGTCCGGTCGCGGGTGACACACCAATAATGGATCGCCGCCGCTTTCTTTCCGCGCTTGCTCTCCTGCTTTCCGGATGCATGCCAAAAAGCCCCGGGCTTACCGTGGGCTCAAAGAATTTCACTGAGCAACTGGTCCTTGGCGAACTGCTCGCGCAGTATCTGGCGCGTTTCACATCCGTGCCCATCGACCGGCGCTTTTATCTCGCCGGAAGTTACATCTGCCATCAGGCGCTGCTCGCCGGACGCATCGACATGTACGTTGAATACACGGGAACGGCACTAGTCGCTATCCTGAAGGAAAAGCCGGTTTCCGATCACGCTGCGGTCTTCAATACCGTGAAAGACCTTTACTCCCGCCGATTCGGGCTGGAAGTCCTGCCTTCGCTCGGCTTCGACAACACCTTTGCCATGGTGATGCGCGGCAATGACGCCCGCCGCCTTCGGCTGAAAACTCTTTCAGATGCTGCTGCAGTCTCTTCGCAACTACGTCTTGGCGTGGGCTATGAGTTCCTTGAGCGGCCCGATGGCTACAAGGGGCTGGCCGCCAAATATGGCTTCAACTTTGCTCAAGCCCCGCGCGTAATGGATTTAGGCTTGCTCTATCGCGCTCTGCAGAATAATCAGGTCGATATTGTGGCAGGTTCAAATACTGACGGCCTTATCGCCGCGCTTGACCTGGTGGTGCTTGAGGATGACCGGCACTATTTTCCGCCGTACGACGCTGTGCCGATCGTGCGGCGTGCAACGCTGGAACGCCATCCTGAAATTGCGGCGGCTTTAAACCGGCTGAGCGGCCGTATCAGCGCCGATGATATGCGGCGCATGAACTACGCTGTGGATGGAGAAAAGAAAGATGCGGCTGCAGTAGTGAGGGATTTTCTGACGCAGAAAATATCTTGACCGGCTGGCGCTACCAGCCGGTCACCAGTAGATGACGCGCTCCTTTGATCCCGCATTTTTGATATTTATCGTAGGCTGCGGCGGCGCGTTCGCGTATCTGAGCATCACTTTCATGCCCTATCCATCCGTCAAGCGCGCCTTTCAATGTGTAGGCTTCCGGCGCCATCAATCCGGTGGTCCATATCAGAGGAGTTGCTCCCGTAGCGCGCAGCGGTGCAGCAAAATAGGATTTGCTGATACAAGCAAGGATGATTGCTGGGCGATGATTGGCAGCTTTTCCCGGTGGCAGAGTCGCTAACTGAAAATCCATCAACCCATCATGTCCAGCATACGCCACCAGGTCCGCTTGACCTCGTGCTCTCAAGAACAGAGAGTGTCCACCGATTTCCACGGGAATACTCTCTTCATCTCCGCCGGCTGCAGCATCCAGAAAATCCACGATTGCTTGCTTGATCTGTTTGCCTTGGTAAGCATCGGCCACAAGGTACACATTCTGCTGCCAATGCTTAAAGATGCACCGCTCCAGAATCCCGGAGTGTGGCTTTTGTTGACAAGCAATGAACCGCCAGTCCGCGCTGCGGCTGAAAAACGTCTTATATCCGTAGGCTGATCCCCAATATAAGTTGTGTGCCGGGTCGTCACCGTTGCCTAGTATTGCCGCGACCGGCACGATGCCCTGGTTCTTGTTATCGGCCAGCGCCACAAAAATGTGGATAGTCCGCGGCTGGCTTTGTGCCCTGAGAGACAGAGGAAAGCCGCAGGTGAGCAGCAAAAACAATATCAGCCAAAGTGAGGTTGCGGCTCGTGTTCCGGTTGCTCTGCCATCACCCATATCATCCCCCTCTGGGATTTCAGCCGCAGATCGCCTGCTCCTCCGCCAGTTGATCGCATGTCTGGCAAAAGTTGTCATACCATTGCTTGATAAACTTGCGAAAAAAGTCTCTAAAGCTGATCTGCGGAAACGGCCCCGAGCTGGTGATGTCGGCCCAGGTGTGCACCCGAGTCCTGCCGTCGGGAAGAGCTTCAAACGTTACCCACTGCTCCATTGTATTTCCCACCACGTGGTCAATCCAGGCAACTTGCCGCGGCGGGGAACAGATCGTAATCACATGATCGACGGTGGCTTTTTGCGGGCGGACGATTTCGATTTTAAGCCGGCTTCCCGGCTTCCAGGGTTTCCCCTTGCTCCAGCAAATATCTCCATAAATATCGGAAAATCGTGGCCAAAGTCGATAGTCGGTAAAGATCTGCCATGCCAAGGACGGGCTTGCCTTGGTAAAGGCTGTGTACTCCATATACTCCATTTACTTTTACTACCTCGTACAAGGAATTCGGATGAAAGGACGGGAACCAGGAACTGAATAGGCAGGGCAAAACCAAGAGGAACAACCGTTACAATCTTTCCGACTGGCTCGGAAGGACAAAAAGACCCCTGCCATGGGCCAAAACCCACATCAGGGGAATTGACTGTTAATAATACAGTGTTAGTGTAACAATGTGCAAGTTATTCTGAAGGGAATTTCCATGCCACGACTGGCCGATGAGCACCTGGAAGCCCGAATCGTACGAGCCGCGCACAGGCTTTGGCGGACCCATGGCGCCAAGAACCTGACGCTGCGCTCGGTGGCGCGCGCCGCTGGGACCACCACCACCACGGTCTACAAACGCTTTCAAAACAAGGAAGCACTGCTGCTGGCGCTGGCTGAAATGGTGAAGGCCATGATCACGGCCAGGACCACTTCAGCCGCGACCATTGAAGACTGCTACCGCCGCTTTTTGAAATTTGCCGACCAACATCCGCATGAATACCGGTTGGTATGGGGGCCGTCCTGGGCGGAATTGCTGGGGCCGGACCGGCCGCGTCCGATTAAAGCCTGGCTGCTGGAAAGATTTGCCGCCCGCTTTGGCGGCGAGCCAAAAGACTATGTTCTGAATTACTATGCGCTCTTTTTGCTGGTGCATGGCACTGCCAGCCTGCTGATTGTTACCCGTGACAGGCGGATGAAAGCCGAGATGGTGGATAGCTGCCTGGCGATCTGCGATGCGCTGGTGGCAAACATTGGAGTGTTGAAAAAACCGTGAAGGGCGAGTCCTTAGCAATTGGCAATTATTCTAGCCTTTATGTTTTAGCTGCGAGCATCGTTCCAATGCTAGAAGCAGTTAATTTAGGCGAGAGAACCCGCCCTGTTGCGGCGGGTCCCTTGTTCAACTATTTAACGGTTCAATAGTTTGGGATTCATTCATTGGGTGGCTGCGAGAAATGCTCGCGGTCGCGTTCTTCCACACGGCGCATGGCTTGATGAGTGATGCAATGGAAAAGACGCGAAGCATGAAGAAGCGAATTTTGTAAAGCAGGTGCTTTAGATTGTGAGGCAGGAGTTGAATGCTTTCGAACACCACCACATCGCCAACACCGGGCGAAAGCGTGGGCCACGCATTATATAAAAGAGCGTCCCTCGATAGCTTTACGCTTTCGGCAGTGCTTGTCTAGCGAAGATGATGTAATATATCCGCCCATGAAGTTCCTATGCGTAATCATTCTTAGTTTACAGCTCGTTGTAGTTATCGGTTGTGGCGGATCCGGAAGCCCAACGCCGACACCTACTCCCATATCTACACCCACTCCGGTATCTACACCCACCCCTGTGCCTACGCCGACACCCGTGACCAGCGGTGAATATCTCTTTGAAGGTAATTCCCTGGAAAGTTTGAACATGGCCACCATCAACACCACCACCGGCGCCATAGGTTCAACCACGCTGCTCACCAGCCAGGCGAATGATGAAGCCATCTATCCGGGGGTTGCAATCACGCCGTCAAAGAAATTCCTCTACGCACTTTTTTCAAGTTTCACGGTGGTTCAAGGGTTTCAGCTAAGCGGCCCGGGCCTTCAACTCACTCAGCTTCATAATTCACCTTTCTTTTTCCCTACGAGCGGACCCGTGAATTCCATGGTCATCCACCCCAGCGGGCAATTCCTGTATGTAGTGCAGTCATCTGAGACGATCCAGGAATTCTCAATCAATGCCACTACCGGGGACTTGACGGCCAGTTCCACGCTTACGCCGGTGGTGACGGCTGATTTCAGAGTCGCGGCAATCGATCCAGCCGGAAAATTCATGTACGTGACCGACCTGACCGGCGGCAGGATTTTTGCCTATCAGATCAATTCATCCAACGGCTCCCTGACAGCGGTTTCCGGCTCGCCCTTCACCATCTCTGCCACGGCTCAACCCAGTATTCCGGTGGTCGACAGTACGGGGCATTTTTTATACGTTTCGCTCCTTTCAGGCCTGGCGGGATTTACCATTGACAGTTCAACGGGCGCGCTTACTGCAATCACCGGCTCACCCTTCCCCACGAGCAGCCAGGCGGTATTCATAGCCGCGGACCCAGTAGGAAACTTCCTTTATGCCTGCACAGTTACCAACGGCCTGATTGATGGTTTCGCTATCGACCCAACCACCGGGGTGTTGACCAGTGTCCCAGGATCTCCCTTCGGCACGGCCCAGTTTACTGGGAACATTGCTGTTGATCCGTCAGGCAAGTTCGTTTACGTATCCATAGAAACGGGTAGCAGCATATATGGGTTTAGTCTTAATCCCTTGACCGGAGGCCTTACCCCACTTACCAATTCGCCATTCGCTTCCATCTCAAACCCGTCAAACCTGTTCCTAGCCTCCTTTTAGTTGTATTCAACCGGACTGAAAACCGGTTGCCCGATCCTTGCGTCCCGCAGTGCCGTCCACGTTTGCGGGTCTGACTGTGGACGCAAAGGGTGGGTCAAATCAACCAAGCGGAGTGCTACTCGTAACGCAGCCCTTCAATCGGGTCGAGCCGCGCGGCCTTCTGCGCCGGGTAATAACCGAAGAAGATTCCCACGGCGGCAGAAAACAGGCCGGCGATCACCATGATCTGAGCGGAGAGCTGCATTTCCCAGTGCAAAGTGTTTTCAAGGACAAAAGATCCTACAATGCCGCTAAGAACACCCAGTGCGCCACCGATGAGGCTCATTACAATGGCTTCACTCAAAAACTGCATTTGAATGTCCTGCTCCGTTGCCCCTACAGCCAGCCGTATGCCGATTTCCCGCGTCCGCTCCGTCACAGAAATAAGCATGATATTCATGATTCCAATTCCACCCACCAGCAATGAGAGGGAAGCGGCGCTCGCCAGCAAAAGCGTAAAGACATTGGCCGAAGCAAGTTGGGCTCGAATCAGTTCCTCCGGTGTGCGAATGTTGAAATCGTCATCTTCACCGGCCCGCAGATGGTGCCGCTCGCGCATCACGCCGATAATGCGTCGCGTAACTTCAGGGATTTCTTCTCTTGAAGCGGCGGAAAAGAAGATGTCATCCAGCCACTCTTGCCCCGTGATCCGTTTTTGCGCCGTGGTGAGCGGCATCACCACAAAATCGTCCTGGTCCTGGCCGGTGGCGGAAAAGCCCCTGGCCTCAAGCACGCCCACCACTTTGAACGGCACAGACTGAATGTTGATAGTCTTGCCGATTGGGTCGTCCTCATCAAATAAATTCGTGGCCACGGTGTTACCTATAACGCAGACGGGCGCGTTCTTTTCCACATCGTCCTGGGTGAACGCCGCGCCCAGCCGCACCACCCATTTGCGGATCTCAAAATACTCCGGGCTCACGCCGCGATACTGCGTGCCCCAGTTCAGGTTGCCGTAAACCGCCTGGATACGGCCATCGACATTGGGAGAAGCGCTCTTCACGCCGGGAACCTGGTCCAGGACGGCCTGTACATCGCCTTCCATCAATGTCTTGCTTCCCCGGCTGCCAATGCGGACACCATTCCGCGCGCGGGCGCCGGCTTCAACCCAGATCAGGTTGTCGCCCACATTGCTCAACTGTTGTTCCACACGGCTGGAGCCTGCTCTGCCGACAGCGACAACACAGATAAAAGACCCGACGCCCATCACGATGCCGAGCATGGTGAGCAGGCTGCGCACGCGATTGCGAACCAGCGCCTGTACCGCTTCACGAAATATTGTGCTCAGATGCATGAGGGGAAATCCTGCTTATTCATACCGCAATGCTTCAATCGGATCCAGGCGCGCGGCTTTCTGCGCCGGATAATAACCAAAGAAAATTCCAATCGCCATGGCGACGAGAGCAGCCCCAGCAATGGCTCCGCCGGAAACCAGAATCGGCCAGCCCGCAGTGGTGGCGATCGTGAGCGACGCAGCTATGCCCACGGCAATTCCCACTGCGCCTCCAATCAGGCTCATCACCACGGCCTCGGTAAGAAACTGCCGTTGCACGTCGCCTTCAGTTGCGCCAATGGCCATGCGGACGCCAATCTCCCGTGTGCGCTCACGCACAGACACCAGCATGATGTTCATGATTCCAATTCCGCCCACCAGCAGTGACACGCCTGCAATCGACGCCAGCAAGCCGGTCATTACCTTGCTGGCTTCTGAAGCCAGGTCGGCCATGTCGGCGAGATTACGCACGGTGAAATCATCCGGCTGCTCCGGGCGGATGCGATGGCGGTCACGCAGCAAGGCCACAATCTGTTGCTGCGCGGCATAACTTCCCGAGCGCGACTTGGCGGAGACCATTACAAATCGCAGCCAGGGCTGCCCTGTGATCTTTTTCTGCAAGGTGGTAAGCGGCATGATGATGGTATCGTCCTGGTCTTCACTCATCGCCGGCGATTGCCCTTTGGCGACGAGCACTCCAACTACCACGAAAGGAAGATTCCCAATTCGAACAGTCTTGCCGACCGGATCAGTCATGGCAAAAAGATTTTTTCGCACTGTCTCGCCAATCACTGCTACGTTGGCTGCGTTGGTTACGTCATCTTCAGTAAAGCCTGCGCCGCTCTGGAATGGCCACGTGCGTATCTCGAAATATTCCGGCGTAGTGCCGGTGATGCGTGTGCCCCAATTGTCATTTTCAAAGACAATCTGGGCGGACGTTTGTGTGCCGGGCGCGGCGGCTGCCACGGCGGGGCATTCTTTTACGATTGCCGCAACATCGGCGCGAACCAGCGTTTTTGTAGCGCCCCAGCCAAGGTTCAGGCCGCCACGGTTCATGGAGCCGGAGCTGACAAAAAGCATATTGGAACCGAGGTTTGCGATCTGCTTCTGCACCGTCTGGTCAGCGCCTTGCCCAATTCCCACCATGGCGATAACCGCGCCTACGCCGATGATGATCCCCAGCATAGTGAGAATAGAGCGCATCTTGTTGCGCGCCAGCGCTCGAAAAGCAATCCGCAATGTGGAAAGCAAATCCATTTCTAGTCTTCAAGAACGGGCATTGCCTTGAGTGCTTCTTTCGCAACGCTGCGGCTTATAACTGCTTCATCGCGCCGGATCTTGCCATCGCGAAAGACAATGCTGCGCCTGGCGAACTGTGCAATGTCCTGCTCGTGCGTTACCAGCACAATCGTAAGGCCTTGATCGTTCAGGTCCTGCAATATCTCCATCACCTCAACTGAAGTCCGGCTGTCCAGATTGCCGGTAGGCTCGTCAGCCAGCAGAATCGATGGCCTGTTCACCAGCGCGCGCGCAATAGCTACACGCTGCTGCTGCCCGCCGGAGAGTTGGGAAGGGAAGTGGTCAAGGCGGTCTCCGAGCCCCACCATCTTAAGGGCCTCAGTTGCCCGCCGATGCCGTTCGTCTTTATCGATGCGCGCGTACAAAGTCGGCAGCTCGGTGTTTTCCAGCGCTGTTGTGCGCGCCAGCAGATTGAATCCCTGGAAGACAAAGCCGATCTTGCGGTTGCGAATGCCGGCCAGCTGCTTTTTTTCCAGACTGGAAACATCCGTGCCTTCGAGCAGATATCGTCCTGAATTCGGCTTGTCCAGGCAGCCCAGGATATTCATGAAGGTGGACTTGCCGCTGCCACTTGCGCCCATAATAGCCACAAATTCGCCGCGCCGGATTTCAAGACTCACGCCCCGCAGAGCGTGTACTTGTGTTTCGCCCAGTTGGTAGACCTTATGAATGTCCTCAACCTGAATGACAACCTGGTCGCGGTTGAATTGCTCGGGCGGTTCGGCAACTGTAAGCGGTTTGGTCTGCTGGGGGCTCATTGCAGTCTGTTATCGCCCGCGTGGCGCTCCCGGCCCGCCCGGCCGAGGAGCAGTGGCTGATGCTCGGCCTTGCGCCACGCCGGTAACAAGTTCATCACCGGCCTTGAGCTCGCCGTTCAGGTCTTGAATCACTTCAGTAAAAGTGTGATCGGTGATTCCGGTCTTGATGCGCACCGGCTGAAGCGATTTATCCTGAGCAAGCTTCCATACCACCTGCGAATCGTACCGGGGCGATTGGCTTTCATGTGGAGTTGAGTCACTGCTTGGGTTGCCGCCTTTTCTGGATCCGGCTGCCTGTGGCGGCGCACTCGCTGGAGAGTTCTCTGCTCTTGCGCTTTGTGTCCTGCTGCCTGTGTTCTCAGGAATGCCATTCTTCTGGTAGAGAGATCGAATCTCTTCCGCGGACAAGTCAGGTTTGTAACGCAGAGCACCGTTGGGGACCTTGAGAACATTGGCCGCCGTCGCCACGGGGATGCTCACGTAGGCGGTCATCCCGGGAAAAAGCTTCAGTTCGGGATTATTGAAATCAACAATCGTGTCATAGGTCACTACGTTCTGCACCACGGTGGAATTCATGCGCACCTGTGAGACTGTCCCTGTGAACGTCTCGCGCGGATAAGCGTCCACTTTGAACGTGACCTTTTGTCCTGAGCGGATCTGGCCCACGTCTGATTCGTCAGTCTTGGCATAGACCTGCATCTTGGTGAGGTCCTGCGCAATGGTAAAAAGAGTGGGCGCCTGCAAAGAAGCGGCCACGGTCTGGCCTACGTCGACGTTGCGTGCTACCACCGTGCCGTCAATCGGCGCGTGGATGATGGTGTAATCCAAATTGGTTTGCGCCACCTGCACAGCAGCTTCCTTTTGCTGGACCTGGGCGCGCGCCTGGTGCTCCTGCGCCAGCGCCGCGGACACCTGTGCAGCAGCGCTATCGGCATTGGCTTTGGCCACGTCGAGCGATTGCTGGCTGATTACGCCCTGCTTGCTGAGGCCAAGATTGCGATCGTAGTCGGCTTTGGTTTGGACTTCACTGGCCTTGGCCTTAGCTGTATTAGCAATTGCGACCGCAAGGTTTGCCCGGGCATTTTCCAGATCGGCCCTGGCTTGTGATAGCGCGCCCTCAAACAGCGGTGGATCAATCTGGGCTATGAGTTGGCCCTTTTTCACGTGCGAATTGAAATCAACGTAAAGCTTTGAGATGGTGCCTGAAACCTGCGATCCCACCTGGACGGTGATCACGGCGTTGATGGTGCCGGTGGCTTCCACTACCTGCTTGATTTCGCCGGTTTCCGCTGGCGCCGTGTAGTACTGCACCGGCGCTTTGCCGCGCAGGTTGAAGGCGGCAAAAATCCCCACGGCTGCCACGAGCAGGATAATGAGTAGTATTCGTTTCTTAGTGAACTTCACGTTAGGCCATCAGCGGATGAGATTGTTGATACATCTAATCATACCAAGCTGTAGTGAGTCACTGCGTGCCTGTCCTACCTAGCTTGCTTTCCCAGGGGAATCTGAAAGATCGATTTTTCAGGGTGTTGGAGGCGCGGGTCGGAATCGAACCGACGCATAAAGGTTTTGCAGACCTCTCCCTTACCACTTGGGTACCGCGCCCTGAATTGAATGCCCACCTGTGCTGGCCCTGAGAGCATAAACCCTCTCGGTGCGTGGGGGCAACCGCGAGAAAAATCATGGAGCGGGAGACGGGAGTTGAACCCGCGACTTCGACCTTGGCAAGGTCGCACTCTACCACTGAGTTACTCCCGCTGAGAGGATGAACACATTATAACGTGATGAAAATAAGGGGTCAATTAGTCATGTTGCTGCGCTCTAAACCGCAACTCTCGTGGGTCTTTTGTCGGTACGCGAAAGCGTCATGCAGATCGACAATAGCAGGGTAAAGAAGAAGGGCAATCGAAGCACCAGAAAACGTGGATCGGTGATCACACTCAGCGCTGTGATGTTTCGCCGATCGATGGGGAAGCCTGCATGTCCTGGCAGTAACGCTAAGAGAGCGACCAGCCCGACACAGACGGCCATAAACACCAACGCGCTCTTCCACAAGCTTTGTGCGAGTCCATAGAGGTTGATGGTCCGCGTCGCCAATGAGAAAAGCAAAAAGTAAACGATTAGCGCGAACCAGACATAAATGAGCAGAGAACCCCAAAATAGAACTTGGTCACAGATTGTCGAATAGGGCCACTCCAGATGCCACCGGAAGGCAAAAAATGGGCTGTTCATTACTTTGTCCACGGCCAGCATCCAGTATGCCGGAACTGGTATAACACACAGAGTCGCGTAGACCATTGCCGGCCAATGTGTGCGGATCTCGCCCGCGAATCCTAGAACGATTGCGACCAGCACTTGGCGCCAATACCAAGAGACCGGGCGCCCGCGCCTGAACGCCTCCAACAGATCGCCTGCCAGGGCCTCATTCTTCTTTCCCAGGGTAAGATGCTCAAGCATCCATGTCGCAATTGTTGGTGGATCGTTCGGCCTCATGCGCGTTCTCCTTTCAACTCTGGGAGTCGACGCCACAATCTGGTTCAGACTTGGCGGGTCCTGTGTACCTGTCGAAGGCCCTCTTTTGTGACTTTAAAATACCGCTTTGCCTTACCTCCGCGTTCAGGAGTTGGGTCGCCGAGGCTTGACGCAACCAGACCCTTTTGTTCCAGCCGCTCGAGAGCCGCATACACACTGCCTACCGAGACGCCTCGTCCACGGCGCTTTTCGAGTTCTCTGGAAATAGGAACTCCATAGGCATCGTCACCCAATTGGATCAGGGTCAAGATAACCATCAATTCGAACTCTCCAAGATAGCCTCGTTCCATGATTTATTCAATAATAGAGAAGAAATACATACCCTGCAACGGTTATTTAATCGCGAAGAAATAGTCTAGAGGCGAACGCTTGATCGGAGCTTTGCAAGTCTCCCCAAACTTCCTGTATCAAAAGCACGAGGAGATCAGCGGGTACAGAATTGATTGGCAGTTTGGAATGAAGCGACAGAAACTAATGCCGTGCCCACTGCGGATCATTTTCTGCCAACACAATCGAGCCATCGCGCATATGAATGATGCGGTCGCCGATTTCGGCTGCTTCGGGATTATGCGTGATCATCAACACAGTTTGGCCGAATTGCTTGTTTGCGTCGCGCAGCATCTTCAACACAATGTCAGAGTTTTTGGAATCCAGGTTGCCGGTAGGTTCGTCGGCCAGGATCAGCGCCGGCCCGTTTACGACCGCGCGCGCCAAAGCGACCCGCTGCTGCTCTCCGCCGGAAAGCTCTGACGGCCGGTGATCAAGCCGCCCGGCGATGCCCAGCATCTGCGTGACCTGATCAAACAATTTTTTGTCCACGCCGTTCTTGCCGGCAATTTCGCGAGCAATCTCAATGTTTCCCTTGGCGGTAAGCGTGGGAAGCAGATTGAACTTCTGGAAGACAAAGCCGATCTTCTGCTTGCGCATTTCCGTGCGCTGCGCGTCAGAAAGCTGGGCAAAATCCGCGCCATCAATGGTTACGCGGCCGGACGTCGCCCGCGTGAGCCCACCCAGAATATAAAAGAGAGTAGATTTTCCGCTTCCTGAAGGGCCGACGATGGTGACAAACTCGCCCTTCTCCACGCTGAAGCTAACGCCTCTGAGCGCGGGCACGTCGACTTTGCCGATGCGGTAAACCTTGGTTACGTTTTCAGCTTGGATGATCGGAGCCACTCAGTCGATATTACCAGACCACACACGGAGAGAAACGGGGCGAACAGCAGCAAAGTGCGACATTTTATTTGTCGCTGCGCTCCAAACCGCTAGTGGGTCGATCATCTGGTCAGTTTCTCCCGCTCCGGGCGCGAGCGGCTCGGTTCCTCATAAAATGTCGCTGATGCTAACTTGCCGCCTGCATCCTGACAGGCTCAGGAGCAGGGCCGCGCTTGGGGCCGCGCTTCTTCACCAGCATCAATCGGATACGTTCCAGCAGTTCAATTGGCGCGTACATTCCTTTGGGCAAAAAAAGATCAGCGCGCGTGTCTTTCTCATAAAAACGTGTCTTGCCGGAAAAAAGAATGGCCGGAGTGCAGGCGGAAAGCTCTTTGATCTTGTTCACCAGTTCCGCGCCGTCCAGGCCGGGCATTTGCAGGTCACTCAAGACCAAGTCAACGCCGCCTTGCTTAAAGGCCTCCAGGGCCTGTTGGCCATTGCTGCACGCCAGCACACGGTAGCCGCGAGTTTCAAGCATTAGTTTTCGAATGGAAAGCGCCTGCTCATTATCATCCACGCACAGAATCGTTCTTTTTGGTCGCATCTTTCTTTCCCCCTGGGATTTTTCCGCAGCTGGCCGGCACAAAAGCGTTAACGGAAGTTTTTACGGCTGGGTATTTGTTACTTTGGTTCAGGAACTTTACGGCAATCGAAGCGGGGAAGCAAGTAACCGAAACGCCAACAAGTGGAAAACTCTGTGGAGAACTTTCGTCGGTGTGAAATCCTGACCGGAAAGCGCGGAAAACGAACCGCTTGCTGCATGGATCATCTGCAAAAATAAATTCTGGCTACAAAATAAATTCTCCGCGCGCCACTTCCGCAACGTGGCCACCCACACGCACGTTGACGATCTTGTTGCCATTTCGTCCGGCGCTGAAAAATATCCTGCTGCGGCGCTTCATTTCCACGCCTTGCTCCATCAGCACCTGATGATCCGGAGGAACCACGCCATATTGCACTGCCCACGCGGCACATGGGCCGGCCGCCGAACCCGTCGCGGGATCTTCACCGTTATAAAAGATCATGCGCGATTGCAGTTTGGCCTCAGGGTTCAGAGTCTCACGCGAGACGAAGTAAAAGAATTTTGCGTCGGACTTGTCGAGATAAGCTTGCATGTTTGCCCATGTAGGCGAGAGTTTTTGCAGGACAGCGAGAGATTTTAGCGGAACAATTGCGAATGCATTGCCCGTACTTACGGTCTGGATAGGCAGATCGTCGGCAATGTCGTCGATCGATAGGCCCGAGGCGTGCGCTACGTCTTCACGCGAATGCTTCTTCATGAATTCCGGGTCGCGCTGTGTCATGATTCCAAAGGGCAGGCCGTCGCGCGTGGAGAAGCGTACCGGTATGCGGCCAACCTTGAGGTCGAGCGCAATTTCTTCAGTGCTGTCGTTGCCGCGCGCATTTCTTAGCGCTTCATTCCGAAGTACCATGGCCGTGCCCAGCGTGGGATGTCCGGCGAAAGGAAGCTCTTCCGTTGTGGTAAAGATCCTCACGCGTACGCCGCGTTCGCGCTCGGTAGCGGCATCGCGCGGCAAGATGAACGTGGTTTCAGAGAGATTGGTCTCTTTGGCAAGCGCTTGCATTTCGGTCTCAGAGAGCCCATTGCCGTCGGCAAAGACGGCCAGTTGGTTTCCTTCCAGCGGCACTGAAGTAAAAACATCCACCTGCACAAACGGCAAACGGCGTTTCGTATTTGACATGCTTCTCCCCCCACCCTATTCTCGAAAGTTCAGTTTAATAAGCCACCGCGCGCACCTGAGAACGCAACGGTGAAAATGAATCTTGGCAATTCCTTTGTGTTCCTCCGTGTCCTCTGTGGTAAAAGCTTTTTCTTTACATGAAGAGCCTTCGCAAACTGCTCGCTCGCACTCCCTTTTACGGTGTTTACAAATCACTGGGTCATTACCCAGACTACTGGTACTGGAAGTTGCGCGGCGAGCCCATCCGCTCTCCACATTTGCTCAAGCAGCGCACCGTCCGTGAATACGCGCAGCGTTACGGCCTGCGCGTGCTGGTGGAAACCGGCACTTACTACGGCGAGATGGTGGCGGCCATGAAAAACCGCTTTGCGGAAATCCATTCCGTGGAGTTTGATTCCGCGCTGGCGCAACGCGCCGCAAAAAAGTTTTCTCGTTGGCCACACGTGCATATTCATGAAGGCGACAGCCAGAAAGTTGTGCCGGAGCTATTGAAGGCGCTGAAGGAGCCTGCGCTCTTCTGGCTGGACGCCGGCTATTACGGCTGGGCCGGCCTGCAGGGCGATAAAAAGCGCCTTACCAGCGAACTGGAATCCATCTTGAAAGATTCTCGCTACCGGCACGTGATCCTGATGGACGACGCGCGCGGCCTCAACGGCCAGAACGGCTCGCCCACCGTGCCGCAACTCAAGCAGCAGATCGAAGCGGAATTTCAGGGACGGAACGTGGAGGTCAAATATGACATCCTGCGAATCACGCCCGACGCCTTGTCCCGAGCGTAGGGGGGACCCTACGGTCGGACGTTTTGCTCTATCCAGGGAAGACGACTATTGGAGGATTCCACCTACCACTTAACGGAGCCGAGTTCCACCGCAAAGGCCGCAACGAACGCTAAGGAACTCGGGAACCAGCCTTTGCGGCCTTGGCGCCCTTTGCGGTTGACTTGGTTTTTCCCGATCACACGATTTTTTTCTCCGCGTTGCCGCTTCTGTAACAGTCCCTTGTACGTCTAACCTAAATCGGCGAAACTGTTTACGCCTCCCAGGCGACACTAATCCCATCAATTCGAGGGACAGTCATGTCTTTTCTTCGCGATTTGAGAGTTGCCATACGTTCTTTAGCGCGGGCGCGAGCGCTGTGGTTCACCGTAGCCATCACATTGGCTCTGGGTATCGGCGCAAATGCGGCCATCTTCAGCGTTATCCGCGGTGTGCTGCTGCGGCCGCTGGCGAACCGTGACGAAGACCGCCTGCTCTACGTGCGCCAGAGCGCCCCGGGAATCGGCTCCGACAATACCACCTTCTCCGTACCGGAAATCAGTGACATAGGCAGTGGGCTAAAGAGCATCAAGGAACTCGGCACTTTTTCCGCGATTGACTTCACCATTGTGGGGCTGGGCGAGCCGCGCGAAATCCGGGCCGGAGTGGTTGACGGCAATTATTTTGAAGTCATGGGCCTGCGTCCGGTGCTTGGACGCCTCCTCAATCCCAGCGACGACGGCCCCAACGCCGCTGGCGCTGCGGTGCTTACATACCGGTTTTGGGTCAATTCACTGCACTCTGATCGCGGCGTGATTGGAAAAGTCGTTCGGCTGGGAGGCTTTGAAGGCAGCCGCTCTGCCACCATCGTTGGGGTACTGGAACCATCGGTTCCTTATCCGACGGAAACCGAAATTATCGCCAACATCGTCACCAGCCCGCATCATCTCTCGGCGACCATGGTAACCGGCCGCGAGCATCGCATGACCGAGATATTCGCGCGCCTAGCTCCCGGCGCAGACCTGGAAGCTGCCCGAGCGGAGCTGCGCACCGCGTATGCCGCCATGGTGTCCGCTCATCCTGAAGTTTACAAGCCCAACGACCATTACAAGATTGAAGTAACGCGCATGCATGACCAGATCAACTCGCGCGCGCGGACGATTCTGTGGGTGCTGTTCGCGGCGTCCGGCCTGCTGTTTGTGATTGCCTGCTCCAATGTGGCCAACCTTATTCTGGCGCGGGCGGTGCGCCGCGAACCTGAGATGGCGATTCGCGCTGCGCTGGGAGCAAGCACTGCGGCGTTCAGGCGTTCACTGCTGGCGGAAGGCATTGTGCTGTGCGGCAGCGGCGCGCTGGCAGGGATTGCCATTGCAGCCCCAATGGTGGCCGTGCTGGCTAAATATGCTTCGCGGTTTTCTGTACGCGCGCTTGACCTCACGCTGGATTTCAGCATGATCTGGATCGGAGTTGCGCTTGCGCTGCTGGCCGCCGTTTTCCTGGCGTTTGTGCCTCGCCTGCCTGCCCCGGATACTTCCGCAGGATTCAGCCTTTCAAGCAGTGTGCGCGTAAGCGGAGGAAGCAGCCGCCGGCTTGGTATTTTTGCCGTTACACAGATCACAGCATCATTCCTGTTGCTGGCCGGAGCGGGCGCGCTGGTGAAAACCCTTCTGGTGCTGGAAAAAACGCAGCCGCCATTTGAAACCGCGCACGTTCTGGCCGTGAATCTGCCGGTGATGGCGGAAGGCAAAACGCCAAATCAGGTGCGGGATTTTTATAGTGAAGTGCAGCGCCGCGTGAGCACGCTGCCCGGAGTGCAACATGTTTCTGCAGGTTTCGGCGTGCCCTGGCGCGACGGCCGGGCTCTCAGCATTAGCTTTACCTTCTCCGTGGAAGGCGCGCGTCGCGATAAAGACGAGGACCCGCGCGCACGCTTCCGGTCGATTTCGTCGGGATTCTTTGAAACCATGGGCGTGCCGATTATGGAAGGCCGGGACTTCAGGGACACCGATCGCGACGGGGCGGAACGCGTGGTGATCATCAGCAGAAGCGTTGCCCAGCGGCTGTTTCCCGGGCGCGAAGCCGTGGACCGTCACCTGCAATGGACTGACGGCGTGATGAAGTTTATCGGCATCAGCACTGAGCCGCGGCGGATCATCGGCGTGGTGCCCGATGTGGACGATGAAAACATCATTCCGCAACCGGCCATGACGATTTATCAGCCATCAGCGCAGGAAGGTTTTAATGGGCGGCTTTTTGTGCGCGCCCAGAATGATCCGTATGCGCTTGTCCCCACGATCACCCGGACAATTCATGAGATGTCAGCAGACCAACCTGTGGAGCGGGCCAGTTCGCTGGAAGATATTCGCACTGAAGTGTTGACACCGGACCGGCTCAACGCAATCGTATTCGGCGGATTTGCCACACTGGCGCTGTTGATTTCCGTGGTGGGAGTGGCGGGCGTACTCGCCTTTTCCGTGAGCGGACGCACGCGCGAGTTCGGAATCCGGCAGGCCCTGGGCGCTCAGCCGCGCAGCATTCTCACCAAGGTGCTCTCTGAAGGACTGGTGATTGCAGGCGTTGGCGTAGCTGCGGGTTTGGTGCTTGGTTTTATCCTGGAACGTACCATTGGCAAGTATATTGGAGAAGTGCAATCGCCCGGAGCGCTGCCCTTGATTGCGTCCGCTGCGGTAATCCTGGCTGCTGCGGTGATCGCTTCAGCGCTTCCTGCTGCCCGGGCTGCCCGGGTAGATCCGTCAGAGGCCTTGAGGGCTGAGTAGAAGCACTCAGCATTCAGCATTCAGCCCAAGCAGCTAGCAATTAGCAACTGGCAATTAGCCAAACCCATTCACCGCAAAGGACGCGAAGATCGCAAAGGAACAGGAATTCAATCCCTCTGAATTTCCTTTGCGCTCTTTGTGCCCTTTGCGGTTGGGTTTGGCTAATCCTTTGCTTTTCTCCGTGTCTCCGTGCCTCCGTGGTAGATTTACACATACGCGGAAGCGCATGGGGTCCGGTGACCCTTCCGGTCTTCAAAACCGGCGAGAGTTAGCTTTGCTGGCTCTGGTGAGTTCGACTCTCACACGCTTCCGCCACTTCCGACTAACTGGAGTCTTGTTCTCCTGAAGGCATTCAGTCATCTACTCCGGTACCCCATCCAGAACCTCACCGCAGTCCATACGCAAGGCGCCGCTATCGTCGAAAAGCAGTCCTCTGAACCGCAGAAGGCTTCCATGAGCAATGGATCCGGATTGCAGCTGCTGTGTGTTGCCGTCTACATAAACCTGGACGGTGGTTGGATTAGCGATGGCGGAAAAGGGAGCAACAACAGCCAGCTGTTGGGTTGTCGGAACTGCATCATAAGGCGCCAGCGCAAGGGTATAAACCGTAAAGGCGCCAGCATTTGCAATAGCGGTTACAGTGCCATTCAGCGTTTGCGGCACAAGCGTAACATCCGTAGCCAACATTCCACCGGAGCCTAGCTGCGAGGTGCTCGAGGCCACAGACACATTTTGTCCCAGCACAAAGTTCAAGCTATCGAAAGCCGGGATAAAAGGAAGGTTCTGCAGATTATTCATCTGTCCAGAAATATGAAAGGCGGTGCTGCTGCTGAAGAAGAAGGCGCTCTGGCAAAGCGGAGCCGCGCCAGGCGCGGGGAAACAATCCAGCGGCTGAGAAATGGCGGAGCCCACCGGTGAGGCCGGCGAGAGCGGCAGAAACAGATCGGAGGTAATGGCAGACAGGTTCGCGACTTCCAGCCGCGTGGCGAGTAACGTTCCATTGGCCTGAATTGCGCCATCAAGATTTACTAGCTGGCCGGCCGAGAGCGCAGAAAGACCCGCAATACCCTCGTATTGCGTACCGCTACTGGAGCTAAAAGTGAATGAGATACCATCCGCAGTCTGCGCCACAAAGGTGCCGCCGGACAGGTTTACTGAAGTAATCAGTGCGTCGGTCCCGCTGATCTTGCCATTGCTGTCGTTCGTGGGATTTCCCGAAACTGTAACGGGCGTTAGCTTGAATACAGGCGATATCGTGTAACTGCTGGATGATGCAAGCGTATAGGATTGCGAAACCTGAAGATTGAAAGAGAGCGCCATCGTCGCGCCGCTGATCGTGATCGGGGAGGGAAGGTTCACGGTTGTATTTCCTGTTCCCTGGCCGCACGTGCCTTCTGCGGCAATCAGAGTTACCATTCCGCCCGCCGCCACGCTGGCATTGGCGAACTCGCAGTACGCCACCTTGACTGTCGCGGATGTATAGGTCCCCTGCGGGACCGTAGCGGTGGCCAGCGGTTTGGAAACCCCGTTTAAGCGCATGAATTCGGTCAGTCCTGTGTTTCCGTTCTGGACAAATGGCTTATTGAATAAGGTAACCGTGTTACCGGCGCTGTCGCTCAGGCTGACACTGGTAATTGCCATGTCGAATTGCGTGAGCTTATCGTTTGCCGTGCTGGTCAACAGCACCATCACATTGGTAGTTGCGCCGGGTACCGGCTTGGGAGGTTGGCCGGGACTGCCGCCGCAGCCTGCGAGAGAAATTAACATTCCAGTTCCCGTGAGAAACAGCAAACCGCATAATAAAAAACTTCGAATCTCAAATGATTTCCGCATTGCGCTTTCAGGGCCTCCCTTTCGGATCAGCACGTATTGCCGAGCATGGCAACTTTATGCTCGCCGTTTCATGCTCAGTAACGGCAAATATTCACTCTACATTGCAATATCGCCATTCATCGTGTGGCGACACAATCTAGGCCAATAAATAGAAACAAATATAGGAAACAGCTTAGAACTAGTGATGGCCAGGCAAGCAGTATCAAACTATTTATCTCTATGCTGTTCAAGTTTTGATTTATAAAATCTTGTGAAGTTGTCCGGGCAAGTTGGGGGGCCTTTCGATTTCAGATGAATCGGGCCTCCGCTTTCGCCAAACACCGCCAATAGACAAACTCTCTCCCCCAGTGCAGAATGTTTGCCTACTCATGAGCCTTACTACTGATCGCCGTTCATTTCTCGCTTATTTTTCATCGTTGGGGTTGACTTCAACGCTTTTCCCCGGTGTGCTCTGGGCATGGCTTGCAGAAGCGGCACCGCCACAACTGACTAAAGACATGTTGCGCGATGCCGCGGCCGTCGCCGGTCTTGAATTCACTGACGAGCAATTGGACAAGATGCTCAAGGGCGTCACCGAAAACACGGTCAAGCTCCGCGACTTGCGCAAAATCGAAATCGACAACAGCATTGCTCCGCCGCTTTACTTCAATCCGGTGCTTCCAGGGATGAAGATCGACCGCACACGGCGGTCGTTCCGCGCCAGCGCGCCGCCTCGCGTGCAGCGGCCACCCAACCTGGAAGACGTGGCTTTCTGGACGGTGACGAGCCTGAGTGAGCTGATCCGCACCCGGCGGGTAACTTCCGTAGAACTCACTGAGATGTATCTGGCGCGCGCGAAACGCTACAACCCGAAGCTCAAATGTTTTGTCACCATCACTGATGATCTGGCGTTGCGCGAGGCGCGCCAGGCCGATCAAGAAATTGCTGCGGGTAAGCATCGCGGGCCGCTGCACGGCATTCCCTACGGAATCAAAGACCTGTTCGCGGTGAAAGGATATCCCACCACCTGGGGAGCGGCGCCGTTTAAAGATCGCATTATTGATGTGGATGCGACGGTGGTTACCCGTCTGCGCGCTGCGGGCGCGGTGCTCATTGGCAAACTTGCCACCGGAGAATTGGCGCTCGATGACATCTGGTTCGCGGGACAGACGATGAACCCGTGGGACACGTCGATGGGATCGCAAGGATCGTCCGCTGGTCCGGGATCGGCAACCGCCGGCGGGTTGGTGGGATTTTCTATTGGCACGGAAACGCTGGGCTCGATCCTTGCGCCTTCAGCCATTTGCGGCGTGACCGGGCTGCGTCCGACCTTTGGACGCGTCAGCCGTTACGGCGCGATGGCGCTGAGCTGGAGCATGGACAAGACCGGCCCGATGTGCCGCTCGGTGGAAGATTGCGCGCTGGTGCTCAACGCCATTCAAGGTGCGGACAATCTTGACCTTGCGGCCGTGGACGTGCCTTTTAACTGGGACGCCACGCTCGATTTTCGTAAGCTGCGCGTCGCCTACCTGAAGGCCGCATTTGAAAATACGCGCCAGACGCCGCAAGTGGAGGCCAATGATCGCGCGGCCCTGGAGAAGATTCGCGGCCTGGGCATCGAACTGGCAGAGTTCAAGCTTCCTGAAAATCCAAAGCTCGATCCTTCGGCGATCCTCAACGCTGAAGGCATTGTGGCGCTGCATGATCCCGTTGACACGCACCCAGACCAGCTCGCGCGTCCGGACCGCATCGCCAGCCAAAACGGTTATCGCCTTTATCCGGCTCCGGACTACGTGAATGCCAATCGCGCACGCATGCTGCTGATGCAGGAGATGGATAAGCTCATGGCAAGGGTCGACGTCTATCTGCTGCCCTATGACTACGCCGATTACACGCCTAATCCCGTGGCCGACCGCAGCACCGGCATCACCAATCTCACCGGACACCCGAGCGTAACGCTGCCGCACGGCTTTGATGAGAAAGGCCATCCGACCGGGCTGACGTTTATCGGGAAGCTGTTTGGCGAAGCGCAGATGCTGGCGGTGGCCAAGGCGTATCAGGATTCAACCGGCTGGCATCTCAAACATCCCAAGCTCTAAGCGGTTGAAGAAAAAAGCCGCGCTTTCACCGGCTTGAAAAGCTTTGCCCGATTTTCAGTGCAATGCCATGTTACGTCTTGAAGTGGCCTGAGCGGCCATCTCTCAGAGCCTCCCGTGCCTAAGTGGCCATGTTCTGGCATGGCCTTCAGTGGCAATCGCGCCTATTTTCATCGTGCTTTTGGTTTGGTGGGATTGCTACCATTTTGGTTCTAATTTGTTGGCGGGAGCAATATAAGGATGAAAAAGCAGCAAAGACGGGTTCGTTCACCCAGGTTCGTTGTACCTAATAACGAGCAGGCAGTTGTTTCAATCGGCTCTGAAAAACTCAAAGGCACTCTTCATATGCTGTCCCTTACCGGCGGCACAATTCGCCTGGAAAGGCGATTTGCTTCCGGCACATTCGCTGACATCGGGATACAAACTGCTTCCGGGACCTTCTCCGCCGCGATTGAGCTTTTGCCCATGGCCAGCGGCAATGCGCAGGCTTTCCGATTCATCGCCATGGGACCTGTAGCGCGAAAAAGATTGAATGACGGCTTGAGCAAAATGCGCGCACAAGGATTAGCACTCGAGAAGACTCCCATGGATCAATTCCGGAGCCTGGCAAGGCGCGTGCTATCTCCACGCTTCGCGAAATAAAATCCCGCATCCAGAAGACGGCATAAGGACTTGCCGTGAGCGAGTCGAAACCGGAATCCGGCGGATAGCCCTACTCGGCGCGGGAAGTGTTCCACATCAGGTTGACGATCCACCAGCGATGACCGTCGTTTAACAATTGGATACTGTTCACGCTTCGTTCGAACGGCGGTCCGTTCGGATCGCGGAGAGATTCATAGAAGCTCAGCACGTGTGCGAAATGGCCGATTGTTTCAGTCTGGCGGCTCGTTTCCCGCTCCCAGAAGTCCTCTCTCGCGAATATTGGCTCTACGCGCTGAATGAAATCTTCAGTGCTCAGTAAACGCACGCCAGCCTTTTCCCCAGGGATGGAGACGATCGGCATGAGGCGTCCGCCCGACAGGAAAAGAGACCGAAAACGGTCCCAGTCCCGCGGCTGGCCAACCGGTCCGGAAACAGCTTCGTAAAGGGCATTCAGAATGGCATCGAGTGTGGCAACGTCAGACTGGTGAACCATGGGAGTGGGCATATACCTCCTTTGTATCAGAAGGTGTAATTAGTCGTTCACACCAATGACAGAAGATGACGGGTGAAATGGCGATATTTCATCAATTGAAATATGGATAGAGAGGTGCAAGACTTGGACGCAACGAGCATTCTAACGACTTCAGGCATAAATCCCAAATGAACGAGGCCAGATGTTCAGGGTGTCACAGGAGTCTTTCACATGAGCACGCCACTCGAAACTGTACAGCCCGTGCAGGAACAATCGATGATCGCAAGCAGCCGGGTCGGGTACGCCGCCATGACCGTCGCTCGCTACTTTCTTGGCCTAGCCATGATGCCCTATGCTATCGACAAACTCCTCGCTTATCAGTTCAAGCTCCCGGCCTGGGTCTATGCTCAGCCTCTGGGCACGACGACCGGCAGAAATCTCGCTTGGGCCACCTTTGGCTACTCGCCCCACCTGCAAATGCTCCTTGGATTGTTCGAGCTTATTCCCGCACTACTGCTCCTGAACGTCCGGACCCGGCGTCTCGGCGCCCTATTCATGTTCCCGGTCCTACTCAATGTCGTCCTCATCAACTTCGCTCTCGATATAGGGCGCGACACGAAAATCATCAGCTCCGTGTTTCTAGCCATCAACGTCTTCCTCGTCCTTTACGATGGTCCGGTTTACCTCAACCTGTGCCAGCGACTTATCGTATCGCCGGCGCCAATCGCCAGCCGAAGACTTCGCCGTACCGCGAAGATCGCGAGCAGTACCATCGTGGTCGTCGGAATCGTTTTCTCCGCCTTCGCAATAGGTTTCAGCATCGTCCACTTCCAGATACCCGTAGCCGACTTCACAGGTATGCCCCAAATCAATGGCAGCGGCACCTGGAAGGTCGAGTCCCTTTCCATCGCGGGACGCTCTGTCACCCCGGACCCCGACTCGTCATTTTTCTTCGATGTCTTCAATACCTGCGAATACGGGACTATTCGCCATGCTTCTTTCGGCACCTTCGAAGCCAGCAAATCCCGCCACACATTCCAAATCAAACGGATCCGATTGGAGGGCTCCGCCTCGGCCATCGAGGGAACTTACCAGCTTCAGGGCGACCGGCTGCTGCTCAACGGCACACGCGACAACGTGCCACTCTCCATCGCACTTAAGCGGCTCTATCCAAATACCGGCTGGTGACTGTTGCAATCAGACGTTTACATCAGCGATAGGCTGGAAAATGACTCCACGCCTCTCCGCTTATCCTGGTGGTAAAGTTGGCTCATGGCCGACACCACTAATCCCGAAAGCTTTGAGGAACTTGTGGAGTGGGCGTACAACACCTTGCCCCAAAAGATCAGGCGCCTTCCGGATTTCCCCGGCATTCAAGTGGTTGATGAGCCTCCTCCGGAGGTATTTGAGGAGATGGCGAACCGGGAGAAATGGCGCCATGGAACTGAGCTATTGGGACTGTACAGCGGCATATTCAGGACAAAACGCTCATTCGCCCAGTTGCAATATGCTCCCGATTTGATCTTTGTTTTTCGTGGCCCCATTCTGCGGTGCTCAAAAGGAGATTTGCGGGAAGAAGTGAAACGGGTGGTCTGGCATGAAGTTGCGCACTGGCTCGGCTATGAAACTGAGGAGCAAGTGGAGGCGCTGGGTCTATGACTTTCCACAAACTGCGGGATGTAAGTGCAATGGCGATGTCTCGCCAGCAACCGAAAATCGTATTGGCTATACGGGGCGGGCAGCTAAACACCTTAGTGTAAGGGGATTGGCAGTTGTTAGTGCGCGAAGTGTCCGGGAAGGTGGCACATCAAATCTCCGCTGAGCTAGGTGGAGGGCAGGGAAGACCTACACCCTCGGCTAGCGGCTATAACATAAACCGTATATTTCATGTGTAGTCAAAAAAACGGGCATCTTCATGCACCAATAACATGTGGTAGGAAAGCTCTTGCCCAACTGTTAGTTTCGGGCTACACTTTGTCTTCCGTCCTGAGTAGCTGCTGGATACTACCCCCTTCTAGGGGCTGCCTTGCTTCGGAATACTTCTCGCTCTAGGAAGTGATCCATGGCATCCCCACACCCATTCGCTCGCGTTTTCAGCGCACGCTGTTTCATGCCTCAGTTGCTGCTTTACCTGGCCCTGGTGAGTCTTGTTCTTGAGGTTTCAATGGCCTGGGCTGAGCAGCCGGGCAAGCAAGCACAGGCACAGCCCACTCACTCTGTGGCCGCGCTGAAAACGGAAGGTCTGCCTATCGCGTTCGAGCCAAATTTGAAGCAGGCTGACACGCGCTACAAGTTTCTGGCCCACCAGAATGGGCTTGCCATGGGCTTTCTCGATCACAGCATCGAGATTCGATTAGCCACGAAAACCGGGAGCGCGGACGTTCTTGGCATAAGCTTTGAAGATTCGCAGAGTAGCACCGCATCCGCCGAGAAACTATTGCCAGGACGCGTTAACTACCTGCGCGGGAGCACCCCGGCCGACTTCCAGCGGAACATTCCTACCTATGCGCGTGTGCGTTATACATCTCTTTACCCAGGTACTGACCTGGTTTTTTATGGCAACGGTCCGCGGCTCGAACACGATTTTGTGCTCGCACCCGGCGCTAATCCACGCGCAATCGCCATGCGCTTCACTGGCATGCGCCACTTGCAACTCACACCTTCCGGTGATCTTCTCATCCAGACTGCTCAGGGCTCCATCGAGTTCCACCACCCCTTCGCGTATCAGGAAACCAGCAAGGGCAAGGCGGAAGTTGCTGTCGCCTATCGCGTGCGCAATGATCGCGCGACCTTCGACGTGGGGTCTTATGACCGCTCATTGCCGCTCATTATCGATCCGGTGCTGGATTATTCAACCTTTTTGGGTGACGCCGCCATCAGTACAGCACATATCGCCACGGACAGCGCCGGCAATACCTACATCACCTCCCTGGTGTTCGATGCAGCGTATCCGACAACCCCGGGCTCTCTGCAGCCAACCTGCGCAAGCTGCGCCAGCAACAAGCCGGACGTTGTGGTGACCAAGCTCAGCGTGGATGGGTCGAGCCAGGTCTATTCCACATTTCTGGGCGGGACTGACTATGACGAGCCATTCGGCATAGCGGTTGATGGCAGCGGCAACGCGATTGTGGTGGGCCGCACCGAGTCAGCCGATTTTCCCGTGAAGAACCCGGCATCCACGCCAACTGTAGGTTTTGCCGAGTTCTCCGTGTTTGTAAGCTCGCTCTCCGCAGATGGGTCGGCGCTCAACTATTCCACGCTGTTAGGCAGCGGATTCAACGTGCTGGCGACCTCAGTGGCAGTGGACAGTAACGGGAATGCATACGTGACCGGCAATACCAGCGATGCGACTTTCCCGGTAACACCCGGAGCGCTGCATGCTGTACAGAACAACACTACTGGCGGAGGCGATCCGCTCGTCTTCCTCTCCAAATTCCTGCCTACGGGAGCGCTGAGCTACAGCGCCCTTGTCGGCGATGCGGAGCCACAGGGCGGAGGCGCAGGCCCGGAGGGCGGGGCAGCCGTGGCGGTTGATCCTTCCGGAAATGCATATATCTATGGCAGGGCCGGAACACTCTGGCCGATCACTCCAGGCGTATTTCAGCCCACGATCACAGCGCCTTCGACTGAAGCAACGTTCGTGACCAAGGTAGCGCCGGATGGCGCCAGCCTGGTTTACTCTACGTTTGTCGGTGACGGCTTTCAGAGCCTTTCGATCGCCGTGGACGGCACCGGCCAGGCGATCGTCTCTGGCTTCGGCCCAAATTCGGACTATCCCGTAACACCCGACGCGCGTGTCAGCACCTTGCCACAGTTCGCCAACAACGGATGGCTCACCAAGCTCAACGCCACCGGCACCGCGCTGGTGTATTCGAGTTTCCTCACTGGCGGTGATCTCAGTCCCAGCCAAATGACTGTGGATGGAAACGGAAACATCTGGATCGTCGGTAGAACACGCGACTTCCAGTTCCCTCTGGTTCATCCTTTCATGTCGACCATGCCGCCAGCGCAATTCTCGAGCAGCACCGGCTTCATCATGGAATTCGATTCCACCGGAAAGCAGTTGCTGTTCTCCACGTATTTTGGCAGCGCGACTGAAGCCTCTGCGGTACAAGCAGTGGCGGCTGACGGTGCAGGAAAGATCCATGTGGCGGGAATCGCAAACAACACCTTGCATACTACGGCCGGCTCATTTCATCCGGTTACTCCCCCTCCCCCACCACTAACATCGCCAAGCTTCGGGTACGCTGCAAAGATCGATCCAGCCGCGGATGCGCCAGCGGTTTGCCTGCCCAGCGAGAGTGGATTCCTGAATTTGCCCTTCACGCGGGTCGGACAATCGACAACCGTCGGTGTGGCCGTGACGAACTGCGGCACCGCGCCGTTGTCGCTCAATTCAGCAGTCTCGAGCGATCCCGTCTTCGCCATTGACAGCACGCTGTGCGCAGCACCGGTTGCACCAAACGCCTCCTGCAATCTGCGCATCACGTTCGCTCCGGTTGCAGCGGTAACAACCAGCGCGAACCTTACGTTGACGACCAACACTCCGTTCGTCGTGACCACGCTGACAGTCTCCGGTACCGGTGTGGTGCCGGTTATTGATATCTCGGGCTCACTCAGCTTTGACCCGCAACTGGTGGGACAAGCCGCGCCGGCCCACCCGATATTTATTCAGAACACTGGTGGAGCGCCGCTGCAAATTGACCTGGCGCATACCACCATCACGGGCGCTGATTTCACCTTCAGCCTGCCGAACTGCAGTGCGCCTCTGAACCCCGGCGGCTTCTGTATTCTCACCCTCAATTTCACGCCGCAGGCGTCAGGAACACGCACCGGAACCTTGACCGTGGCCAGCGACGACCCAGTGCATCCGCAGGTGGTCCTGAACCTGAGCGGTGTGGGTGTAGACGCTTTTCCGGCTCCCACGATCACTTCCATGGGGCAATCGACCGCCGCGGTTGGCACTACGAACCTCAACATCTTTATTATCGGCGCCGGTTTCTTCCCCTCATCCGTGGTGCGCATTGGCGGACAGGCGCAGAAAACCACTTACAACAGCGCTATCTCGCTCTCTGTCACCGTCAATCCGGCACTCTTGACTGCCATGAGCGAATTGCCCGTAACCGTTTTCAATCCCGCGCCTGGTGGTGGCGAGAGCGCACCCTTGACTCTGACCGTCTACCAGAGGCTTACGCTCAACCCGTCCTATCTCATCTCAGTGCCCAGCCGAAAACTGCTATACGCCAGTATTCCAGCTTCAGCTACAGCGAATGCGAATACAGTGATTCCGATTGACCCTGAGACGGGCGCCACTCAAACGCCTATCCCAGTTGGTAACGACCCACGTGCGCTTGCAGCCAGCGACGATGGCAGCTTTCTTTTCGTGGCAGCTCAAGGTATTCAAACGATCCAGCGAATCAACCTCGCCACCGGTCAGATCGATCGGACCTTTGCCTACCCTCCCAGCAGCCTTGTGCTGAATCGTCCTTTCTCCGCCACAATGCTGACCGTGCCTGGCTCACAGACATCATTGCTTGTGTTTTTCACCAGCAACAGTTTTCCTGAGGGCGTCATGTCCCTGTTCAATGACAGCGGCCTGGTCAACTCCGTGCCTGACCTCACTCAGTTCTTCAATGGTGTTGATGTATCGAGCTTTGCGTTCACCGATGCAGGCACTGCTTACTCGCTGCCCTTTACCTTGGCGAGTCCGTTCTTCAATGTGTTTACCATCGATGGCACCGGCCTTCACTTCACTCCCGTCACCGGCACCAACGTGGGAGGAAACAGCACAACGGGCCTGTCGGTGATCTCCGACGGCAAACTGCTCTACACCAAGGCAGGCCAAGTATGGGATCCGGTAGCGAAGACGGAAGCCGGCACCTTCACCGTTACAGCCATTAATCCCACGAGCTTTCCCAACCTGCATGATATGGCCATGGACACGGCAGCCGGCCAATTCTTCATGGTGGCTGACCAAATCAGCAACGCCACCTCCGGCGTTGGTCTTACGGCATACGACCTCAAGACACTTGCAGTAACAGGAACGGTGAATTTCACTGAACTAAACGATCCTTCGCCGGAAAATCTGGTCCGTTGGGGTTCCACCGGGTTCGGCTTCCTCACCAGGAACGTTTCGTTTACGGGCGAAGACCTCATCTTGTTCCGGAGCGGACTCAGCAAGAACCCAACGGCGCCTGCGGTAACATTAGCAGGCAGCATCACAGACTTTGGTTCGTTGGATGTGGGGGTCAACAGCGCAGTACAATCGCTGACCCTCACAAACTCCGGCAACGCTCCACTCAATATTTTCAGCATCAGTACTACGGGAGACTTCGCTGCGACAAATACCTGCGCCGCAAGCGTGGCGCCCAACGCGTCCTGCGGCATTCAGGTCACTTTCAAGCCCACCGCTGCCGGCTCGCGGACTGGGTTCCTCACGATAACTGACGATGCGATCAGTGGAGGAGTGTTCATTGCCCTTGGTGGAACAGGAACTACTCCCACATTGACCATCACACCCGCGAGCGGCGCAACTACCACAGCCACAGTGACTGCCGGGCAAACAGCCACTTACAACTTGTCGATCGCCGCAACGCCTGGCGCTGCGGGTGCGGCAACGCTTACCTGCACCGGGGTTCCGGCAAACGCTACGTGTACCGTCTCGCCTTCGTCGCTCAGTCTGTCTTCCAGTGCGAATGCAATCTTCACCGTCACGGTCAACACGCAGGTCGTGAGAACAGCTTCGCTCACCTTCGACAGCGTAAAACTTGCGAGTATCGGGCTTACATTCCTGGCGCCAGTTGCCCTGTTGCTTACGAAGCGCCGCCGCACTTCGCGCTACATATGCGCCTGCGTGTTACTGTTAGCCTGCATTCCGATCATTTCTCTGACAGGCTGTGGCGGTGGAGGCCCAACACCTACGCCCCCGCAGACGTTTACAACTGCTCCCGGCACTTACACGCTCACCGTGAACGCGACTTCCGGCGGGGCAACCGTGTCGCAACCTCTCACGCTTATTGTCCGTTGATCATCGCATCCGGTTCGGGGGAAGAGGATAAATCCTCTTCCCCGGCGGCCTCCGGGTTCGCTCACGCCTACTTTATTGCTCAAGGTATAATGGTCTCTTCTCCGACGGTTGGACGCCGACGAGGGAGGTAAATCGTGTTCCGCAGAATGTTTTTCCTGGGTTGGGCGCTTCTCCTGTCCGTGACCGCTGCATTTGCCATTCCGCTACAGCAGCAGGACCAAGATGACAAGTCCGGACAACAGCAGAAAGATCAAAAGCAGAAAGACAAGGATAAAGACAAGCAGAGCGGAGACGATGACAAGTTTTACCATGGCGCGGGGATCAACGACCTGAATGCCATCGGCAGCCGCAATGTGGGTTGCAATCGCGGGCTGTTCAACTGGTACAGCCTGGACACCCAGGTAAAAATGGGTCAGGAGTTTGCCCGGCAGGTAGAGTCAACGTCGCACCTGATTACCGACCCCGTGGTGAACGAATACGTAAACCGTCTGGGGCAAAACCTTGCCCGCAATTCCGATACGCACCTGCCCTTCACCATCAAGGTACTGGACGTGGAAGAGCCCAACGCTTTCGCGCTGCCCGGCGGCTACATGTTTGTGAATGCCGGCACGCTTTTGATGGCTGATGATGAGTCCGAACTGGCGGGCGTGATGGCGCATGAGATCGGGCATGTGGCGGCGTGCCATGCGGCGCGCGAAGCCACGCGCGGGACTTTCGCCCAGTTGGCGATGATTCCGGTAGTGATCCTGACCGGCGGGCTTGCGGGGATTGGAGTTAATGAAGCCGCGAACTTTGGGATTCCGGCTGTATTCAGCAAGTTTGGCCGCAACTTTGAAGCTCAGGCGGATTACCTGGGCATACAGTACGCCTACAAGAGTGGCTACGATCCGAATGGCATGATCAACTTTTTTGAAAAGTTGCAGTCATTGGAGAAGAGACGACCGGGGCTGGCGATGAAGCTTTACGGGGACCATCCGCAGACGCCCGACCGGATCGTGAAATCGCAGCAGGAAATCGGGAGCATCCTGCCGCCTCGCGAGCAGTACATCACGGACACATCGGATTTTGAGCAAGCCAAGAAGCGGCTGGCGTTAGTGATGAAACACAAGCTGCAAAAAGACGGCAAGGACGCGCAGAAGCCGGATTTGCGCCGCACTGCTGGCGATAAAAGCCCCAGCGACAAGAGCCCTGACCAAAACGATAAGGGCCAGGATGATGATCGGCCAGTGATCAAGCGCAAGCCGGGCAACAACTAAGCCGTTATTCCCTTACCAGCGGCCAAAGGATAGCCGCCGTACCAGTGCGTTCGTCACATCGGCACGGCAGCTGAATGAGTTCGTCGAAACGAATCAAAAACCGCTGACAGCCAGCCAGCGCGCTGGAGCTGTCGCCGTCGCGGGGATGGCCACGAAAACGATCGGCGCGATGCAGGGCGAAGGCGGCGTTACTGTTCCTTCAAAGCGTGCGTCGCCGGTTGTGGTGGCAGGAGTGATTCCCGCAACAAGGTTGACGACAGCGGGCGCGCCGACTGCGTCCTTGCTCTGGCAGCTCAGGATCACGGCAAAATTTGGGATCGGATTGGCGCCGGTGCCCACAAGCACCAAGCCGCGAACCCGGACTTCAATTTCACCATTGGCGTTCAGCTCCGCTCTGCCGGAATCAATCTTCCATGGCGCTCCAGCGCCACCAATGCCGCGAATTGGATTGGTAGGGCCGGTGAAAGGCGGCACAACAGGGGTAAGCTGGTTGAATTCAAATACATTCCCGCCGTCGTCGCGGGCGCTGGTTCCGCTGGTGGCTGAGGCCACGCCGAGAAAAGTAAGGCAAACGAACAAAGCGAATAACTTCTTCATATCTCAACTCCTTTTTCTTGAACACGATCTCACGGGTATACAAGAGCTGTTGATCGCTGAAAACATTCAGGGATGCGGGATTGCCAGCATCGACCCTTGCACCGTGGGAGAGAAAAGCAAAGAAACATGATATGGCACAGATTGCCGAGAATAGGCAGGAAATTGGTCAATCCGAGATTGGCCGAAAGGCTAGAATCAGCTCAGGAATTATGTTAACGGTTTCTTAGGATGATCCTGCCATTTCAGCCGATCGCCATTCAAGTCGGCCATTGAGCGATTGGCCTGCACAGAACTACTGCGGCGACCGCAACCCGAAATAACTGGTTCTTCATCTAAGCTTCAGACTGCTTGTTCCCCGTATGCGTCCAACCTCTCTCGCGGCAGGTTTCAAGCTGGAGGTCCTCATGGAAGGCGTCGGCTCCGGAGACGATCTTCTAATTCTTCCTGGTGCACTCTGCAGCCATGGCGGCATTTATCAGGTAATTCACCGCGAGCATCGGGAGCCGCATAGGGCGCTGGTGCGAGCGGGCGATGTGTTTCCACGATGCAAAGGATGCGGAGAAGCAGTTCGCTTTCGGCTGATAAAACAGGTGAGTGAGCCAGCGCCAATGCGCGGAAAACGAGTGCGCAAAAAGAGTGCTGGAAAAAGCTAGCCAGCAGGTTCCGTAGAAATCCAGCCGCGAACTCGGAAAAAATCACACCAGATGGACGTTCGGCTCGGCTTCCGGGGCCGCAATGCCTTCCGGCAGGCGTCCTCCGTTATATTCAGCGAGGCGGTTCTTCCATTTCAGAAAATCTGTGATGGTCTGCGGCTCAATACGCACTTCAACACGACGCAGGCTGGCAAGCAGGAGATTCATTTCCCACATCAGGCCGATCTGGGTGCGCTGGGTTTGGCGGCAGGGCTTTACCGCCATGCGGACTTCGCGTCCTTTGCATTCCAGCAGCCCCCATTTTTGCGGCAACTCCTCAGGGCGAATAAGGCCTTGCGGGGCAAGGTAAAAGCGCTCACAGCCCATGGCCAGATCAGGGTCTTTGCGGAAAGGCTTTTCCCGGTCGGCAAAAAAATCGGCGCGGGACACCTTGCATTCCACCACTATCGAGCGGCATTTGCCTTTCCAGGCGATTACGTCGGGCGTTTCACCGCCGGCGCAGGATTGTTCTGATAGGACGATGCCGCAACGATATCGGGTGCGAAGCCACTGCTCGGCCATCCGGACAAGCTGCTGATGGGTCATGAATGATGTTGTAACGCAGATTGAAGTGGAGGGAAAGTGTTTTGCGAGGGTCGTTTAAAACTTTTCACCGCGGAGACGCGGAGTCGCGGAGAAGAGATCGGGTGATCTGGTGATCGCGCGTGATCCGGTGATCGGGGAAGAACAGGACCTTATCCGAGCTGAACACGGATTGGGAAAATTGCCAAAATTGCCGAAGTTGCCAAAAATCGCTAAAAATTAAAATCGAGCCGTTGAAGAGATACACGGAGGACGCGCGGAGAAAAGCAAACTTGCCGCGGATCAACACGGATAATCGCGGATAAAGAATTTTAGTTAATACAAGCCAGAGCTTATTCCGCATGTTGCAACTGTCCAAAGAACATGCGGGTGTCATAGTCGATGCGAACGGTGTTGTGGCGCGCGTGGGCGTGAAAAATACGCTCGAGCTCCTGCATCATCGGAGCGTGGGCCGGATCTCTCTGTAAAGGACAGTAGGAAGAGGAGAGCAGCCGTCCGGCAAGCCCGGCAAAGTCAAATTCCTGCTGGTAGTCAAAAACACGCTGTTGATATTGGACGCCGGCGAAAAATGCCTGGGCTATTGGGGCGGTTTGCCCGTGGCGTTTGTCCTTATATTCAACGCAATATCTGTGCAGAAGCTGCTCATAGTCATCCAAAAAAGGATTGCCGGTGGTGCGGCGCTCATTCCAAAGGAGCACACACCAGCCATGCGGCTTGAGAATGCGCTCAAATTCCGCGCGTGCCTGCTTCGGCTCCAGCCAATGCGCGGCCTGGGCCACAGTGATGAAGTCCACTGAAGCGGCAGGAAGCGTGGTTGCTTCAGCAGCGCCGACGACTAAAGCCAGCCGAGGAAAAGATTCCTGGAGGTGAGCGCTGGCGGCACGCATTTCAGCATTGGGCTCAACGGCGAAAACGTGGTTCCCGTTCTCCAGCAGAAGCCGCGTGAAGATTCCAGTACCGGAAGCGATGTCAGCGATGGTGTGTTCAGGCCGCAGCCCGCAATCCTGGCGCAAGGCGTTGACCACCTGGAGCGGATATTTGGGTCGATAGCGGACGTAGTTGTCAACGCGGCCGGTAAAACGCTCAGTGGGAGATTTGGACATTATGAATATTGTATTGCGGTGGAGAAACAAAAACCTTAGCGCGGATGCGCGGATCAAAACCCACCACGGAGGCACAGAGACACGAAGAAAATCCAAGGAAAGAAGAGCTCTTTGATCTTTCTGATCTTTTGCCAACTGTTAGATACCTCCGCTCCTCTGCGTTTCAAAGATTTTTGCTGTGTTCTTCATCTGCGCCTCCGTGGTGATATCCTGCGCGCAGTGAATCAGCAACATCAAAGCGGCGTGGCCAAAGGGCCCGCGATCTTGCTCTTGCTGGCTGTGGTGATTTTTGCTGCCGGCGCGGTCCGCTATTACCGGCATGGAAATTTCTCACTGACGCAGGCGGGGTATTGCGTGGGTGCGGTCGTGGGGTCACTTGTGGTTCTCCTGATCTTTGATTACACGCTGCATCACGCCAAGATTGTGGCGGTGATGGTGCTGATCTTTGTTGTGCTGTTTCTAGTGGCAAGCCCGGCGTTTTGCGTTGGGATGGGATTGGGCCTGGCAGGGATGGTGCTGGCGCAGGGAGAAGATGAAGCAAAAACCTACCACTGATTAACACTGATCATACTGAGCTGAACCGGGAAAACCTACCACGGAGACGCGGAGTCGCGGAGAGATGGGTGATCTGGTGATCGCGCGTGATCAGGTGATCGGACCAGCAAAATCGCGGAATCGCGCGACATCGCCGAGATCGGAAAACAAGAGCTTACAGCTGATCATGTTCCATTTACTGCGTTATTGCAAAATCGCAGGCGAGGGCGCCTGCGCTCCACATCCATTTAAACAAAAAAAGAGGCCGCTTTTTTTTGCGGCCTCTTAGTGCATCAAGAGATTACAAATCTTACAAACCGTTTTACTGGCAAGCTTGCGAAGACCCACCGGCCAATGAATCGCAGAACCTGGCCATGGGAGCTCCGCCGGCGGAGCCGGTAGCTGGGATAGTGACTGTCTGTTCCGTCAAAATTCCGTTGGTCACCGTTGCGCCATTCGGGACGGTGAGTGAAGGATGATCAAAGGGCGCGCTCTGGTTACGCACTCGCTCATCGGTAAGC
>DASXKZ010000313.1:0-4844 GCA_036496525.1 Candidatus Angelobacter sp.
AGACTGCCTGCATCCTGATCTACCAGCCATAGCAGCCGGCCATTTTCTGGCTGGACACTCTGAGCAGGATATTTTTGGGTCCCGGGCCGGAGTACTTCATTGAGAATCTGCGCCTTGTCTGCGCCGGAGACCAGAAAAACAACCTCAGCTGCGTGATTCAAGACGGGAAAAGTAAGAGTGATGCGGAAAGTCTCAAACTTTTCCACCCAGTTAGCCACTACCCTGCGCGATGTCTCAGTGAGCGCCTTGCTGCCGGGGAAGAGTGAAGCAGTGTGGCCGTCTTCACCGATCCCAAGAAAAATCAGGTCGAAGCGCGGCCAATCGTGATCGCCCCAATGGAAGAAATCGACTAACTGCTTCTCGTATTCAGCAGCGGCTACTTCGGCTTCCAGTTCAGCGCGGATGCGATGAACGTTCTTCTCAGGAATTGGCACTTTGCTTAAGAGCGATTCAGTGGCCATGCGAAAGTTGCTATCAGGATGATCCGGTGGAACGTGGCGCTCGTCGCCAAAAAAAACATGAATGCAGTCCCAGGGCAACTTTTTATGCTCGCTGGCCAGCAATGAATAAATTGCGCGAGGCGTATTGCCGCCGGAGAGCGCTACTGAAAACCGCCCGCGCTCCTGCACCGCGGCTTCTGCCATGCGATGAAACTCCTGTGCCGCCGCCTGCGCAAGGGCAGCGTTATCAGGAACGATTTTGACTTGGGTTCCCATGGCAAGTTTTGTCAGCGGTCCTGATCAGACTTTGATCTTTCTCCATGAGCGGCCGTCGCGTGCGATGATGTCAGTGGCTTCTTCCGGCCCCCACGATCCGGCAGCGTAGTTTGGAAAGTTTCGTGCGGCTAGCGCCTTCCACACATCAATAATAGGATCAACGACGGTCCACCCAGCTTCCACCATATCTGCGCGCTGGTAAAGCGTCTGGTCGCCCATGATTCCGTCATAGAGAAGCACTTCGTAGCCGGTATTGGCGGTGGTCCCGAAATAGTCACCATAGTTGAAGTCCATCTCCACTTCGCCAACCTTCATTTGAGCGCCGGGAATTTTCGCGCCAAACCGCAATGAAATACCTTCATCCGGCGCAATATGAATAATCAGTTGATTGGCGTTCAGGCTGTTGACTGGCGTATCCCGAAACAATACCAGAGGCGCGCGCTTGAACTGTACTGCCACTTCAGTGTGGCGCGCAGCCAGCCTTTTGCCGGTGCGGAGATAAAAAGGCACGCCGGCCCAGCGCCAGTTATCGATCATCAACCGCAGCGCGACGAAGGTTTCCGTTTTCGATTCCGGAGGCACGCCTTCTTCCGCTCGATATGCCGGCACGCGTTCACCCTTGATTGCACCCGCGCCATATTGCCCGCGGACCGCGCAGTGCAATACGTCTTCCTCAGTGAACGGCTGCAAGGCGTGCAAGATTTTGGCTTGTTCGTCATGGACAGCCGTGGAGTTAAACGAGATGGGTGGCTCCATTGTGGTAAGCGAGACTAATTGGAAGAGATGGTTGGGCACCATGTCACGCAGCGTTCCAGCCATATCAAAATAGCCGCCGCGCTTTTCTACACCCACGGTTTCCGCCACGGTGATCTGTATGTGGTCAATGTAGCGCCGGTTCCAGATCGGTTCAAAAATGCCATTGCTGAAGCGGAATACCAGAATGTTCTGTACTGTTTCTTTGCCAAGGTAATGGTCGATGCGGAAAATCTGACGTTCGGTCAAAACCTTGCTGACCTGGCGGTTCAAAGCTTTGGCAGATTCAAGATCATTGCCGAACGGTTTTTCGAATACAACACGCCGCCAGTGTCCATCTTTTTCACAGGCCAGCTCTGAAGCGCCAAGATGATCAACGATTTCACCGAAAAAAGTTGGGCTGGTGGCAAGGTAAAAAAAGTAATTGCCTTGCGTGTTGCACTTCTTGTCGATCTCGGCCAGGGTTTGCCCAACTTGAGCATATAGCTTAGGATCATGAAACTCGCCGCCTACATAGAAAACCCGCTGGACCATCCAATCGCGAAGCTTGGGATCAACCTTGCTGGTGGCGAACTTATCAAGATTGTCACCCATGATCTGCTGGTACTGTTCCCGGGTGTAATCATTGCGGCCAACACCGACGATCGCGAAGTCTGCAGAAAGCAGTTTGCTCTTGACCAGGTTATAGATGGCAGGGAAGAGCTTGCGCGAAGTAAGATCACCTGTGCCACCGAAAATGACCATCACGCAAGGGCCTGTGGGCGGTGGCGAACCTGATGGCGGCTCTTCCATGGCCGGCAATTCTCTTTCTAGTAAAGGCATTTAGGCACAGTCCTCCTGATCAGGAAGCTTTTTCAGTTTTTCTTGTGAGTTCAATATGCCCGCCAAATTTTTGCCGCATAGCGCTCAGCATTTTTTCGGCGAAGGTGTGGTCCTGTCGCGAGCGGAAGCGCGTATAAAGCGCCGCGGTCAGAACGTCAGCAGGGACAGCTTCTTCCAGCGCAGCTGTAACGGTCCAGCGGCCCTCGCCTGAATCCTGGACGATCCCTGTGTACTCAGAGAGCGTGGGATTTTCCGCCAATGCCATCGATGTGAGATCCAGTAGCCAGGAAGAAATCACGCTGCCTCGGCGCCAGACTTCAGCAATATCCGGCAGATTCAAGTCGTAGCGATAGCCATCCGGCAACTGGCTGGAATTAGCATTGCGGAAAATATCAAAGCCTTCAGCATAGGCCTGCATCAGGCCATATTCGATTCCGTTGTGCACCATTTTTACGAAGTGTCCGGCGCCGGAAGGGCCACAATAAAGATAGCCATCTTCGGCTGTGCTTTTGAATTTCTCGCGTCCGGCAGTCTTTGGGATGTCGCCTTTGCCGGGCGCAAGAGTTTTGAAAATAGGATTAAGATGCTCCACTGCTTCTTTCGGTCCGCCCAGCATCATGCAGTAACCGCGTTCCAAGCCCCAAACACCGCCGCTGGTGCCAACATCAATATAGTGAATGCCGCGGTCTTTCAATTTCTGTGATCGGCGCACATCGTCTTTATAGTAAGAATTACCGCCGTCAATAATGATGTCGCCTGCCTGGAAGCGCTGTGCCAGCGAGTTGACGGTTTGCTCGGTAGGATCGCCGGCAGGGACCATGATCCATGCGGCGCGAGGCTTCGTGAGCTTGGCGGCGAAGTCATCAAGCGACGTTGATCCTGTAGCACCTTCACCGGCCAGCTCATTCACGTTCTGCGGACTCAGGTCTGAGACCACGCATTGATGTCCCGCGCGCATCAGGCGCCGCACCATGTTGCCGCCCATACGACCCAGCCCAATCATGCCTAGTTGCATTTGTTCTTCCTTTTCTTGTTGAAATGCCGATTACTGCAATTCCTGGTGCAGCGAGGAATCCCTATCCTCTGATTGATCGTGGCTATAGCGATCAATCACATTCGGTTCTGGATTTCAGAGAAAGCTACGCACGTGATTGCACAATTATTTCCTGCAACCTCTTCAATCCGTCTTCTACGTTCGCAGGCAGATGCACGCGCAAGGCACGCCTCTTGCGATCGGCCAGCACCTGAAAGTCTCCGCGCGCCTGCGCCGCTTTTACGATTCCGAATGTGTATTTCTGCCCGGGCACCGGAAGGTCCTTCGCATCGTCGCAGGTAATCTGCAAGAACACGCCAGTATTCGGCCCGCCTTTATAAGCCTGCCCGGTGGAGTGAAGGAATCGCGGGCCGAAGCCGAGGCAGGTTGCAACGTGCTTGCGATCGCGCACGGCATGGCGAATCGTCTGCAATGATTCTTCATGCGCGCCGTTCATCTCGATATACCCCAAGAGGGCCATATAGTCGCCCGGATTGAACTGGTTGAGATGCGCCCGCAGAAAACCAGTGAGAGAGCGGTCCGTCCCGACAAGCTTGTTCAGGCTGGCCGCATTGCGCTCGTCAGTAAATAGCTTGATGTTGCCATCGTCGAAGAGCGGCGCTTCTTCCGGCAGCTTTCCGGTTTTTTCATACTGTTCGGTCAATTGTCGCGTGACGATCTTGCTGGCTTCCACGTCCGGCTGGTTGAACGGATTGATTTTCAGGATGGAACCGGCGACTGCCGTGGCAATTTCCCAGCGGAAGAATTCCTGACCCAGGTCGTAAGTATCGTCCAATTCAATTTCGACAACCGGATGGCCGGTGTTTCGAAGAGCGTCCAGCTTCTGAGTCTGGGCAGTGTCGGGCTCATTTGTCAGCCGCAAATGAACGAAGATACGATCGTTGCCGTAAACTTCCGGCGCGCCCAGCGATTCACGATCCACTGGGATAAGGCCCTTGCCGATCTTACCGGTACTCTCAGCGATGAGCTGTTCCAGCCATGCGCCCAGATCGTGAATCCCGGGCGAGGTAATGAAGGTGACTTTGTTTCGTCCGAGATTTCCCAGCGTTCCCAGGATTGCGCCCAGGACCGCGCCGGGATTTTGGTCTGCCGGTACTTCCGGCTTGCAGGCCTGAACCATTTCATTGGTGCGTTCAAGGAATTTGCTGAGGTCGAGTCCCATGATGGCGGCAGGGACCATGCCAAAGTTAGAAAGAGCAGAATAGCGCCCGCCAATACTGGCAACGCCGAAGAAAATCTTGCGGAAGTGGTCGCGCTCCGCCACCTGTTGCATCTTGGAGCCCGGATCGGTGATGGCGATGAAGTGCTCGCCCGCCTTATCCTTGCCGACCGTTTGCTGCATGCGGTCGAAGAAATATTGCTTGAAGATATTTGGTTCAAGCGTGCTGCCAGACTTGCTGGCGACGATGCATAGCGTTTTTGCCAGATCAACCTGGCTTTCAATGGACTTGATTTGTGCCGGATCGGTTGAATCCAGAACATGCAGCTCCGGATGTCCC
>DASXKZ010000314.1:0-20319 GCA_036496525.1 Candidatus Angelobacter sp.
CATACAACATAGTTCTCATCAGGCGCGTGAGCGCCAAAGCGCCGATCACCCCAAGAACGATTCCTATCAGAGTCATCCGTGCGCCATCTTTCAAAACCATACGCAGTACATCAAGCCTCTGGGCACCAAGCGCCATACGTACGCCAATCTCTTTAGATCGCTGCCCCACCATATAAGAAAGGACGCCATAAATACCGATGCTGGCCAGCAAGAGAGCCAGGAGCGCAAAGACGCCAAGCAGCGTCATGGTAAAGCGCTTGCTTGAGATGGAGTCGGCAACACTCTTTTCCATGTCTTCAGGATTATGGACAACCAGCTCAGAGTTGTATTCCAGCATGCGGCTGCGCAATGTGGCCAGGTTGAAGGAGCCGGTTGTTTGCTGGCGGATGAAGACATCTCCACCCAGGCCGCCGCGCTTGAGGTCCTTGTCTGGAATCTGGGCCATGGGCAGGTAAAGCTGTTCATGCATGGCGCCGGGGCCGTCATTATCTAGTCCCCACTGATTCACATGGCCAACTATTCCGACGATTTGCGGATTCGGGACCTTATCAGGATCGGCCGGGTTGGTATTGAAGTTCAGGTAGCGGCCGATGGGATCGCGGTCAGGAAAATATTTTGCCGCCAAAGTCTCATCGACAACGACGACAGCAGGAGCACGCTCATTGTCCGCCGCAGTGAAAAATCTGCCGCGCTTCAATGGGATTTGCATCACTTTCATGTAGTCCGGTTCCACGACGTATTGCACCGCCATGGCCAGATCGCTCTGGTGCGTTGGCATGGGTTTATCTGTGTACCAGAAGTATTCTTCATCGTCGCTGCCCATAGGATGCGCGCCCTCACTGAAAGAAACCGCTTCCACGCCGGGAACTGACGCAAGTTTGTCATGAACCTGGCGGTATGCTGTGCGGATGGCATCAGGCGATTGCGCCTTGAAAGAAGATGGCCCGGAGAGCGCCAGCGTGTACACGTTTTTTGGATTGAATCCGGGGTCAAGACCCCATAAATGAAACAAAGTGCGGATCATCAGTCCGGCGCCGATCAGCAACACCAGGGCCATTGCCATCTCACCGACCACAAATACGCTCTGCGCGCCGCCGCGGGCGCCGGCTAAGGCTCGTCCGCTTTCAATCAGCTGTCTGCTCACGCTGCCATGCGATGCCTTCCATGCCGGCATTAGTCCGAAGATGATGCCCGCAAGAATTGACAGAGCAAATGTAAACAGCAAAACTCGCGGATCCAGACCAATATCCTCGGCGCGCGGCAAGCTTCGCGGTACAGCGGCCAATGCTGCCGTGGTCCCAAATTTGGCGATGATTAGCCCTAGCGCTCCGCCAGTCAAGGACAGCAGCAGACTTTCCGTGAGCAATTGGCGTATCACCCGCTGTTGTCCGGCGCCCAGGGCGATGCGAATGGCAAACTCATTCTGACGTGCGGTAGAGCGCGCAAGCAGAAGGTTGGCCACATTTACGCAGGAGATCAGCAGCACAAATCCAACCGCGCCGAGCAGAATAAGGAGGATCGGGCGCATGTTGCCCACCATTTCATCCTTTAATGAAAGGATGTTGGCTTTTTTGTCTGAATCGATGCCGGGATAAGCCGCTGCCAAGTCACGCGAAACGCGGTCCATATCTTGCCGGGCCCGCTCAAGAGTTACGCCAGGTTTCAAGCGGCCGATGCCGTCCAGTCCCCAACCGGCCCCGCGCTCACCGTAAAATTTAGGTTCGTTGTATTCTCCAACGGGGAGATAGACTTCGTTCAATGGTCCGCCCCGCTGAAAATTCTGTATGCGCAAATGAAAGCTGGAAGGGACCACGCCGATAATGGTTCGGCCTACATCATCCAGAACCATTCGCTGTCCGATGATGTCTTTGCGCGAGCCAAATTTACGCTTCCACAGGCCCTCAGTGATCATAACGGTCGGGTTTGCACCCAAACGGTCTTCATCGGAGGAGAACGTGCGGCCCATTACAGGGTTGACTCCAAGAATTTCAAAAAAGCCTGCGGAAATCATTTCGCCATGCAGGCGTTCCGGTTCGCCATTGCCGGAGAGATTGAACCCGCTTGAGCGATACGCTGCCATGTCCGCAAACGTCGTGTTCATCCGCCGCCAGTCAGTAAAGTTCGGATAGGAGATGGATCCATTTTTGAAATTGGGGATTTCCTGAAACATCGAAACGAGCTGATCGGGGTGATGGAAAGGCAGAGGATTGAGCAGCACTCCGTTAACTACAGAGAAGATTGCCGTGTTCGCTCCAATGCCAAGCGCCAGGGTGAGAATCGCGATCAAAGAAAAAGCCGGTGACTTGGCGAGCACGCGAACTCCATAACGCAGGTCCTGAGGCAGAGACGTGAGCAGATTGGCGGACATACGATCTTTTGACTCCCTGCAAGGTTCCCGGTTAGCAGGGTGTCTGTTGTCTTTTTTGACGGAAAAACTTCTGCAAGATCTCTGAACATTTGCCTGTCAGTACACCTGCCGTGACTTCCATTCGATGGTTGAGGCTGGGATGGTTAATGACTTGCACCGTTGAGCCGGCAGCTCCGGCTTTAGGATCATTGGCGCCATAGACCAGCCGGGCAATGCGCGCATGAATCAATGCTCCTGCACACATGGAGCAGGGCTCAATCGTGGCAACCATCGTGCAGCCAGTCAGGCGATGATTGCCCAGCCGTGCTGCTGCCTGGCGCAGGGCGACTACCTCAGCATGGGCCGTGGGATCGTTATCCAGCAGATTGCGATTATGGCCCTGGCCGATAATCTCACCATCCTTGATGACTAAAGCGCCAACAGGCACTTCTCCGGCTGCAGCGGCAAGCCCGGCCTGCGCCAGAGCCAGCTCCATCCATGCGGCATCTTCTCCGGGTTGTATCTCTGCTGCCTTTTTCTGTGTGTCTGCCATAAACGATTGTCGCAGGTTGTCTCAAAAATTTAGCACGAGCAGCAGCTCTGCTTATGTTTTATTTCTCAGTCAACCCGAGGGAGTTTACTAGTCTCTAACCCAAGTATCGGCGTCCTTACCTCAGTGGACGTTGGCGGGAAAAAACTCGCATCAAGCCCAGACGGGCGCAGATAACGAAGGAGCAACGACATGAACAAGAAATTTATTTTGGCGCTGATGCTGACCACGGGGACGGCATTTGCGCAGACAGGCAGCTCTGGCTCCACACCTGGGTCTACACCTGACCAGTCAAGCCAGCAGCCCTCGACGACCAGTCCATCCACTTCGCCTTCTACTCCATCAACGTCACCTTCATCGACCGACCAAACGAATTCAACGGCCACCAGCACGAGCGGCGATCAATCCAATTTTATGAAGGGCTGCCTGAAACAGTCCGGCGGAAACTGGGTGCTTGCAGCTGATAACGGCCAGAGCGTGAATTTACAGGGCGACAGCTCCATGCTGAAGCCGCACGATGGACATCAGGTCCAGGTCCAGGGAACGCGTTCCAGTGATGGCTCACTGCAGGTCAGCTCAGTCAATATGATTTCTGACTCCTGCACGAATAACCAGGCTGCCGGCGGAGCCGGCGCGGCCGCGGGTACTTCCGCCGCCGATCAATCGGCATCCAGCGCAGCAGCTCCTACTTCAGCAACAGCTCCTGCTTCAAGCGACTCTACCGCTTCAGCTCCGGCATCAGCCAGTGACCAGAGCGCAGCTTCTCCTTCAACTTCGGCCAGCAACACCACGCCGGTGCCAGCAGGCAGCGCGCAGGCTCCGACGACCGACACCAGCAGCGCTAACGCGCCTGCAGCAACCACCAACACAACTCAGGCCCCTGCACAGAGTGAGAGCGCCAGCGCTCCGGTAAATCCACCGGCGCAGGGAACCAGTGCGACTGACCAGAACGCCGCTGCTTCCAGCACCGCCGCTCCGGCCACCACCGCAGCCCCGGCAGACCAGAACGCGGCTGCTTCCACTACCGCCGCTCCCAGCAGCACCACCGCTGATCAGAGCGCCGCTGCTCCCAGCACCACAGCTCAGAATCCTCCAGCCAGCAGCACCACCGGAAATGACCAGAACGCAGCTCCTGCCAGCAGCGCCACTGCCGCTGACCAGAGTGCTACTTCTACTGACAAGAACGCTACCGCAGCCGATCAGGCCCCAGCGACTGACCAAAAGGCAGATGCGAATGCAGATGCAGGCCAGAAACTGCCCCAGACCGCTTCTCCGCTGCCGTTACTCGGCTTGCTGGGATTCGGTTCTTTGGCTGCCGGCTTCTTTAGCCGCAAAAAGAAATAACCAACGCTCATCTACTTAACCAGCTGCCCGTATGCAACGCATGCGGGCAGTTTTGTTTTTACGATTCCGCAGGCGAGGGCCCTGCGCTCCACGCGCCATTCCGCGCGATTCGCTGCTCTACCAGGAGCGCTATTCCTACTCTGGCTGCTGCTGCGTCATGCAATGGATCGCTCCCAGGCCCCAGATGAAATCACCGCAATGAATGCCGACGATCTCGCGGTCAGGGAGAAGGTCAGCAAGAATATTCAAAGCGTGGCGATCGTTGGGATCATTGAAAGTCGGTACCAGAACAAGGCCATTCGCGATATAAAAATTGGCGTAACTGGCAGGCAGTCGCTGTCCGCGGAAGACCACGGGGCGGGGAAGCGGCAGTTCGACGATCTGGAGCTTGCGTCCCTGAAGGTCCGTGGCCGCGCGCAAGCGGCGCAGATTTTCTTGTAGCGGTTCATAGTTGGCGTCGCTCTTGTTGAGCTCGACCACAGTAACCACGGTATCAGCGCTGACGAAACGCGAAATGTCATCGACATGACCGTGCGTATCGTCGCCCTTGATGCCGCATCCCAACCAGATTACTTTTTCTACGCCAAGATAATCAGCAAAAATCTTCTCCAGATCGCGCTGCGACAGCCCTGGATTGCGCTGCTGCACCTTGCTAACTAGGCACTCTTCTGTACTCAGCATCAGCCCTTTGCCATTCACGTCAATGCTGCCGCCCTCAAGGACCACGTGATGCGGCTTGCCGTTGCGGTTGATGATCGGAGTGAACTGCTTTAGCTTGAGCTTTTTTCCGATGCGATCGGGAAGCTGATTGTCATACTTCCAGTCCGGATACTTGGCCCAGGCATTGAAGCGCCAGTTTGTGAGAGCAACCCCTTGTTGGTTCCTGACAAAGATTGGCCCGGAGTCGCGCGTCCAGATGCGATTGGTGGGCCAGATGTGAAACTTCACGCGCCTGGTCTCAACGTGGCTGCGCTTCAGAATCTCGCGTGCAGTTTGTTTTTCACGTGCTGATGCCACAATCAGATTTACGTCTTCATGCCGGGTAAGGTGACGGATGATATCGGCAAAGACCCAAGGGATGGCGTCAAATTTTCCTGGCCAGTCCGAGCAGTTGTGCGGCCATGCTAGCCATGTGGATTGGTGTGGCTCCCATTCGGCAGGCATGCGATAGCCGAGGGATTGGGGTGTGGGCTGGGGTCGTGTCTTTTGTGGGGTCTTCAATTCCGTCTAACCCTGTCATGTTGAGCGAGTGCGAGCGTGAGCGAGCGCGCGTCGAAACATCCCAAGCATATTTCAATCGAAAATACAACAACAGGGAATTCTCTAGAGAACGCCTTGGGGCGGTTTTCTAGACCGAAAAATTCCCGGGGTCCTTCGACTCCGCGCCAGTCAGCCTCATCTGGACAAGTTTTCGATGCGCTTCGCTCAGGATGACAGGTCTGAGACGGTGACGCGATCCTAATCGTTCTCCTTAGAGTAAGCATTTTTTCGGATAGTCTATGGTGGTCAAAATCAATCGAGAAACCTATGCGTGATACCGCCATAGCTGTCAATGCGGCGGTCGCGTAGGAATGGCCAGTTGCGGCGAACGTCTTCAAGATGTTTCAGGTCGCATTGGCCGATCAGAATTTCTTCTTTGTCGTGCGAAGCTTCCGCGATGATCCGTCCGAAAGGATCGCAGAGAAAAGATCCGCCCCAGAATTCCAGGCCTTTGCCCTGGGCGCGATTCCCGCGAATGTCACCAAACTCGTGGCCCACGCGATTGACCACTCCGACAAAAACTCCATTGGCGATAGCGTGGGCGCGCTGGATGGTCCGCCATGCATCATGCTGCACCGTGCCGAACTCAGCTTTCTCGTCAGGATGCCAGCCGATGGCAGTGGGATAAAAAAGAATATTAGCTCCCTGCAAAGCGGTGAGGCGCGCGCCTTCTGGGTACCACTGGTCCCAGCAGACGAGAGTTCCCATGCGGCCATACTCGGTGTCAAAGGCCTTAAAGCCAAGATCGCCCGGAGTGAAATAAAACTTTTCATAGTAAAGCGGGTCGTCCGGAATGTGCATTTTGCGATAGAGGCCTTTGGTGCTGCCATCGGCGTCTAGAATTACTGCCGTGTTGTGGTAAAGGCCGCGGGCGCGCCGCTCGAAGACTGAAACCACGACCGTGGTCTTTGTTTCTCGCGCTACCGCGGAGAGCGCTTCCGTCGTTGGGCCGGGAATCGGTTCAGCCAGATCGAAGAGCGCAGCATCTTCACGCTGGCAGAAATATTGCGTACGGAAAAGCTCCGGCAGGCAGACCATCTGCGCGCCCTGCTTGGCCGCGGAGCGGACTTTTTCCACTGCCCGGCGAACGTTGTCATCGGGATCGGCAGAGCAATGCATTTGAATCAGGCCGACGGTAAAGATGTCTGGAGAAATTGCCATAATTGCCAAAATTGCCAAAATCGCCGAAATTGAAACCCGTGAGTGCCACACGATTTTCAATTGTCAATCTTGGCAGCCTTGGCAATATTGGCAATTGCGAGACATTGCAAGAATAACAAAAGATTCATTGCTGGCGCGATGAGCCTCTGCCGATTAACGAAGCCAACGGAGGAACTCCGTTTGACTCCGCGCTTCACAGCGTTTACTTTTTAAAGTTTGCCCCATTAGTTCCAATCTTAGAGGTGAAGCATTGAGCAAGAAGCAGGAAGGCACAGGCATTGACCGCAAGCTGCACGATCCGGTGCAGGATAAGCTCTCTCCGGTATTTCCGCTGGACCTTTCCAAAGCCAAAAGCATCAGCGACCTGATGCGCGGAATGGCTGATACAGCCTTTACTGGCCGCCAGCTTGGAGAAGCAGTGGACGTGCTGGAAGCAATGGCCCGCGATAAAGACTGTTTTGTGGTGATGACGCTTGCCGGCGCCATGACAGTGGCGAAGCAGGGGCTAATCGTCTGCGACTTGATTGATAAAGGGCTGGTGAATGCTGTGGTTTCAACCGGCGCGCTGATGGCGCATGGATTGGTTGAGGCGACCGGCTGCAACCACTATCGCTATGACCCCAGAATGAACGACGTTGAGCTATACGAGGCGGGCTACAACCGCGTTTATGACACGCTGGAGCCCGAGCAGAACCTGGACCACGTTGAGCTGGTGATGGAAGAAGTGCTGGGCAAGTGGGACCCGCAGCAGATCATGTGTTCATGGAAGCTGAATCGCGCCATTGGGGATCACCTGAAGCACCACGCCAAAGGACGGGGAATTTTGAAATCCGCCTATGAAAAGAATGTTCCGGTCTTTGTCCCAGCGTTTACGGACTCAGAAATGGGGCTGGACGTGGCGCTGAATAATCGCATGCGCGCCCGCGAAGGCAAGCCGCAGCTGCGCTATGATCCGTTTCTTGACCTGAATTACTTTGCGGAAACGCTGTTGCAGCAGAAGAAGCTGGGAATCTTGACGATTGGCGGCGGCGTGCCGCGAAACTGGGCGCAGCAGTTTGGGCCTTATTGCGAGCTGCGGGTGCGTCGCGCGGGAGAAGACGTTCCGCTCAAACGCTACCATTACGGCGTCCGTATCTGTCCGGAGCCTGTGTATTGGGGCGGGCTTTCAGGATCGCCTTATTCAGAGGCAATTTCCTGGGGGAAGTTTGTCCCACCAGCGGAAGGCGGCCGGTTTGGCGAAGTGTTCATTGATGCGACAGTTGGCTTGCCGATCATGTGCGCCGCTGTGTTTGAAAGGCTGGGGAAAGGGTATAAAAAGGCATCGTTGCAGAGGAAGGCCGCACTATAATTACGTTATGAGCCGAGACGCCGGAGAAATCCTGAAAGAAGCCTTGGCACTTCCACCCGAAGCACGGGCAGCCCTGGCAGATTATCTGTGGGACAGCCTCGATGCGGACGCGAACGCTGAAGAAGCATGGCGCCAGGAAATTAAGCGGCGCATTATTGATCTGGATTCCGGGAAAGTGGCCGCCATACCCTGGTCTGAGGCACGCGCACGTCTGCTTGCCAAGCTTCCGAAATGACGATCACGGACTTCAAACACCCATAGCTGCGCGCTTGATCTGGACATTGATCTCCCCGCCGATGAGAAATGCCAGGCCTGTGACGTACAGCCAAACCAGGAGAATCATCATGGCTCCAAGAGATCCATAGGTCGCCGTGTATGTATTGAAGAAATGCAGGTAGGCACGAAGCCCCGCCGACGCAGCCAGCCAAAGGAATTCACCAAATAGTGAGCCGGGTGTAATCCAGTGCCACTGACGTTGGTCCAAGCTTGGTCCAAAATAATAAATCAGAGAAAACGACAAAGCCAGGAAAAGCACGACGGCTACCCATTGCAGCCCCTTCCAGGCAATCACAACGATGGATGTCAGATGAAGCTTGATACCGACCCAATCACTAAAGTGTTCGCCTGCAAGCACGATAAACAGCGAGGTTAAGAGGAGGATCAAGATTGCGATTGTCAGTCCGAGTGCGATGACCCGGCCCCTGAACCAGCTACGAGATTCGCGTACGTGATAGACCGTATTCAGAGTAGAAATCATCGAACTCATGCCGCCAGAAGCAAACCAGAGGGTCAGGACGATGCCAAACGTGAGCTTGCCACTTGTAGCGTTCGCGGCCATCTCAATCGTGATCGTCTTCAGTAGCTGGAACGCCGGCGCCGGAAGAAAAGCCGCGAAGTACGATAGCAGGCTGCTTTGTAGCTCGTTGCTGCGGGATGCAAACAAGCCAAACAGGGTGAGTATGAACAGCAGCAGGGGGAAGAGGGCAAGCAGGAAATTGTATGCCAGCTCAGAAGCACGTCCGAGGAGGTCATCTTTGTCGATGCCATGAACCACTCGTCTGATGAGCTGCCAGAAGGTTAATCCGCCCAAGTTCCAGATCGGTCCGAGTTGTTTCCGAGTGCTGGAGCCGGAAGGCGCCATAAATAAAGATCAACGTTCTGGCCCTCGGCAGAGGTAGTTCCTCCGCTTCCGGGATGCAATCCCGCTTTTATTCGAAGATCAAAATCGCCGACGCAATCACCGTGGTCCAGAGGCCGCGCTTGTCGCCGACGCCGCTCTGGGTGATGTTGGTGGTGCGGACGATCTTGTTGGAAATCCGGTAAATCTCTTTTTTCTCGTCCCAGGAAGTGTCAGGATTAAAGTCCACGTTGAGCGTGGTGGCGAGCATTTCTGCGGCCAGCTCTTCTGCGTATTCACCGGCTACGTCATCGGCTTCGCCGAAAGAATGGTGCTCGCTCAGGTAGCCATAAGTGCTACGGTCAGCCGGCATTGCCAGGCCAATGCTTGCGGCGGTGAGGCGGTGCGGTTCGCGGGTGGAGTTCTCCGCGACCACGGCAAAAGTGACTTCACCGGGATGCAGATACTTCACGCCCTCCTTGCGCGAGATCAGCTTGCAATGAGGGGGGAAAATGGAGGAAACCCGGACCAAGTTTTGCGCCGCGATTCCCGCATCCCTGAGCGCCAACTCAAAAGATGTGAGTCTTTCTTTGTGCTTGCCCACTCCGTTGGTCAGGAAGATGCGCTTCGGCACCATGTTTAAACCCAATTTGCTTGCCTCCAAGAAAGCTGGTTTTTTCGCGAATAAAAAAAATAACACACGCAGGGAGTTGAGCGCAGAAAATTTGCGTAAAACTTTAATGCTGAGGGAACAGGATCGCAGGATTGGCTGAGTTTTTCTCATCTGCACTGAAAATAGTGCAATTGCGATTCAAGTGCGAGAAGCCGGAAATCGGAAGGTAGGCGGCAATTCTCTCCGCCTGAAGCTGATTCGGAATCCAAAGGGGAAAAATTAGACGACTGGCTGCGATGCAGCGGTGGCAAAAGGCGCATGCTTGATCTTGACTGCGATTTCCATGAAAGCCAGCGCGGCGCGGCTCAAGGCCTTGTCCTTGCGAAAGACGAGGGCCAAATCGCGGCGGAGTGAGGTGTCCGCCATGGGGATTGCCGCCAAGACGCCTGCTTTTACGTCTTCCATCACATTGGAGCGGGCGATGAAGCCGACGCCAACGTCGGCGGCCACGAAGCGCTTGAGCAACTCGCTGGAATCAAGTTCCATGGCGATCCTGGGCTTGAGTCGCCGCTCTTCAAAAAGGTTCTCTATCGAATCACGCGTGCGGCCAAGCTTGGGAAGCAGTAACGGGAAAGGTACAACGTCGCCAATGCCGGCCTGGGACATGAGGCTGAGCGGATGGCCGGGCGGCGCGATGATGACCAACTCGTCGCGATGAATATTCACGACGGTCAGCCGCTTGTCATCCACCGGAGCGGAGACAACGCCGAAATCCACGGAATTCTCGATGATCGATTCCAGAATTTTGGCGCGTTCCAGCCGGCTGATCTGAACGCCCACGTTGGGATAGAGTTTTTTAAATTCAGCAAAAACTTCCGGCAGGATGTGGAGACATGTGCCTTCATTGGCTCCGACGACGATTTCCCCTCGGGGCACGCGTTCCATTTCCGCCACGGTAGTAAGCATGGTCTTGCGGGCATCCAGGGTGTGCTCAGCATATTGCTGGAATACCTTACCCGCGCCGGTAAGCGCTACTTTGCCGCCGCTGCGGTCAAACAGACGAGCGCCGATTTCTTCTTCCAGCGCGCGGATTTGCGATGAGATGGCCGGCTGCGTGCGAAAGCGCTTCTCCGCCGCGCGGGAAAAGCTGGTATGACGCGCGACTTCCAGGAATGTTTCCAGCTGATCGAAATCCATGAGGTTTCTGCTTGGTGGCTCAGAACGGTATAACATGAAATCCGCTGTGGAAAAGCAGGTAAAGATTCCTGAGCGAGGCGCTTTCCGCCATGAAAGCTGTGATAGCCGAACAATACGGTGGCGTTGAAGTACTGGAACTTAACGACGATTTGCCTGTGCCTCGCGTGGGGCCAAATGGCGTTCTGGTAAAGGTGCATGCTGCCAGCGTGAATCCGGTAGATTGGAAGTTGAGGCAGGGGTTGCTGGACGCGGTGAGGCCGGTGGTTTTTCCCGTGATTTGGGGATGCGACCTCTCTGGCGTGGTGACTGAGGTTGGGCCTTCAGTGACGCTTTTTAAACCCGGCGATGAAGTTTACGGCATGAAAGATGGATACGTCGCCAAGACATATCGAGGCACATACGCGGAATACGTCGTGGTCCCTGAGAAATCGCTTGCCGCTAAACCAAAAGCCTTAAGTCATGAAGAAGCTGCTGCGGTTCCTCTGGCTGCGTTGACTGCATGGCAGGCCATGGTGAATCAGGGAAGACTCAAGCCGGGGCAGCGGGTATTGATTCATGCCGGCGCAGGTGGAGTGGGAGTAATGGCCATTCAGATTGCCAAAGCATTTGGAGCTTACGTTGCCGCCACGGCGGGCACTAGCAATCAGGATTTATTGCGCGAGCTCGGGGCCGATTTACCGATTGATTACACGGGCGAGAAGATCGGCAAGGTGCGTCCGAAATTTGATCTGGTATTGGATGGCGTGGGTGAGAGCGTCTGGGCAGAGTCGTTTCGGGCACTGAAGATTGGTGGTCGCCTGGTTACGTTGACCCCGCCCATTCCGGAGCAGTCAAGCGGCAAGGTTAAATTTTTTGCAACAGCGATTCGAGGCATAGGGTTTGGCGTTGTGCGCGGGTTGCTGGGCGGCAAGCGATTGGCGATAACACAGGTTAAGCCGCGCGGCGGCGAGTTAGAGAAGATCAGTGCTCTGATTGAGGCGGGAAATATCCGTCCGGTGATTGAAAAGGTTTTTGCACTGGAGCAGATTGTCGAAGCTCATCGGCTGAGCGAGAAAGGCCATGTGAGGGGAAAATTGGTGATTAGCATTCAGCAATCAGCGTCAGCAGTCAGCGCTCAGCCATGAACGGACTCACAGCAAAGGACGCAAAGGAAGACTTGGTGTGATGTCTCTCAAATAACTTTACAGAAGGTTGGCCAATACTTGCTGCAAAGATTGTTCCGCGCAGCCGAGGGCGGCTGCGGTCCACAATGATTTTGTTCATCTCATACATTGTCAGGTTATTTCAGAGACACCACACTAGCTTACTCTTACCAGCGCCAGGCTGCGCTTAAGACCGCGCCGGAGTTGATAAACTCGGAGCCAGAGCCCTATGACAGAGAGGAAAGGCAATGAATAAAGCAGCAATTGCCACTGTCCAGAGAGGGGAGGAGAGGCGTTTATATAGGTTGTGGTCTCATTGAAACCGCGTGAGCTTTGCAGACGGACCCTGATTTGCCAGGATTTCTCGCTGTCAAAAGGCGCCTCAGCTTCGTACTGTTCATCCGGAGATTCACGATTGGCAGAATAAAAAGTTTCAGGCGAACTTTGGTCCGCGGGCTGAACTCCTATTTCAACCTTCAAATCATCGAGTACTGTTGTTCCGGAGGATGGGCGCACCTTAACAAAAAACCTTCCGGTATCCATGTGTTGTTGTGACCACACGGAGATTGTCCAGGGGCCCACCTGCTCATCAGTAATAATGCGTGCAGGCGGCGCATGATGGTCATGGGCCAGAGCATTCATGTTGCACAACAGCAAGAAGCTTGCAAGACAAAGAAATTGTCCTGGATGCCCAGCCCGCTTCCCTAAGAAACAGGAATTCATGCTCAAGATGTGTATGCGGGGCGTGTTTGCCATGCGCATGAACAGAGGGCCCTTTCCGCGTCCTGCTTTGCAGGAAACAGGTGGTAATACATACCGATAATCATGGGGATGAAAACTACAGTGTTGTAAAACAGATGCAGCTCGACTCGGGGCACAAACTGTTGCAGGATACTGGCCGGAACAGGCGAGCCAAACAGATTATGATGAAAAGTTGCCTGTCCAATGAGCAGCAAATGTTCGATATGGTGCCAGAATTGTATGATCAGCGCGACAGTCCACCATTTGCGCGATGTGCCGACAAAGCCCTTGCGAAGCACCCAGATGCCCACCAGCATGATCAGCGCGTAACCATAATGTAAGACTTCAGAAGTCACCAGCCAGGGAAACCAGAGACCCAGTACGCCTCCGGCTTTGGGGCGAGGCCAATGCAACACCCATATCTGCACTGCCTGAGCGAGATGCTCAGCCCAGTGGGCAAGAACCACGATCATGAATAATTGCAGGGCGCGCTCGTGCCATTGCACATTCAGCTTCTCGTGAATGTTCACCCGGGGGTGCAATTTCGAATTCACGCCTTGAAGAGTTGAATTTGTAGCAGCCATGTAGTCCCTTCCTTGAAAAATCCGGCTTTGCTCAAAAAAACTGCATTTACCACTGATTTCCACTGATGACATTGATCAAAATCAATTCTTCGCACCTAAATCAGCTGACAGATTTGATTTCTTATCAGTGTCAGTGGTGAGAATTGTTTTGTTAGGCAAGGCTGAAAAATCCCGCTTGTGTTGAATGCGACAAATGTTGGTTTCGCAAGTTTGGCTTAAAAGCCCTACGCCATTTCGCGCGCCCATACCGTTGCGGCTTGCGCAGCGACTCCCTGCCTGGATGTTGCGTTCAAATAGTTCTGCGCGTAGAGAGTGATTCCTCGAGTCAGAGATACCAGAGTGAGCGCGAAGAAGAAGCCGAAGACTACGTGCATAGTGACCAGAACGCCATAGGTCGCGGCGACGAGAGCGCCAAAGAGCAATTGGCCCCGCGGCATGCAAGGACATGTGGCTGGGTCTGTGACCATATAAAACGTGAACAGGACAAAAGCCACGCCCGTCATGGGCAGTAGCGCGGCAGTCAGCGGGGTACCGAAGGCCAGATTACGAAGCAGAGCCTGGAGGAAGAAGCCTCCTACCCATCCGATGGCGACACAGATTCGCTTGGTGAACCTGATATTGAGAAAGCTGCCGCTCATCACGATGATTGCAGGCAGAATCCAGCTTCCCCATCCATGAATGTTTTCACTGAAATGATACGGCGGAGCAATGCCTACCCAGGGAAAGAGCAGCAGTGTGAGAGTGATGCCAAAATTTGAAGGATTCAAGAAGTGACGCTTGCCGTTTTGCACTGCCACTCGCAACAGCGCCTTGGAGCAAATGGCCGCCGCAGAGGCAAACATGATCGGCAAGAGATTCACATTGGAATAGAGGAGCATGGCGCAGGCCACGCCGGTAATATGCGCGGACAAGAGAAAGTCCACCGTGTTCCGCCATCCGCCCAGGAATCTGGGCTTACGAGAGTGAAGGTAGCAATCCACAAGCTCAAACCATATTTCGCAGGCATAAGCAGTGAAGACGGACACAAAAGGCTGGATCCAAGCCTGCTCAAAGCCAAAGATTGTGTGGCCGAGAATGTTGAAGATGGTGATGGCAATGGCAAACCGGCGCAATCCTCCCAGGCGATTGGTCGGGTTCGCAGTCACATTCAATGTCATGAGTTGCTCCTTCCCGGCGAAGCCAGCAAGATTGTGTGCAGGCCCGGAGTCAGGTGTAAGGTCTGGCGGTGAATGCTTCCGTTCACGTCGCGCCAGGAAAGATCAACCGCAACGGTTACGGATGCGGGCAGCAGTCCCAGTCCGAAGTGCAGTTCCGGGCTGCGCTTACCTGAGTGCCCGTTGCCCGAGTCAACTTGCTGGACCATGAGCCGGCCATCCGGCAAGTGGAGCGTTGCAGTGGCGCCGATGGCGTAACGGCCGTGAGAATCACGCGATGGATGGCCGGGGAGATCCCTGGTGGCGGATGTTGCGTCGCCATTTACCGGCAGCAGCAGATAGAGTTGCAGGAAGCTGTTCGGCGTGCTTGTCTGGTTATGGTAAAAGACGGAATCTTCCCACTGGTTGGCGATTGCGAAATCCAGCAACCCGTCTCCATCCACATCTGCCGTGGCAATGCCGCGTGTTACCTGCGGATCGTCGAGCCCCAAATCATGAGAAAGATCAACGTAGCGGCCGGAAGCCGATGGAACAAAGAAATGGTTGTGATCGTGGCCGCTGAGGTCATCGCCAGGATGAAGACGCGGCCAGCTTGCGGGATGGCGCAGCAGATTATCGTTGCCCATAGCCAGTTCGTGCAGCTCCGGCCAGCGGTCAGCATTGCCTTTCACAAAACCAGCGGCCTGAACAACCTGCAAAGAACCTTCATTATCGAAGTCGCCAAAACGGATGTCCCAGGACCAGCCGTTGCGTGAGAGGCCCAGCGGTTCGCTTGCTTCCCGGTAAGGCGCGATTCCGGCCCGCATTTGATTGAGATTGCCGGTGCTCAGGAAAATGAGATTGCTTTCTTCCAGTGCGAACTCCGATGTGATATCGCTGACTGCCAAATCAGGGATTCCGTCGTGGTTCAGATCGCCGCAGTCAACGCCCATGCCTTTAAAAGAATCGTGGCCGAGAACTTTGGAAGCCGGAGTCATGAGAGTGCGCTTGCCGAATAAGCGCTGAAAATGCAGATGTCCGGGCACGGAAAGATTGCGCAATAGCACGTCAGGACCAAAGTCATTGGCAATATAGATTTCGGGGCGCATGTCACCATCAAGATCACAGGCAGCCAGGGCCAGGGTCCATCCTGATTGAGCGGGACCTTCCAGCACGTGAGTTTGTTCGGCGAACTCTACCCTGGGAGAATTGCCGCCTCCGGCGCTCTTCCATAAGAGAAAATGCTTGTTGCCGCCGTTGTACGCGCGCGACATGGAATCCTGCATTTCAGCAGGGTAAGTAGAGTGAGCGTCCAATATCCGCGAACCATCGGCAAAGTAGTTGCCAAAAACCAGATCGGTGTGGCCGTCGCCATCAAGGTCTGTGGCGACCGCGGCGTTGGTGTACCAATCCTGAACGGAAGGCAAGAGCTCCTGAGGCTTAAAGCTGGCTGCGCTCAGATTGCCGGCCTGCGGCTGCTGCAGAAATACCACGGGGGAACGGCCCCAGTAATAGACGACGATATCCATGAGGCTGTCTTCGTTCGCATCGAGCGGAAGGCAGCCCATGGGCGCCATGGTATTGGAGTCATATGCGAGAGGACGTGGGGCCAGCACAAAAGGTTTGTATCGAGGCGGCGTGCCGGGCACGGTAGCCACGATTACCTGATCAGTCCGGGTGTCTACGTAGCAAAGATCGTTAGGCAGCCCGTCACCGTCAAGATCATTCAATGCAACGGACGCTCCGACAGAAGAAATCCAGGCAGAGATTCCCGCCAGACGGGGATTGACGGAGCGAAGTGTCTTTGCGGGATATCCGGGGACTTGAGGTAAGACGCTCCGCTGAAATTGAAAGTGGCTGGTCAGTGCGAGCCGCTCGCGTGCGGAGATACGCGGCAACTGCGTCGCAAAATATAGGCCGGCCAGAATTAGAACTGCAGAGACCGGCTTAAGCCAACGCTTGAACCAATGAAATGGGTGCATCTTTATCACCTGTCAGGGGAAAAACTGTTTCATTGCGGAACGCCCAAGCCATTCAGCCGGGGAGCACTTACGCGGCCAAGGCCGCTAACTGCTGAAGGAGAATCTTTTCATTTGAAGACACAAGTTGAGGAGAATAGAGATGCCGTCTCGTTTTCAATTGAAGGGGATACTGCGAGTAGTTGTAGCTTCGCCCCATCCCTTACAGGGCTTGGTGAAATCTATCGCTCAGCATGGGAGCCAGGCGCAAGAGCAAGTGGCGAGAAACCACGTTCTGCGCGGCCAAAAGCTTGTGACAAGATACACCTGAATCCATGCAATTGGCAATGGAAAGATGCATCGGGGAAAGTCCCGATTTGAAACGTTTTCCAGTCTCATATCACTATGCCTGTGGGAATTCTCAGATGCTCTACTGGGGGAAGATTGAATGTTCTTTTTATTTGGCTGGGGACGTCGGACAAGAAAAGATTTTGGGCCTACGCTGCCGCTCAAATGCGGGAACTGCAACAATAGCGGCTTTCACCGGCTTTTACATGTTAAGACATGGTTCACCCTGTTTTTTGCGCCTGTGATTCCATACGAGTCACATCACTATTTGCTGTGCGATGTATGTTCGCGCGGATTTGAGTTACATGGGCCTCAGATTGCCAAGGCGAAGCAGATGAATCAGGCCACCACTGCTTACCTGAGCAAACAAACAACTGAGGAGCAATACAGAATAGCGCTGAACGAGACCCGCCTGCTGGAACACCAGTAATCGGTGGTTAGCAGTTACATCTCCACGCAACGCCTTCTTTACACCAATGCAATTCGTTAATCTTCTCGCGCACCTTTTCGCGATGCCCTCCACTTCGTCTGGCGATAGCACGGCGCGGAAGGCATCGTTGATCTGCTGATCAAAAAGCAGGAGCAGGTAGCCGTCTAGCCACTAACTCTCAGTTCCTAGTCCTCTTAATCAATAAAATTTGAATCTCCGCTGCTTACAATTGAGTCAGGGGTAGGTCAATTACATTTACAAAAAGGAAACCGATGAACCCACTTCGCCTGCTTGGCTTGGCGCTGCTGTTGGTCGCGAACGCCATTGCCCAGAATCCCACGCCTTCACCTACGCCGCCGCTGCTCAAGCCGGATGAGCGGCTAAAAGTCGACGCGCTGCTGATCGTCGCGCATCCGGATGACGAAACGGGCGTGGTGCCTTACCTGGTGCAGCTCATAGACCAGAAAAAACATGTGGCTGTGGTCTACACAACACACGGCGAGGCCGGGCACAACAATATGGGGCCGGAGCGGGCGCAGTCACTGGGCGCGGTGCGCGAGATGGAATTGCGGCATGCGCTGGCGAGCGTGGGAATCGATAACGTCTGGTTTCTGAGTGGACGCGACACGCCGAGCCAAAATGTTTTGCAGTCGCTGGCGAACTGGCATCAGGGCCAGGTGGAAGAAGAGCTTGTGAGGATGGTCAGGCTGACGCGTCCTGAGGTGATCATTACGTGGATGCCGGGATTCTTTGTTGGAGAAAATCACGGCGACCATCAGGCAGCAGGCGTGCTGGCGACTGAGGCTTTTGATAATGCGGGAGACCCTACCGTTTTTCCGTCGCAGCTTGCCGGGCCGGTGAAAGTGAACGAGACGCTGCTGGACGGATTGCAGCCGTGGCAGGCAAAGAAGCTTTACTACTTTCCTGATTCAGCAGACGACATCTTTAAAGGCACTGGCCCAACGTACCAGACGAACGGCGTGTCTAAGGCGCTGAAGATTCCTTACTGGCGAGCAGGGTTTGAGACGTTCAAGTATCACCTGACGCAATATCGCAACTTTATTGAGCGCATGAAGGGCATGGACGAGAAGCAGGTGGCGGAGCAAGAGAAGAACTGGGGCGGCGAAGGCAGTTTTGTTTTTGGCAAGTCGCTGGTGCCGGGCAGCGTGACCGGCGATGTGTTTGAAGGGATTACGCCAAAGCCGATTGCATTTGTTCCACTAGCCAGGGAAGCATATCCACAGCCGGGCGCGCTTTCCGTCGAGTTGGGCGGGCCGTGGGGATTTTACGAGCACTTTTTCCGCGCACATGGAATCACAAAATTACCGAAAGCCAAAGGGCCGGAGATCGCAATCAAGCGCGGAGCAACGCTGACAATTCCTCTGGAACTGCACAACCACAATGATGTGGCAAAGAACGTCACGATCGCGGTGAAACTGCCGGATGGTTGGACAATGCAGAGCGGCGCGGGCAATCTTTCTCTTGGTCCTGAAAGCGATTACTACTGGCAAGTGTTGGTGGATGCGCCGAAAGGAGAGACGAAAGATCGGCAGGAAATTGAGTGTACGGCAAGCGCAGACGGGAACACGCTTGTGACGATCAGGATTTCAGTGCAGTTGAGGAATGGCGGGCTGCCGCAGAATTGAACGACCTTATAAGCGCGGTAATTTCTGGTCGAGCGTCAATTACAATGTCGATTCCAGAAAGGAGTCTTATGCGCGCGGTGCTGTGCAAGGAATGGGGAGGGCCGGAAAAGCTGGTAGTGGAATATGTTCCTTCGCCCGCGATGAAAGATGGCTCAGTGCGGATTGCCGTGCAGGCTGCGGGCATTAACTTTGCCGACTTGCTGCTGATCTCCGGCCAATATCAGGAGAAGCCCGCGTTTCCATTCACGCCGGGAATGGAATGCTCCGGCACGGTGACGGAAGTTGGCGCGGGCATAAGCAGTTTGCAGGTTGGCGATCGGGTAATGGCGCTGGCCGGCACAGGCGCATACGCAGAAGAAGTGGTGATCGACGCCAACCGCGTTTACAAAATCCCAGACAAGATGGATTTCGTTTCCGCCGCGGGTTTTCCCGTGGCGTATGGCACGTCGCACGGCGCGTTTGACTGGCGCGCGCATTTGCAGCCTGGCGAATGGCTGCTGGTTTTTGGCGCTGCGGGAGGTGTCGGACTCACTGCGGTTGAGATTGGCAAAGCCATGGGCGCGCAGGTAATTGCGTGCGCCAACGGCCCGGAAAAACTGGCAATCGCAAAAGAGCACGGCGCGGACCACCTGATTGATTATTCGCGTGAGGACATCCGTGAGCGAGTGAAAACCATCACGGGCGGCCACAATGCTGACGTTATTTATGATCCGGTTGGCGGCGATGCTTTCGACGCAGGTCTGCGCTGCGTTGCGTGGGGCGGACGCGTCATCATTATCGGCTTCGCTTCCGGACGCATTCCCCAGGCGCCGGCAAATATTCTGCTGGTGAAGAACATTGATGTGATCGGTTTTTATTGGGGCTCCTATCAGGCGCGCACGCCTCAATTGCTGCGCGACTCCTACGCCAAGCTGCTGCGCTGGTATGAAGAAGGCAAGCTCAAGCCGCACGTCTCGCAACATTTTGACCTCAATCACGTTGCGACCGCGATGGAGTTGCTGCGGCAAAGGAAATCGACAGGAAAAGTGGTGCTGACGACGGGAAGAGCCTAACCACAGAGGACACTGAGGAACACGGAGGGAAAGCGCAAGCTTTGCGTCGCGAGATCATCAGGTGCTTCGGTTTGGTATCGATGGATCTCAATCAACCACTCTTTTCTGCGCAGCCGTCCTTATATGTTCCGGACGAAATCCAACCGCCACCACGCGTGCAGGAAATCGTCGCAGGTACGGGAATCGGCGTAGCAATTTCAAAAACCAGGGAAGCGATAACGGTTTCGTCGCGCCCAGGACGCGCCTGATCACGTTGTTCTGCACTATTAACTGCATGCGCTGCGTGGCCCGTGTGGGAAATGTTCGACGCCGCTGAACTGCATCAAGATCCTCCACGCTAACAGTCCC
>DASXKZ010000315.1:0-23729 GCA_036496525.1 Candidatus Angelobacter sp.
AAGGAGCCTCATCTAATGAAAAAAAGTCGACGCGATCTTTTGAAGTTCGGCGCGATGGCGGGTGCGGGACTTGTTATCCCCAAATTCGCTTCAGGCCAGACAGTCAATACCCGGGTCCACACGCAAGGCGGTGTCACGTTCCATGGACACGTGCAACATCCTCTTAACCAGCTCAGCACAGCAACCTCAGCCGGGTTGCTTAAGCCGTTTGTTGACCATTTGCCAATTCCCCCTGTGATCCATCCTGATCCGAATGGAGTGACCCACATCCGCATGCAGCCTGCATTGCAGAAGGTCCATCGCGATCTTCCGCCCACACCAATCTGGGGCTTTAACGGCATTTGGCCGGGCCCCACGATGGAGGTGCGCAGCGGCGTTCCAGTAAAGATCAAATACCACAATGACGCTTTGCCCACGACGCATCCGCTGCCCGTGGACTTCACCATCCATGGATCGGAAGGAGACAAACCGCAGGTACGCAATGTGGTCCACTTGCACGGCGCCAAGATCCTGCCTGAGAGTGATGGTTATCCAGAGGCATGGATTTCTCCTGATGGCGTGACAGGCCCGGTGCTGTACAACCCGAACCCGTTCGTCTATCCCAATGACCAGCAATCCACCATGCTCTGGTACCACGACCACACGCTGGGTATCACCCGGCTCAACATGATCCAGGGACTGGCGGGAATTTACCTGATCCGCGACGCCGTGGAAGATTCACTCAATCTCCCCAAAGGCCAGTTTGAAATTCCCATGCTGATCCAGGACCGGTTGTTCAATCCTGACGGCACGCTGTTGTATCCAGTGGCCGACGGTGGAACGCACCAGTTCTGGATTCCTGAGTTCTTTGGCGACACTATGTGCGTGAACGGCAAGGCGTGGCCGGTGCTTGATGTTGAGCCACGGCGTTATCGCCTGCGCATGCTCAATGGCTGCAATGCTCGCTTCCTGAACATGAACCTGGTCATGACAGATGCCAACGGCACACCGCATGGCATGGCAGGTCCGCAGTTTAACGTGATTGGCACTGATGGTGGCTTGTTGCCTGCTCCCGTGGCCCTGACCACGCTGCTGCAGGCGCCGGCAGAGCGTTTTGACGTGATTGTGGACTTCACCGGCAAAGGCGGCAAGTTCTTTGTGCTCACCAACAACGGTCCTGCACCGTTCCCGGGCGGCGGAGAAGTTGTGCCCACGCAGATCATGATGTTCCGCGTCTCCAAGCCGCTGTCATCGCGCGATACCAGCACGATTCCTCAAGTGCTGAATCCCGCGCCGATGAACGTGGCCACCAATGCCCACACCCGCAGCCGTGATCTGGTGCTGACGGAACTCGATCGCGATTCTGACGGCTTCCCCATCATCGGCCTGCTGGACAACAAAAACTGGGACGACCCAGTCACCGAAGATCCAAAAGCAGGTTCCACGGAAATCTGGAACCTGATCAACGATACGGGCGACGGACACCCCAAGCACATCCACCTGGTGCAGTTCCAGGTGCTGAGCCGGAGACCGTTTGACCAGGATACGTTCGACAACACCGGACAGCTTGTCTTTACCGGTCCGCCGCAGGCTCCTGCTCCAGAAGAAGTGAATGCGGCAAAAGATACGGTAAAAGCCTATCCCGGAACGGTAACCAAGTTGGCGATGAAGTTTGATCTGCCAAGCGGGACGCAAGTGATTCCTGGCAAGCACTACAAGTTCGTGTGGCATTGTCACATCCTTGAACATGAGGACAACGAGATGATGCGCCCCATGGACGTGATCGGATAATCGGGCGAGGTAAGCGGCCGGCTTGTGCAGTGCGGCGTCGGCCGCTTTGCTTGTGTGGCGTACGGGCACCACACAAGCTTTTTCTTTCATCAAGCTTTATCAATCAAACATAGAGGGCCCATCCATGAAAATTCGCGCATTCGTCACTCTCATCGTCTGCATATTCGGTTGTTCGGTGCAAGGACAGGACAAGCCTGCTCCCGTCGCCTTGTCCGTGCCGGACATTGAAGTGGTAAGCCAGGATGGCCAGCATGTGCGCTTCAATAGCCAGGTGGTGGAAGGACGCATCGCGATTGTCACCGGCTTCTTTACGGCGTGCAGCTCCATGTGCCCCATCACGCAGGAGAAGCTTTCACAAGTGGCCAGGCTGCTGGGCCCACGACTGGGAAAAGATGTGGTGATTGTTTCCGTGAGCGTGGATGCGGAGAACGATACACCTGCACGGATGAAGGACTGGGCAGACAAGTTCCACACCGGCCCCGGATGGACGCTGCTAAGCGGCAATCGCGCTGAAGTGGACACTCTATTGAAGTCGCTGGGATTATTTGTTGAGCTGCGGCAGCGGCATCAATCAGCTTTGATGATCGGCAACACAGCCACCGGCTGGGTCCGGGTGAGTTCATGGACGCCTGCAGAAAAGCTGGTCAAGTTTGCGGAATCAATGTCATCGGTAAAACCTGTGGCAAATGCGAGCATTCATGGGCAGTGAGATAATGTCGGCGTAAACGCGCCAGCGCGTCTATTTCGGGGATTCCGGCGCTGGTTCTTACACTCATGACCGGAGCTTATTCGTTCATCTGCGATTACTCTTCCACTGACGCGCTGTGTGCGCGCCTGAATCAGGCGGGCTGGCAGTGGCGCATCGGCGACAGCCATTGGTATGGCGACTACCTTGCTGCCCGCCCGTTTCCGGGCGTGCGTATCCGCATCGTGGATTTCCCTAAGCGCACGGAAACCGGATATCGCTACGAATCCGACGTGCGCATTGGCAAAGAATGCACCACGCCGATGGCTGAAATCGACGTGGCTTACCGTAACGTGCTGGCGCAGATTCCCGCGCATGACGTCCGGGAGATTGAGTGGTTTGATTGAGCGAGCGGCCGCAAACGGACTTTACCCATTGTCCGGCGGCGGCACGTAACTGCCTTTGCGACGCATCTCTGCAATCCACTCTTTATACGGATAGTCCGAGGCCAGCAGGCGGCCAACTTCTTTTTCCACGTCATATGCCACGCGGCGGGTTGTCGGCTTTCCATCGTCGATCAACAGATAAGAAGCCCGAGAGTCGCCGTCATAGGGCGAGCCTACGCTGCCGGTATTGCAGACCGTCATGTTTCCGATCCTGCGAACGAATGGCCGGTGAATGTGGCAGTAGACAATGATTGCCGCGTTTAGATGCTTGTAAGCCTTCTCCAACTCGGCATCGTCTGCCGTATCCATGGGAGCGCGCCACAGATTGCCGGGACTGGCGTGCATCAGCGCCAGATTTTCATCTCCGGGATTTTCAAATCGAAGCTCGGTGGGCAATGCGCGCAGCCACGCCAGCCGTGATGGGCCAATCATCTTGTTCGTCGCCGGGCCGCACAAATCAAACAACACCTTAAATAACGGCTTTAGCTGCGGCGCGGAAGCTTCCAGCACAGGCCGCGCCGATGTGTCCCATAGCATTTCATCGGTATTGCCCAGCACGCCCTGCCACCCCTCGTGAACGATGCAGTCGATCACTTCGGCGGGATTCGATCCTCCGTACGGCAGGTCGCCGCCATGATAGATTACGTCCGGCTTTTGCCGGCGCAGGTCAGCCAGCACGGCATCTAGTGCCGTGAGGTTGCCGTGAATGTCTGCAAGGATGGCAATACGCACGGTCGTCCAAAACCTCTTTCTCAAATTAGCAGTTTATTCTTTTATTTCAGCGCGCTTCGCTGACGTTGCGCGCGATTCGTCCGGATGGAAGTACCCGAAACGAGAATCCGCTGGGGAGGCAAATGCGCCCCCTTAAACTAGGCGATTCTTGTAGAGGCTTTACCTTACTTTATTTGCAAATTCCCGTTTTGGAACACTTAAGTACACTGAGCCCGGCGTAACATACGTAACTTGTTAAATGTTGCCGGGAGAGCTAATTTGTTCCCAAATTGTGCCCAGGTTTTGAAATTCAAACCAGCCCGTATTCAAGCAAGCCGTAATTCAAGCAAGCCAAGGAGAAGTTTCTGTGAATTCGTCTACGTTAGTAGCAACGTACGATTTTCGTCTCGTTGCGCTCTCAGTTGTAATTGCTATTTGCGCTTCCTATGTCGCTCTGGACCTGGCAGGGCGCGTCAACCAGGCGCGAAACAATGCGCGCGTCGCATGGCTCATAGGCGGCGCCATTGCGATGGGCACCGGCATCTGGTCAATGCACTACACCGGAATGCTTGCTTATCACCTACCGGTCCAGGTGTATTACCACATTCCGACCGTCTTTTTGTCACTGGTGGCCGCGATCGCTGCCTCTTTGGTGGCGCTCTACGTGGTGAGCCGCCAGCACATCAGCGTATTGCACGTGATTGTGGGGAGCGTGCTGATTGCCGCCGGCATTTCCGTGATGCACTATACCGGCATGGCGGCCATGCGGATGCCTGCGATGCACCAGTGGGACCAGACACTCGTTATCCTGTCAGTAGCGGTAGCGCTGATCGTTGCGTTAGCGGCGCTAGGGCTGACATTCTTATTCCGTGAGGAAGGACATGATAAGGTGCTGAAGGGTGTGTGCGCCGTGATTATGGGCTTTGCCGTCCCAGCCATGCATTACACCGGAATGGCTGCCGTGAGCTTTAAGCCGATGGCAGAGACGCCAGACATGACGAATGCAATGGATATTTCCATGCTTGGCAACACAGCCATCATTGCAGTTACGTTTGTTGTGCTCGGCTCAGTCTTTTTGTTCAGTCGCCGGTCCACACCAGCGCAGGAGCCAACTCCTTCACAAGCCTAGCGCAGTTGATATTTGCGCTCGATTCAAGACGAGTTGCCCCGGCGGAATGCCGGGGCTTTTTTTGGTCAAGCGCCGTCAGGTGCGTAATGATGGCGATGTGCATGGCTAAATGCTCACAAGAGTGCGTGACTGGTCCTGCTAGTGTTATTGGCCGCCTCAGAACGACGTTGCGGGCATGTACTTCTCAAACCAGTCGACCATCCGCTTGAGAGCATCGATCTGGTTTTCTCGCTTGGAGAAGCCGTGACCTTCCTGGGGATAATAGTGCGCGTCGACGGTGTGGCCCTCCTGTTTCAAAATGCTGACCACCTGCTCAGACTCTTCTTTGGGAACGCGAATGTCATTTTCACCCTGCAGGACCAGCAGCGGAGCTTTTTCATTGCGGATGTATTTCAGCGGTGAGGTGTTCTCGTAAATTTCGCGGTCTTTTTCGGGATCGCCAAGGAGGCCTTTGACGTACTGCTGCAGGAATGGGTCCGCATTGGTGGCCATGGTTTTCCAGTTGATCACGCCATACTGGTCGACGGCCGCCGCCCAGATTTCCGGAACTTTGCCAATGGCCATGAGTGTCATATATCCGCCGTAAGAGCCGCCGGCGATGCCGATCTTTTTGGGATCAACGAAGCCGGTCTCAAGCAGGAATTTAGTGGCATAAACCTCGTCCTGAAGATCGCCGCCGCCAAGGTCCTTGATATTGGCTTTTTGAAAGGCCAGGCCGTAGCCAGTGGACCCGCGAACGTTGGGGCCGATGCAGATGTAGCCGCGCGAGGCCAGCGCGGCCGCGCGCGCGTCAAATGCATTGCGGATCTGCCCGGTGGGACCGCCATGAGGAAGCACAATGGCGGGGTTGCTGCCGTCGCGCTTGAGATTAAAGGGCATCCAGAGGTAGGCGCTGATGATCTGGCCGTCAAAGCTTTTGTAGTGCACAATCTGCGCGGATGGAACCGAACTGGGTGAGAGGCTGGCAATCGCGGATTGCGTGAGCTGGCGCGCGTTGCGCGTTTTGAGATCGTATATCCAGAGGTCGCCGACGCGCTGGCTGTCCTCATGGCTGACCATCAGGCGCGTGCCGTCAGGTGAAAACGCAGTGGGCAGGGCTGAAGCGAAGGTCTGGCCGGGCGGGAAGTCGAGCTTTTGCGCCGTGGTTTGACCAACCGTTTGCAGGTACATGTCGGTCTGGCCATCGTGGTTGATGGCGTAAGTGAACTGGCGCCCGTCAGGGGAGAACTCGCCGGAGCCGGCGTCCCATTGCGTGTCAGTGATCCAGGTTTTCTTTTTCGTTTTGAGGTTGAGAAAGGCAACGTTGTTATAACCGTCTTTTTCGCCCGAAGTGAGCAGCAGCAGATTGCCGTCAGGGCTGATAGAGGTGCCGGCGATGAGGACGTCACCCTGATGCGGAGTGAGTTCCTCTGCGCGGGCACTGGCGAGATCGATGCGCCAGACGCTCGAATCAGTGAAAGGAGCGTTACCTCGGATGGCAAAAATGGTCTTGCCGTCGCGGGTGAAGTCGATGATCTGCCAGTAGTGGTCGGGACTCTTCTCGTCAGTGATGATGCGCTGCTTGCGTGTGGCCCAATCCATGACGGCGATGTTGATGGTGGGCGAGTCTTCAGGCTTGACGGTGTAGGCAAGCATCTTGCCGTCATAAGAGAAGCGCGGATTGTCTTCAGAGATATGCGGCGTGTTGGTGAGGTTGATGGATTGTCCGCCGCTGCTGGGGACAGCATAGAGATCGTAGCGCTCATGGCCGCCAGCGTCCTGCTGAAAGACGATCCACTTGCCGTCGCGTGACCAGAACGGGTTGAACTGGCGATCGTCCGATTGCAAAAGCTGAGTGGGCCAGCCACCGGCGGCGCTTACCTTCCAGAGATTGAATCGGCCAGTGAAGTTGGTGGTGATGACGACCTCCTTGCCATCGGGAGACCAGGACTGGTCGGTGATGCGACGTGAGTAGAAGAGATCATCAATCGGCACGGGCTTGGCACCGGCGCTGACGGGCGAAGTGATCGATTTGGGATCGGTTGACTGGCGATCACCCGGACCTGAAGCAAAGCCCGGGGCAGCGATAACAAAAGCGAGGAAAAGGAAGAAGGAGGTTCTCTGCATAGTGCTGGCTCCGGCCGAAAATGTGTTTTCCCGAGTGGCCCTTCATCATATCAATTTGTCCGAGCGAGCTTTCGAGACAACGAGACTTTCCGTCGAAAGCGGAAGGAGTACCGCAATCGAACAAAACCGTTAAACTAAATGAATGCCTGAAGTCGCCCTCAACTCGCTTGCCCAAGCTTCATCTTCTTATCTGCGTTCCGCCATGCACCAGCCCATCCACTGGCATGAGTGGGGGCCGGAAGCGTTTGAGACCGCGAAGCGTGAGAACAAACCCATTCTGCTCGATATCGGCGCGGTGTGGTGCCACTGGTGCCATGTAATGGACCGCGAATCATATGAGAGCCCAGAGATTGCGGCAATCGTGAATGAGCATTTCATCGCCATCAAGGTTGATCGCGACGAACGGCCTGACGTGGACAGCCGATACCAGACGGCGGTGCAGGCCATCAGCGGGCAGGGCGGCTGGCCGCTTACGGCGTTTCTTACGCCTGAAGGCAAACCGTTTTATGCGGGAACATATTTTCCGCCGCAGGATTACCAGGGCCGCCCGAGTTTTAGCCGGGTGCTGCTCACGCTGGCACAGGCATATCGTGAAAAAAACAGCGACGTGCTGGAGTCAGCAGAGAGTGTGATGAGCGCCATCAGCCAGGCAGAAGGCTTTGCCGGCAAGTCTGGAGCGCTCAAAGCTGAGTTGATTGACAGCATGGTGGAATCCGCCGTGAAGCTGTTTGATCCCGAGCATGGCGGCTTTGGTTCGTCGCCGAAATTTCCTCATCCCAGCGGCATGGACCTGCTGATGCAGCGATGCGCGGAAACCCGCAATGAGCAACTGCTGAATGTTGTTACCACGTCGCTCGACAAGATGGCGCGCGGCGGCGTTTATGACCAACTGGCGGGCGGATTCCATCGCTACTCCGTGGACGAGCACTGGATTGTTCCGCACTTTGAAAAAATGTCCTATGACAATTCCGAGCTGCTCAAGAATTATGTTCATGGCTATCAGCTTACCGGCAATGAATTTTTTGCTTTTGTGGCAAAGGATATTGTCCGCTGGATGGATGAGGTTCTTTCTGACCGCGAGCATGGCGGCTTTTATGCTTCACAGGACGCCGACATTTCTCTGGACGACGATGGCGACTATTTCACGTGGACGCTGGACGAAGCCGAAGCCACGCTGGGCACCGACGAACTGCAAGTAGCGATGTTGCACTATGACATTGGCGAAGTGGGCGAGATGCATCACAATCCCGCCAAGAACGTCCTTTATATGCGTGCCAGCATCCCAGAAGTCGCAGAGCGCGTGAAGAGGACGCCTCAGGAAACTGAGGCGCTCTTGGATTCGGCTAAAAAGAAGATGCACGCCACGCGGTTGCAGCGCACTACGCCGTTCGTGGATAAGACCGTTTACGTTGGCTGGAACGCGCTTTGTATCTCTGCTTACCTGAAGGCGGCGCGCGTGCTGAAGCTGGACGATGCACGGCGGTTTGCCCTGCGCTCGCTCGACCGCATTCTTTCACAAGGCTGGGACGCAAAGCTGGGCTTGCAGCGCGTACTGGCTTACTCAGATCCGCAGGCCACGAAACGTCGCGTTCCTGGAGTGCTGGAAGATTATGCGTTCACGGCCAATGCATGCCTGGATGCTTATGAAGCCAGCGCCGACCTGAGTTATTTCCATTTTGCCGAGAAGATTGTGGCAGCCATGGTCGCGCGCTTCCATGATCCGCGTGAAGGCGGCTTCTTTGACATGGCCAGCGGACCTGATGTTGGCGATGGACTGGTGTTGGGCGCGCTGGCGGCAAGACGCAAGCCTTTGCAGGATTCACCAACGCCGGCAGGCAATCCCATGGCCGCAATTGCTCTTTTCCGATTGCACGCTTACACCAACGACGCGCGCTACCGCGACCTGGCAGAAGGAACGTTGAAGGCCTTTGCCGGTATTGCCGCGCACTATGGGCTGTTTGCTTCAACCTACGGGATTGCGCTGGATATGTATCTGCGTCCGCACACGCAGATCGTGATCGTCGGCAGCGGAGCGAGAGCAGAACAGCTTGAAAGTGCAGCATTCAAGAAGCTTTCTTTCAACCAGTCCGTTCTTCATCTGCAGGAAGGTGCGGCAGTGCCGCAGATGCTTCCCCCGGCGCTGGCTGAAACTATCCCCAACTTGCCGGCGATCAAAAAAGGCCACATTGTTGCCGTGATCTGTAGCGGGTTCAGCTGCAAGCCGCCGATTTCAGAGCCTGCTGAGCTGGAGAAGGCGCTGGCTTCTTAGTCCTGATCTGCTTTGCACAAAAAACCCAAACCTTACCACAGATGACACTGATAGCACTGATTTACACAGATCAAAAAAATTCAATAGAACTATTTTGAATTTGAAATCGTGTCATCCGCGTCATCCGTGATGAGTTTGCTTTTTGTACAAAGCCACCCTGCCAAAAAATAACGTGGACTCAAGCGTGCGTGTTGACGAATACTTGACGGGCCATGACGAAGGCTCCTTATATATTGCTTCTCCTGTCCTTGAGTACCGGGGTAGCCAAGCTGGCCAACTGCCAACAGATTCTACAATGCTCCGTGCCATCCACCCGCGCAGGAGCCACGGACGACGACTTTGTGCAACCCAGGAGCGCTGAGGAAGAGGCAAGACTTAAGCGAGCGCCGCACGGCGCAAAACGGCTAGGTGCTCATGCTATTGAAGTTGGCTGGGCCCGGGGAAAGCGCATCCTGAAAGACAAGCCACCTTACGATGAACCTCTTGACGGTCTTCGCTGGATTTATTGCGGCTATAACGCTGATTTGAAGTTGCACATGCTCCTTAAAGAAGATGAGGGGCTCTTTACGGGAGCGCTGGTGGATGATGCCACCGGGGCGATCTTGCCGGGCGGGCAAAAAATGTTGTTCTCAAAGAACGCACAATACTACCTGGCTTACGAACAGCCGGACGGCCAGGATGGGGGAACAATCAAGCTTTACCGGCGCAACGGAACATTGCTGTGGAAGGGCTACAACGGCTTTCTTTCAGCAGGTGGAAAAGATGTGCTTGCAAGCTTTGAGGGCATGCACTGGGACGACCAGGGCCGGCTGCAAGCTATCGCGCGCATGGACGATGGAAAGACACAGAGTGTCACGCTGACTCAAGGAAGCGCCGGCAAGTGGGATTGGCTGCCGCACATCTCAAAGTAGCACGCTCTCTTTGTACAAAATCCCAAAGCCTTACCGCTGATAACACGATCACACTGTTACACGGATCACAAGAATTCAATAGGACCATTTTGATTTGTAAATCCGCCTCTATCCGTGTTGTTCCGTGGTGATTGCTTTTTGTACAGACCAGTAGCACGTTCTCAGATGTCTTCGCCACGCAAAGTCAAATTGAAGACAATCACATATATCCTTCCAGCACTCCGGCGGCGCGGTTTAGCGCTTCAGTGAGCGCTTGCAATTGCGCTGTGGTGAGCTGTGCGTCTTTCGCATCGATCGACTCATTCACTCCGGGAATCACCACGGCGGCGTAACCGGTGTATTGTCCCGGCGCATAGATCAGGTGCCTGAACCAGGGACGATTGGGCAGGCCCTGCGGTGAAAGCAGCGCGCGTTCTGCTGAGATCAAAGCCTGATTCAGCTTGGCTGCATCCTGCGGCGGATTTTTCTGGATGGCCAGAATTTTTGCTCCGGCATTCATGAAGCGCTTTGCCGCCTCAGACGCCTTGCTGAAATCAGGCGCGCTGGCGCCAAGCATGCGTGTGGCTTTGTCGCGTGAGTTATCGATATACGCGCCGATTTCCTTGCCGTAAAGCTCATAGTCATAGGGCAGCACGTCAGCCTGCGACATGTGCAGCGCTTCAATACCGAAGACGCGCGCCATCTCCTGCTCATAGACAAAGGTGGGATCGGCAAATTTCTTGAACCAGTTAAAATTGTCAAACGCTGAGTGATACACGCCATACTGGCCACTGGAGGTCATGTCAGTGGAAGGAATGCCAAGGTGTTGAATGAAAACGCTGTAGTCGGAACCGCTGCCAAGATCGCCAACGGGCACATCGTTTTCAACACGTGCGTTGGGTATGCGACCCTGGCCGCTATCCGGGCGGCGCTGCGGCTGTCCCAGCTTTTCATCTTTCCACACGTTATAGAGCATGCCGCCTTTGGGACTGGGAACAACTTTGGTGACGTCGCGCATAAAGCCCTTGAGACTGGGCACCGCGGACGCGCCAAAATTTGAGCCGGACACCGCGACATCAAGATTGAAATACGCGACGGCGTGGGCCAGATCCTTTTCGTGCTCCTCACCCCATTCAGTGCTGCCAATCAATCCTTCTTCCTCTGCATCCCACGATGCAAATACGATTGTGCGGTCAGGCTTCCAGCCGCGCCGCAGCATTTCAGCAAAGCCATGGACGGTTTCCAGCATTGCTGCCGTGCCGCTGTTCGGGTCAACCGCCCCGTACACCCACGCATCGCGATGGTTCCCCAGCACCACCCATTCGTCTGGATATTTAGTTCCCTTAATTTTTCCGATCACATTCCAGATGGTCCAATACCGGTAATTCTGTTTGAGGTGCATCTTTACTTTCACCGGTCCGGGACCAACGTGATAAGTAAACGGCAGAGCGCCTTGCCAGTCGCGCGGCGTTTCCGGCCCAGCCAGGTTTTGCAGGATGGGCTGCGCGTCTCCATACGATAGCGGCGTCGTGGGAATTTTCGGCATATCCACTGCCTTCTCCGGCGGCACGCGCTTCGACTCCGGCAGATCGATGGTAGAAGCAAATCCCGGCGTCGTGGGATCGCCCGGATACTTGAACATGTACTGAATCGATCCGCGCTGCACGCCGCTCTCCGGACGCCACGGCCCTTTCGGATACGCGTCGCCCTTGAAGTAGCCGTCATCAATGGGGTCAGAATAGATGATCACTCCCGCCGCGCCGTGCTCTTCCGCCACAAAACTTTTTACGCCGCGAAAATTATCTCCATACCGGACAATCACGATCTTGCCCTTCACGTCGACCTTGAGGTCTTCAAGCTTTTTAAAATCTTCCGGCCTGCCATAATTCGCGTACACGACTTCCGCTTCAACGTCGCCAGAAGGCGACGATCCATTAAACGGCATCACCACGCGCGGATTATCAGCCAGCGGATCGCCCTCAACATGTTCCGGCCTCGGGCCATTCATCTTCACATTGGCCGGCGCTGTCACCGTCACGCTGATTTCTGACGGACGATTCATCCACACCGAATACTTGACCTCTTCCGTCTCAAGTCCGGCGATGTCAAAGTGCTTGGCCACGTGGTCAGCTGTGGCTTTGTCTTCCACTGAGCCGGCGATGTGCGGCAGCGCCGTCAGGATCTTCAAATGCTGCTCCGCGCGCGCCGGGCTGGGACTCTTCAGAAATTCCTGGTCCACCTGGTACTGTTTGGCAAAATCCCTGAAGCCAAAAATCTGCGTGGGGGCAACTTGGGAAGCCGCGCCTTGAGACGCCGCACCCTGCGTGGGGTTAACTTGTGAGGGAATGCCCGTGGCAGGAACGCCCTGCGTGCTAACTTGTGAAGCCGCTCCCTGAGTTGCCGGGCCCGGCGTTGGGCTAGCTTGCGGGGCCCCGCCTTGCGCGGAAGCGGCAGGCGCGCTCTGGCGCGCATTGTTCTGTACAGCAAAACTTGAAAGTACAAGGACCGATACAACTACGATGATGAGTTTGGCGCGTTTCAATTCTGTGGCTCCTGGAATGTTCCGCCCATTGTTTATGAACTAACGGTTTGTGAACTAACGTACTGCCTTTGGTGCAAACGAAAAAGCTTACACTATGGAGTGGTATTTATTCGAATCGTAATTCAGGGTCGTAGAAATTGAGTACGAATGCGGAGATAAATGGCGGCAGCGCGGAGCAGCATGGCTTCGCTCATTCGCCTGCTGTCGCTAATTCAACCGCCGTGGCCACGATCAGTGAAGTCCCGGTCAGCGAATTAGCCGTCGATGAAATAACGGCCAGCGAACTCGCCACCGAATCGCCCGCCATTCCGCGGGCCGATGCCGTGGATGGCCTGGCCCTGGGGGCCGTAACTGACGGCGCAATAACAGACGGCGCGGTAACTGACGCGGCAGAAACCACCGTCATTGAGATTCCGCGCCTGGCCCGCGCCCTGCGCCATCGCGACTTCCGCCTCTTCTGGACCGGCAACTTTCTCTCCAACATCGGCACCTGGATGCAGAACATCGCCCAGGGCTGGCTGGTGCTGCAACTTACCAACTCCGCGTTCTGGCTCGGCGTGGTCGGCTTTGCCGCATCGTTTCCTATTCTGCTGTTTGCGCTCATCGGCGGCGTAATTGCTGACCACGTGAATAAGCGCAAGCTGCTCATGGTGACGCAATCCGCCATGATGATTTTTGCTTTTATCATGGCCGCTCTGGCTTACATCAAAATCAACGGACGTCCGCTGATCAATGTCACAGAGATTGTTTTTCTTGCGCTCGGCACCGGCATCGCCATGTCGCTCAATACGCCCACGTATCAGGCGCTGGTGCCGCAGCTTGTTCCGCGAGAAGATCTCACCAACGCCATCGCGCTCAACTCGGCGCAGTTCAATATGTCGCGCGTGCTCGGTCCAATGCTTGGCGGTTTTGCTATGGCGCTCGTCGGCGTGGCCGGAAATTTCTTCCTCAATGGACTCAGCTTCCTCGCCGTGCTCGTCGCACTCGTCCGCATCCGATACATCGAGCCCCCTCTGCCGCAGGCAGACCGTCTTGTTCCGCCGCAGGCGGACCATCTGAAATCCCCGCGCGAACGCCATCTGAGGGCGCCGCGTGTAGGCGACATCAAAATAAAGCTGAAGCAGGGATTCATTTACGCCTTCAGTCATTCATCCATGTCGTCTCTGATTCTGCTGGTGGCCATCGGCAGCCTGCTCGCTATTCCTTATCTCACCTTTGTTCCATACTTCGCCCGCGACGTGCTGGGCACCGACGAGCCCGGCCTCGGCATCCTCATGGCCTGCTCCGGCGCGGGCGCATTTCTCGGCGCTATCACCATTGCTTCTCTCATGCATATTGGGCGGCGCGGGTTGTTCGTGGTCCGCGCTTTGGCCGGATTCTATGCCGCCATCATCGCTTTCACCTTCTCGCGCAACTTCTATCTTTCCGGACTGCTGCTCGCCGTCGCCGGCTATTGCATGATCATCTCCGTGGCCACCATCAACTCCCTGTTGCAGCACCTTGCGGAAGACCACATGCGCGGCCGCGTGATGAGCATCTATTCCACGGCGTTTCTCGGACTGCCTCCCCTCGGCTGCCTCATCGCCGGCTCTTTATCTCATCTCTTTTACGCGCCACACGTCATCGCCGGAATGTGCTCGCTCGCCATAGGAGGAAGCCTGGCTGTGTACGCGAATAAAGAGGGGCTGAGGGAGTTGGATTAGTTTTTCTGCAATCCCGAATCCCGCTTTAGCGGCTCCGCTCACCGTCAACGCCTACTTTGCCGACCTCCCGGAGCCCGCCAGCAACGCGATGAACCAGATTCGTGCGGCTATACGTTCCGTTGTGCCGCCGGAAGCCACGGAGATCATCAGCTACAAGATCCCTGCGTTCAAGCACAAGAAAGTGCTGGTCTGGTACGCCGCATTTTCAAATCATTGCAGCCTGTTCCCCACCGCAGTCGTCATCGAGCAGTTCAAGGACGAGCTGAAGGGCTTTTCGACATCCAAAGGAACCCTCCACTTCCCCTCGACAAACCAATGCCGGTCGCGCTGATTAAGAAATTGGTAAAGGCGAGGGTGAAACAGGAAAGCAAGAAACTGGGAGATGGTGCCTCTCTTTAATGCATGGCTGCATATTTCATGATTGGCTTTTTATGTGGTATTAAATAACAACTTAGTTTCCGCATGCTCCGTCATCGATTGTGATATTGCCCGCAGGAGCAGTCACGACTCTTGCGCAGTTTGTCGGATGGTTCTCTTTCCAAAGGACAACTGTGTACGAGTGCCCGCTAATTCCATGAAACTTGATGGCAAAATTACCGCCCGGCTTCACCGGTACACGAATTGATAGCCCGCTTAGCCCAACGGTTAGCTTCTCTTTTGAGGTCGAAACCACTGTGCCCATGATCGCAAGAAGAGGCTGCGCCAAAACGGCCTGCGGACGTAAGCTTTGCAGCCTTTCTGACAAAAGTGCATATGGCTTAGCCGTATTTTTCATGGGCTTAACGATATCTATATGATCGGCAATAATAGCTTGCGGTACCCCATCGCAAGAACTTCGTGCACTGTTAGGAGAGACGATAAGAAATCCGAATGTCTCCTTCGTTTCAAATGCACAAAAGACCATTGGAACCCCCTTTCCTCTTTGACGATACGTTCCCCAGTCGCTTCTTAATCGGTCTAATTCGGTAGAGCGCTCGAGACCCGTGGGAAGTAAACTGAGAAGTTGAGGGTTTTTGCTGGCTTTGATAGACGAAGCCAACTGCGCAACTTCCGCCCCTTCGCTCGGAGTTGCATACTGGAAAATAAAAGGAACTTTACTCAAGAACTCTGGGTGATCTGACAATGCAAGCCGGAGCAGAGCTGAGCGAACCACAATACCTCCCATACTATGGCCGACAAAGACAACCATTTTATGTTTTTCAAAGATATGGTTGCTTGCCAAACAAAAAATAAAGTCATTAACCAAGTCATCAAGAGTGTATGTTCTACCAAGATACGGCGACGGAAAGGAATATACGAACACATCCATTGGGGGCAGTGCTTTATCCTTGCTTAGTTCAGTCGGCCAATAAAATCCATTTGGTGCCGTCCAAGTTTGGCGTGAATCGCCGAAAATCCCGTGCACAAAGACCACTGCCAAATCTTGCTTTGGCATGTTATCCACGTAAAATGACTCTGTTTTCCAAGAGGTATCGGAGGTTACGCTCTCTTGAACTATTGGCGTGGCATGCTTCCAAGTAAGAAACAATGTCAGGATAACAGCGAGTGCCAAGAGAGATATTCCAGATAGGATTCGTTTCATAAGAAGCGCTATTGCGCCATTTTATTAGCTGCCAATTTATCTAAATAACCTTGAAACTTGGTAACGAGCTCTTTTGCTGGGCCGGCAGCCTTGACTGCCAAGCGAAACATGCGTTCAGCATCCGCCAGTCTGTCTTTAAATTGAGATAACCGGCCTACGTTGAAGAATAGGACCGCCAGAGATGGGTCGAGCGGAACCTCTGCGACATTAGGGTCATAGAGAAAATCCAATGTGAGCTGGAGTTTTGAGTATAAAATTTTTCGACGTGCAGTACAATCATGCGAGTCAACTTGCTGTAGCTTAGGTAAACTCTGCAGTTCTTCGTCAAACCAAGAATCCAGCAAACCCAGAACTTCTTTCGCGTTACGTTTGTATTGCCGTGCAACCTTATCGAGAAATGCGCTCTCAGGAGTACAACCCCAAGATTCGGACTCTGGCCAAGGATATGTAAAAAACTCTTCCAAGATAATCTTCCTGAACTGCTTTTGCGCCACTGCTGTTTGATCTTGTTGCATTGGGTCATAAACACAGACCGGAAGTGGCAATGATTGATCCGGTAAAAAAAAATGCCCGCTCAATCCTGTGCTAGGGTAAATCACTGCTCGGCCTGGCATGGAAATTCGCACAGCCCTCCCGGGCTTCCATGCTGCAGGCAGATCAAACGAGAAATTTCCTGTTTTCTGGTCAATGTTTGCTTCCAGATTATCTAAGAAAACTTTCCCCGTCAGAATCGGCTTTCCAATTTCATCACAAGTCTGAGTTGTTGCTTGGCTACTTTCCCACTGTTTAATATAGCCTTCCAGATTTCTGGTCCGCTGTGCAGAAGAATGTGCAGGCAGGAATAATATAAGAGATATCAGCAGGAATACTGCAGGAGCTCTCGTCATTTCTTATCCGCCAAGAAGTTAGCAAGATTCGCTTCTTTCTCTATATCTGCCCATGTTTCCCGAATCGTTTTGAATCGAGTGGTTAACTTAGAAATCTCATCAGCTTCTAGGGCATCATCAGAGTCCACTGCTTCATTAAGTCTCTTGATTGCATCGAGGGTATTCCGGAGTTGTTCTGAATAGGACGCAATGTTGTAAATACGTTTGCGAGTCTCCATCCAATCGCGTCGTCCTTGAGGAGGGATTGCGCCACGAACCAAAGATCTAACAAGAAGTTCTCCTTCCAATGTTTGTTGGACCCCTCTTAAGTCATCGTCGATCGCTAGGGCAATATCTCGGAAGATAACCTGTTCACGTTCAAAATTGGACCTAAGCCCTGAATTCGTGCCTGGCATGTCGGCCTCAAGGCAAGGATGTGGGGGCGGGTAAATATTGTCGAAGATCCTTTCATGGCTTCTCCTCCGTACTACTCTTCTGTAAGCGGCAATGCAATCCGAATTGTGGGATACAACAAACTGTTCTTCCCTAACTCTGTCAAGCAGTCTGAGATCTTGTCTCGCTAGATCGCTATACGAATCTGGGCTGAGACTGGTCGGAGGCGTAGAGAGAAGCCGGAGGGATGTGCCATCAATGATCCATGAGCGCGAAACCAGCAATACTTCTTGGAGAGCTCCGTTATGCTCGCTCGCCAATTCCTCTAACTGATGAATAACTTGTTGTTGATCAATTTCTTTTTCTCGATCAGGCTTTAAAAGAACCACGCCGCCCGGAGGGCCGTTTCGATGTTGAAACCTGGCGCAGCCGAGAGCCTGGAAAAGTATGAGTGGGAGAGCAGCGAGCCACACTAATGAGCGCAAAACAGCTTTAGCTTTGAGCCTCTTAGGTTGAAAAATGTTCATTCTGTTTGTGCCCTCGGTTCAGCTATTTTGGTTTGCAGCGACATGGTAGCGCAAAAAAAAAAGGAATGGTATTACTTTTGTGAAATCCACCAAAGTGTCACTTTGCTCTGAACTGTCACGGCCTTGACAGTGGTTTCCTGGGCACCTGGAGGCAAAAAATGATTCCTTGCGCCGCAGGCCCACGCGCAGCGTAGCGGAGCGCAATCGCCATATTTTGTTCAAAACAAGACCATTGCCCCACTGTGGAGAGCTTTGATACAGTTCGCATCCATCGCGGAGGTATGGAACGCATGGCAGATATGCGAACTCAACTAGAGGTAGAAGATTGGGTCCGGCGCAATTGGATGGAAGCCCAGTACGGCACAAAGTTTTCCCGGGAACGACTGCGTCTACGTTCAGGTGGCGTCTTTGATTTTGATGCTGTCAGCGGTGATCATTCTATTGTGGCAACTATTTCAACTAGCGGCTCAAGAACTTCAGGTGGAAAATACGCCGTAGGAAAGATCCTAAAACTTCGCGCAGACATGTTATTTCTCACGCTGGTGGAAGCGAAACGCCGAATCATAGCGCTAACAGAGCAGGACATGTGTAACCAGTGCAACAAGGAATTTGAAGCAGGCCGCGTCCCGAGGGAAATTGAGTTTGTCTGCGCCAGGATACCGGACGAATTGCGGGCGCGTCTAATAGCAAGCAGGGGGAAGGCCTCAGAAGAATCTTACGGCAGAGCGGCCGGTGCCAGTTAGTTTGGGTTTCGTTTAATGCGCTCCGCTACCGCTGCGCACGGGCCTGCGGCGCAAGGAATGTGATTTTCTTATCTCGTTACCCACCACTTACCCCTTCATCCCGGCTCGCCGGGACTCGGGGACGTAGTGGGCTAACTTCGTGACGCGCCTAACGGCGCTGAGCGTCGAAAAGGGTTGGCTCCCTTTTGTCTGCCTGTGGTTTTATTTCGGTCCCGGAAGCCAAATCTCGCTGAACCGCACGCGATTCAGATTGCCAGCAGCTTCAATTACGCCGGATTCTGCCAGATGCTTGATGCGGAGGGAACAGATTCCATCCGGAAGGTTGGGAAATTTGCTCTCTAGTTCGAGCAACGTCTGCCCAATGACCCGCGCGACCTTCCGCCACTGGTGTGACGTGTGCGAGAGCAGGCACTCGTCGATGCGTTGAAGCTGCGCTGCCGTCAGCAGTCGTGCCTGGGCTCCCGCTTCCGGTGTCAGCGGCCCGTCCGGCCTCTTGTCATCAAACTCAGGCATTCTCAGTCGCTCCTGTCGAAATATAGCATCAACACCCCCCCGATCCGCACGGCACGCTCCCGAGGCTCCGGGCTGCCCCCCGAATCTTTTCCCCGCTGCGGTTCGCAATCCTTCGGGAAAGTCTTTGCGCTTAAAATGAACGTATGTGTTTTGTGCTCTATGTCGGAACCGCATCGCCATTGCCGCTGCGGCCATGGCGGCAGGAAGCTCCCGCCCTCTCTGTTAAAACACTGAGCGCCAAAGAAGAGGCAATAAAGACACACTTCACTAAACAAGCCGTGCAGCATGTAGGCTCCACTTCCGGCTGTGGCTGTGATTTTCCGCACGTGCTCACTGACACCTGGCGCTCGCCCGGTTTTGAACTGGATATGCTTCCAGAAAGGGACACGTCTGAGCATTCAAATGCTGAAGAGTTGGTGAAATTGCTGCGGGAGAGCGGCGAAAAAACCATTGAAGTCTATGGCGTGTGGGACGGAGATTTCACGGAAGCTCCCGAAGCCCGCGAAAGCATTTCCCTCAGCAGCATCCTCGATCCCCATTTTCGTTTCAAGGAAAAAGGCTTTTACACGGTTCAAGTGGACTGACGTGCCCAGTTTACGAAGCCGGGTTCAAGACCGGGCGGCTGCATCCTACGCCGACTCAGGCTGGCCGCCATCCGGGTCAGCGCACGACCAGATTCTCCTCAGCACTCCGAACTGGCAAAGTATGAAAACGACATTGGAAACGATGAGTTGAAATGAAATCGCGCCAGCTAGAAACGTTTGCATTTCCTTATCGGGCTCGTGCCCCGTGTGATAAATCTGAAAGACCAGCAGAGTAGCTAAGCCAGCGATCATCGGCGCATCGGCAACCCACAGGCTCTCGAGAAACATCCGGCGGCGGTTACCCTGGTGCCACCAAAAAAGCATGAAATCGGTTATGCAAAACAGGAACCCAATGGCTGAGACATAACGAAAATGCAGAGCGCTGTGCTCGTGCAGAGAGTAAGCAGCAGCTCCGCAGAGCGCCACGGTCCCAAGCGACAGCAGGGCCAGCAGAACGCGGTTGAGTCGGTCCTCGGGCAAAAAGGGGAACGTGAAATAGTAGTACGCACCAAACACCAAGGACCATGTGATGGCGCCAAGCTCCCAGGATTCAGAGGGGGAGAGTTGCACTCGGAGACACCACTTCACGAATTCCTGCATCCAGCTCCATTCGTTTCCAAAGCCGAAGCAAAAGATTAACAGGACTCCGCTTATTGCTATCGCCCACAATCCAATGTTGTCCCTGGGCGACACTTCGCTCCTGGGTGCTCTCCCTGGTGGATTCGGTGGTCTGGCCAGTGTAACGGAACTCATAACTCCTCGGGCGCAGCGTAGATTTCGGCTTGCGCGGCAGGCTGCAGGTTGTGAACCTACAATATAGTGTCGTTGCGGGGAAAAACGTATCAGCCCGCGCACAAAAAGTCCCCTATTGACACATAAACGCCGAGCAGGGCAAATTCCCTTTGCTACGTGAATTTCATCCTGGAACGACGGTCATTGCGTCGCGGTTTTCCCACAGCCTGGCGACTATTTTCCTCTTGACTTATGGGCGAACAAATGGTAGATTCTGTTATTGCCGTCCTAGGCGTGAGTGCGTGTGCCTGCGGCGGTTGGTCTTTGAAAAATTAGCCACTAGCTTCTAGCCATTAGTCCCTAGCCGACCAAAACCCAAAACAGAGCCAACCCTACGCCAATTGCGGCCTGATCGCTGAACTCTGCGCCAATCTGGGATGACCTGGAATGGGTATCGCTCAACTCTACGCCAATCTGGGATGGGTAGGGGAGGGGGAGGGTATGAAAATCGGGGGATGGGGACATCGGGTGATCTGGTGATCGGAAAACCAAAACGGCTGAAGCCTACGCCGATCTGGGATCGATCTGGGATGAGGCGCGATAAGTGCTTTGGAATCCTAGTTAACGGATGGGGGGAGGGGTCTGATCGCCGACATCGCACGTGATCGGGAAAACCAAAACCTACCACGGAGGCGCGGAGACACGGAGTGCAGCCAAGGCGTGAGGTCGGAAATCACCACTGCCTGTTCATTCCACGGCCTTTTGTAGCAGGTCCCAGGCTTCCTGCAGGTCTTTCCATTGGGTTTCCAGGTTTCCGATGGCCAGCCGCAGCGTCAGCTTGCCGTTCAGGACCGTGGTGGCCATAAACATCCGGCCGGAAGCGTTGACACGTTCCATGATGGCGCGGTTCTCCTCGTCGGAACCTTTATAGCGAAAGCAGATGACCGACAGCGGGACCGGAGCCACGCGCTCAAACCTGGGATCGGCGTCCACCAGCGCGGCAAAGTCTTTTGCCCACTGGATATGCGACCGCAGGACCGTCTCAAAGCCTTCGCGCCCGAAGTAGCGCATCACGTACCACAGCTTCAGGGCGCGGAAGCGATGGCCGAGCGGGATGCCGTAATCCATCAGGTTGTGCGCCCGAGGGTCGTCCTTGGTTTTAAGGTAGTCTGCGCTGAGAGAAAACGCGCGGCGCAGAATGTCCGGACGGCGCGTGTAAAAGGCGCTTACGCCAATGGGCGTGAGCAGCCACTTGTGGGCATTCACCACCAGCGAGTGCGCCTGTTCCACTCCGTCCATAATGTGCCTTTGTTCGGGCAGGATGGCGGCTGCACCTGCATAAGCGGCATCCACATGCAGCCACATGCCGTATTTTTGCGCGATGGCAGCAATGGGCGACACAGGATCGATGCTGGTGGTGGAAGTTGTGCCCACCGTCGCAACCACGCAGAATGGCCGCTTGCCTGCGCGCTTGTCTTCTTCCACCATGCGCGCCAGAGCGTCGGGGCGCATGCGGAATTCGGCGTCACACGGGACCTTGCGCACGTTCTGCTGGCCAATGCCAACGGCGATAGCGCCTTTTTCAATGGAGGAATGCGATTGATCAGAGGTGTAAAGCGTCAGATCGTTGCTGCTTCCGGCCGAGCGCGCTTCTGGAGCAACGAACTCCCGCGCACAGACAATCGCGTGCATGCTGCTGGTGGAAGCCGTGTCATAGACGATGCCAAACCAGTCGTCGGCCAGGCCCATCCATTGCCGCAGCCAGTCCAGCGCGCGCTGTTCCAGTTCCGCCATGGCCGGCGACGTCATCCAGTGCAGCCCGTTGGTGTTGAGCGCGGCGGCCAGCATTTCACCCAGTATCGCCGGCGTGGAACCGGTGCAGGAAAAGTACGCAAAGAAACGCGGATGGTTCCACTGCGTGACCGCAGGCATCACCAGCCGGTCAAAGTCGCGCAGGATGGCGTCAAACGGCTCGCCTTTTTCCGGCCCCGACTTCGGCAACGCATCCAGCAAATCGCCCGGTTTCGTCTGCGCCAGCACCGGCATGTCTGCCACGTTGCTTAGGTATTCGGCTATCCAATCCACGGTCTCATGGCCGGCACGGCGGAAGTCTTCCACATACGCCTTCCACTCGGTCTTCTGCTGGGCTGCCGCATCTTTAGAATCAGGGGTTTTAGAATCAACGATTTTGCTCATATTTGGCTTTTAGCTCTTGGCCTTTGGCCGTTAGTCCTTGAGTGACACCGCCTTGCTAAAGGGCTCAAAGCTAACGGCTGTTTTTACATTAACTTTCTTGACAACAGCTGAAAATCTAGACTACTATCCGCTCAGCATGTACGCCAGCCGATTTACATTCGCGTTTACTTACCGCTACCACTTTACGGGTAGCGGCGACGCGGATCTGTGCTGACAATGCAATAAGAAGTTAGTCATCATAAATCACCGCAAGCCGCGATCCCCAAAGGGTCGCGGTTTTTGCTTTCAGGGGAGCTTTACCGGCATGTACCAGAAAACCGACCACCAAACCGTTATCGGCGAAAAGACGCTCGACGACTGGCGCCGCCAGATTGACGTGCTCGATACCGAGCTGCTTCGCCTGCTCAACCAGCGTGCCGCCATCGCCTGTGAAATTGCCTCGATCAAGGTTGCCTCTGGCCTGCCGGCGTACGACGGCAATCGCGAGCGCCAGGTGCTGGCCCGCGTGGTGGAAAAGAACACCGGCCCGCTCGACCACCAAAGCGTTACCGACATTTTTTCCGGCATCATCCGTGAGACGCGTCGTTTAGGCACACAGCGCATGGAGGAACAATCAGCAGCTAGCAAATAGCATTTGGCCAAGAGCCAGCGGCTAGCTCGATGCTCCTTATTTTTGTTTTTTGCTAATTGCTATTTGCTAGTTGCTTTTGTTTTGCCAATTACCTTTTTCGATTTATGTAGCAGCTAGAAGCTAGCGGCTAGCAGCTTAGGAGCACTTTTTATGGTCATCAATATGGCAGCAGGTTCGTCGGAAGCGGAACTTCAACATGTTATTGAACGAGTCATCGAATGCGGTTTTCAGCCGCATGTTACGCGCGGATCGGAGCGCGCTATCGTCGCCGCAGTCGGCTCCGGCGGCAACCGCATTGCCTTGGAAGCACTGAAGGCTGCGCCCGGCGTGGAAGACGTTGTGCCCATCGCGCATCCGTTCAAGCTGGTGAGCAAGCAAACCAAGAGCGGACGCACGCAGGTTGATGTTGGCGGCGTCACCATCGGCGGAGAAGAAGCCGTAGTGATTGCCGGGCCGTGCTCGGTGGAATCGCGTGAGCAGCTTTTCTCTACGGCGCGCGCCATCAAGGCTGCCGGAGCAACGCTGCTTCGTGGCGGTGCGTACAAGCCACGTACCTCGCCATATGATTTCCAAGGCCTGGGCATTGAGGCGCTGCGCCTGCTGCGTGAAGTCCGTGAAGAAGTTGGCCTGCCTGTGGTCACCGAGGTGATGAGCACCAACGATATCCAGCTCATCTGTGACCATGCGGACATGCTTCAGGTGGGCGCGCGC
>DASXKZ010000316.1:0-14330 GCA_036496525.1 Candidatus Angelobacter sp.
GCGGTGTCGGGAAGACATGCTGTACCTCTCGGCCTTTGAGTGGCTGCAGGAACTGACGCAGACCTCGCGACACTCAAGGCCACCTAGCACCGATCTGCACATGAAGCTCGAAGCTGACGTTTCAATGCATTGCGTCGCTGAATCCGTTCAGCACACTTGAGATTGATTCGGTGCCGATAATCCAGGCTGACCTTATTCCATTGTGATGCACAGCTTCACATTAGTTTTTTCCTTATGACTTGATCACATATGCAAACGGCGAGTGTTTTATGACTTGTCGGCGCAAAACACGATGCTTCCACCTTTGGCGGTTGGGCTGCTCATTCGTGTGGTCGCCCTGGTTTTTCCGTGACATTGCGAGGGTCCGTTAAGGGTCCAATAAGAACATCCCCATCGTTATTTATCATTACTTATCATGGCAGCAGATTGCCCTCCGTGCCATTTGGTTTCAATCAGTTGCCTGCCAGCGCCGTACTTTCACGGCGGTAACACGGGTTCAAATCCCGTCGGGGACGCCAAAGAATCAATGACTTAGCGGCATCCTGGCCGTAATTCCCACAGCACTCCACAACAATAGTCAAAATCATGCGTGCCCAACTTTACCCGTTCAGGTCCGCCAAAGCTGCTTGTGCCTGGCGTTTGGGTGCTTCCAATGCCTGCGTGTAGCCGTCCATCGTTGTTTTGAAAGACGCATGCCGCAGGAGTTCCTGAACAACCTTCGCGTCCGCGCCCAGCGACTTGATCAGAGTCGAGAACGTGTGCCGAAAAGTGTGCCCACCAGTCCGTGAAAGGTCCTTTAATTTACAAAGCTGCCGCCCAGCAGGACGATCTGGCCCTGGTTGGTATTGAACGCCAATCCATTCTGGCCCCAGCGAACCAAGCCCTGGACGGTCCCCTTGAGATTGGGGATGGTCATGGAGTTCAACAGGGTGAAGTTAACCAGATCAAACGACTGGAGTGTAACCGTGGTGCTGCCAATATTTTGCGTCTGGGTAAGGAAGAATGCTTTGCCCAGGCCGGAATCCGGGACCATTAAATTGGTCGTCGAGGGAGTTCCCACAGCGTACGATCCCAGCACGATACCGGTGGCCGGGTCTACCACGCGCCCATCGTTTCCGTAGACAAAGCCGGTAGCGGGATTGAAGCGGATGCGTGTGCTGGAGGTGAAGGGGAAGAAATCGTGCAAAGCGGTGACTCCATTGGCATCGACCGGCATGACAAGAAGATCAGAACCAAAGTTGTCAGCGCCAAGCAATGTGGTATTACCCGCGCCCCACTGAATTGACGATGCCGAGGTGCCAGCCCGATTGGTGCGCGCGACCGCGTCGTCAAAAACGACAACTCCTTGTGTGAAGAACGAAGATGTTACAGAGCCGGTGGCGAAAGCGGCTGTATGGGCCGCGCCTGGCTCGACTTGGAGATCAAGAGCCGCAGCCGGACCAAATTGAGTTGGATTCCCCATAGAGTAGTTAATGTCCGGATTGAAACTAGGCAGGGAGAAACGCTGCGCCCTGCCCGCCCCGTTAATGCCCGCATACAGGAACTGCCCATCGCCAGAGACACCCAGAACGCTCGGGTCGCTTCCGGCAAACTGCGACGAAATCGCATTGCCGGAAAGATCAAGAGCGGTGACCGTGTTCCCCAGGCTGCTTGCCGTGCTGGGCACGGAGATGAAGAAGACCTGGTGTACAGGATCAAAGATCAAATTGTTGGACGACTGGGCGATTGTGGTGAAGGCAAAGCTGGTTCCACCTGTGCCGGTCCCCGCCGCGACCCCGACAAAGAACGATGACGGATTCGATGTCCCGTTCGGATCCACGACGACCACCTGGGCTGCGCCGCCACTGGCAATGGCTGCCGCAGGTATGGTTGCCGAAAGCTGGCTGGCAGAATTGAAAGTGGTGGTTAGCGCGTTTCCATTGAACTGCACTACGGAGGAAGCTGTGAAGTTCGTCCCGTTGACGGTAAGGACCATGTCCGCTCCGCCAGCCGCAGCTGAGCCGGGGCTCAGGGAGGAGATGATCGGCGTGGTGGCACCCGGCGCGACCGGAGCCGGCGGCGTGGGCAAAGGCGTAGCCGGCGGGATCGTGGTGGAAATCGGGCTGATGAAGTTGCCGCCAACCAGGAATATGTGCCCATCGTTGGTGTTGAAGGCCAGGCCGTTTTCACCCCAGCGAACCAGCCGTCCCGCGGTGCCATTTACGCCCGGAATTGTAATGGATCCGGTCTTCACGAAGTGCGTCAGATCAAAGGCGTCAATGACGGCGCTTCCGGTAAGAGGCTGTTCCAGGGTATAGGCGGCATTGGATTGTGGATCCACCGCCATGAGCCCTGAGGCCTGGAGCGTGGCGAGCACGTTGCCTGTAGCCGAATCGAGTACAGCGCCCCCATCCGAATAGATCCGCCCTGTTGTCTGGTCAAAGTGGATCCTGCGTCCGGTCAGGAAGCTCGGGAAATCGTGGATCTGGATTGCGCCGGTTACGTCGACGAAAAGCGAGAGCAGGTCACTGCCGAAAATTTCGCTGGAGAACAGACTTGATGCGCTTGTTCCCCACTGAATTGAGTTGCCATTGCTTGGGGAATTCGCGCGCGGCGTCGCATCGTCGAAAATCGTGATCTTGCCCGATGGATTGGCTCCGGAACTGACCACTACGGAAGTGTGCGGAGCCCCCGGAGCCACTTGCAAGTCAAGCGCAGTGAGCGGCCCGGAGAAACCCGACGCCCCCAGCGAGCAACTTGTATCGAATGTGAACGCCGGAAGCGCGTAGCGCTTCACCTGGGAAGCACCGTCGACGCCAGCATAGACGAACTGGCTATCGCCGGATAGAGCCAGGACGTTGGGCTCACTGCCGGCAAACTCTGATGAGATCACGTTGCCTGACAGATCCAGCGCGGAGATGGTATTGCCATGCACGGCCGCAGCTCCAGGCACCGAAATCAGGAAGACACGGCGCAGCGGATCGAACAGCAGATCATTCGATGTCTGGTTGATGGTAGAAACCGCGAAGTTCCTTCCGGAGCTTGTCCCGACAAAGAAGGTTGAACCGGCCGACATGCCTCCATTACTGATCGGATTGGCCACGGTGACAATGGACGTGCCCGCGGAAGCAACGTCCGCCTGGTTGATGGCGGCCTGCAACTGCGTGCTGGAAATGAAGGTGGTGGCGCGCGGCGAGCCGTTGAATTGGACGGTCGCGGCGGGATCGAAGTTGGTTCCATTTACCTGCAAAGTGAACGCCGTTGTGCCGGCAAGGGCGAAGCTGGGCGTCAGGAGAGTGATCGCCGGGGCATTAGCTGCGGGAGTCGGAGGCGGAGCAGGCAGCGGCGTAGCCGGCGGAGTCGCGGCAGAAACGGCGCTGACGAAGTTGCCGCCGACCAGGAATATGTGCCCGTCGTTGGTATTGAAGGCCAGGCCATTCTGTCCCCAGCGGATCAGACGCTTGACTCCTCCATTGACGTTGGCAATGGTAATTGAGCCCACCGCGGTGAAGTGGGTCATGTCGAACGCCGTTAGTGTGGCGCTCCCGAACCCACCGCTAAGAACGAACGCCACGTTCAAGCTGGAATCAGTTACGGTTGGTCCGACTGCCGAAAGAGTAGCTACCGGAGAGCCCGTCACTGGATCAGCAACGTGTCCATTCTCCGCCCAAACCAATTTGCCCGCGCGATCGAAATGGATCCTGCCGCTGAGGTCCAGGATGAAATCGTTTGTCCGGGTGAGTCCGCCCGGTGCAGCGGAAAAAGTAAGCAAGTCGCCAAAGAAACCGCCGGTGCTGAAGAGGCTCGTGGCGTCCGTGCCCCACTGGATTGACCCTCCACCGCCTGAGGCCGTTGCTGTTCTCGGCGTGGCATCATCAAAGACTGTGATCGTGCCTCCCTGGGTGACTACGGCCGTCGTATTGGGCGCTCCGGGAGCTACCTGGAGGTCCTTGGCAAAGTTGGCTCCGTTGATAAAACCACCATTCCCCAGTGAATAATTGATGTCCCTTCCGAAATCGGGGAGAGTAAACCGCTGCACGCGAGAGGCGCCATCGATACCGGCATAGAGGAAGTGGCTGTCATCCGACAAAGCGAGGATGTCCGGCTCGCTTCCGGCAAACTGCGACGAAATAATGGTCTCCGTTGAAGGATCGAGTGCGGAAATCGTGTTGCCATGGGCCGGTGCCGTACCGGGCACCGAGAGCATGATGACGTGATGCAGCGGATCGTAAATCAGATCGTTGCTCTTCTGGCTGAGCACGGACACCGCAAAGCCACTTCCGCCGGTTGTTCCGACAAAGAACGTTGAGCCGGCCGACGTTCCTCCACTGTTGGCTGGGTTGGCGACTGCAATGATTGCCGTGCCTGCGGCAGCAATATCGGACGCGTTAATGTTCGCTTGCAGTTGCGTGTTGGATACGAACGTCGTGGCGCGTACTGCACCGTTGAACAAGACCTGCGCAGCTGGATCAAAGTTGCTACCGCTCACCGTCAGGGTGAAAGCTGCACTCCCAGCAACGGCGGAACTCGGATTTAACAGCGTGATCGCGGGCGCGTTTGCTGCCGGCGCTGGCGGAGGCGCGGGTAAAGTATTGGGCGTGGGGAACGCCGTGGGAACCGGAGCCAGGAAACTTCCGCCCAGAAGGATTACCTGGCCTGCATCAGTGTTGAATGCCAGCCCATTCTGGCCCCAACGAACCAGGTGCCGGGCCTGGCCGCTCATGGGAATCGTAACGGATCCAACCGGGGTAAAGTGAGTCAAGTCAAAAGATTGAATCGTGGCGGTGTTCGCTCCAAAAGACTGGTTGAGGAAGAACGCGGTATTCAAAGTCGAATCTGGAACCATCAGGCCTGAAGTGTTGAAAAGTCCTGCGGCCAATCCGTTCTGATCGAGCACGCGACCATTTTCGCCATAAATAAGACTAGTCCCCGGATCGCGGTGAAGCCTTCCTGATCCAATACTCTGGATGTCCTGGTTTAGCGAAATACCATTTGCATCCACGGCAAGCGTGAAAAAGTCCTCTCCCGAACTTTCTAAATCGGCTGCCAATAGCGAGGTTGCATCTGCCCCCCACTGGATTGAATCGTAGATGACTCCGCCGCCACCACCCGGCCCAAACCCTTTGGCGATGACCGGCCTGGGTGTTGCGTCGTCGAAAATCTTAATGCCTCCAAGGGCCGACGGACTTGATCCGCGGATACCACGGCTTACGGCGCTGGTATGGGGCGCTCCTGGAGCCACCTGAAGATCCAGAGCAAAGAAAGGACCGAAGAAAGAATCGGAGCCAAGAAAATAATTGACGTCGGCTCCCAGCGATGGCAGCGCAAACCGCTGCACAGACGAGTTTCCGTCAAGGGCCGTGTAGAGAAACTGACTGTTGTCGGAAATGGAAAGCACGCCAGGATTACTGCCCGCAAACTGTGTTCCCACGATTTTCGCGCTGGCCAGATCCAGCACAGCAACGCTGTTTCCTTCAGGAACCGTGTTGGGGACTGAAAGATAAAGCGCCTGCCGAACAGGATCGGCAGCAATATCATTTGCGGGCTCTGCAATTGCGGTGGTGGCGAATCCCGTTCCTCCGGTACTCCCAATCAGGAACGTGGAACCGGCGGAAGGACCGTTGCTGGGATCGAGAACAGTCACTGTCGCCACGCCGACTGTGGTAACGTCAGCCGCAGTAATCGCTGCCTGCAACTCCGCGGACGAGACGAAAGTCGTCGTGCGGGCGCTTCCGTTGAACTGCACTACGGACGAGTTGGTGAAATTGGCTCCCTGAACGGTCAAGGTAAAGCTGCTGCTGCCGGCGATCGCCGAACCTGGATTCAGGAATGAGATGGCCGGCGCCTGCGGATTGGGATTCGGCGTTGGAGTCGGGATCGGCGTAGGCACCGGCAGCGCCGACGGAGCGGCAATTGGATCCAGGAAATTTCCCGCGACAAGGACGATCTGGCCGCTGTCCGTATTGAAAGCCAAACCGTTCTGTCCCCATCGGATCATGCGCCGGGGCCTGCCGGTCACGCCGTTCAGCGGGATGGTGCGATTCAGAGTGAAGCGCGACAGATTGTAAGCCTGGAGAGTGCTGGAACCGAAGAAATTCTGCGGAATAATGAAAGCCGCGTTCAGGCCGGGATCAATGACCATGGGGCCACCAACGTTGAAGTTTGCCGTCATCTGCCCGGTCGTGGACAACACCTCGCCGCCTTCTCCATAAATCTGGCTATTGCTTTGGCTAAAGTGGATGCGTTCGCCTCTCGCGACCCCATTAAAGGACTGGATCAGGCTTACGCCGCCAGCGCTCACGGTAAGAGCGTCGAGTCCGTTGAAGCCGTCAGAGCCGAAAAGCTTGGTGGCGTCCGCTCCCCATTGCAGCGAACTTACAATGTTGAATCCGCCCGGGAACTTGGTAGGCCTTTGAATCGCATCGTCAAACACGGCGACTCCGCCCTGCTCCGCCGGGCCCACACCCGCGTTAGCCAGCGTAACGGCCACCGTATGCGGGGCTCCGGGCGCAACCTGAAGGTCTTCGGCAAAGAAGGGACCGAAGAAAGGATCAGCGCCGAGGGAATAATTAATGTCCGTGACCAGCCCCGGCAGAGTGAACCGCTGAACGGAGCCGGTGCCGTCGATTCCCGCATACAGGAAGTGGCCGTCGCCAGAAATGGCCAGGATGTCTGGATTCGTGCCCACGCTTTGCGACGACGTGATCGCGACGCTCGCCAGCGACAGAACGGAGATGGTATTCGGGTTCGTGGTGGCCGAGCCGGGCACGGAAGCGTAGATTAACTGCTGCGTCGAATCGTAAGCGAGATCGCGCGAAGCCTGGTTGATGATCACTTGGGCAAAGCCCGGTCCGCCTGTGGTACCCACCAGAAACATGGAGGCCGGGGAGATGCCACCATTTGCCGGCGGATTCACGACCGTTACCTGAGCCATGCTCGCACTCGTCACGTCAGCGGCGGTAATTGCAGCCTGCAGTTGTGTACTGGATATAAACGTAGTTGTCCGCGGGCTGCCGTTGAACTGCACTACAGAAGCGGGCACAAAATTTGTGCCGGTCACACTCATAGTGAAAGCGGCAGCGCCTGCCACTGCTGAGGCAGGAGTCATTTGGGCAATTGTCGGTGACTTCGGGATGAAATATCCCGAAATGTCCATGACGAGATGCGTGGGCTGGGATCCAAAAATGCTGATGGATCCATTTGTCGTAGGCACAATCGCCATGTTGGATGTCACTGCGCCGTCAATCGCGTTCAGAGTCGAAACCAGTGGTTGAGTCGAGCCCTGCGGCCATAACGTAAGAAAACCAAGCGGACCAGGCGGCACTACCGTCGCGTTCAGCACATACGATTGCGCCGAGGCAGGGGCACCGCAGGATGCAGCCCCCACGTTCAAGTCCTTGGCTCCATTGAATGGCAGCGAGCCCGCGGGATTGCGCGTATCGAGCACGCGACAGGGCGTCAGGTTATGCAGCGATAATCCTCCCGGGCCCGGCGGAGCAAAGTACCCGTTGACGTCGATGATCACATCAGAAGGATGTGAAACAAACACTGAGATAGCGCCATTTGTGCCTGCCGGCACAATGGCTGCATTCGCAGTAACCGCACCGGTAACGGCATTCAGCGTTGAAACCAGAGGCTGCGTTTGTCCGGCCGGCCAGGTCGTCAGAAAGCCGAGAGGCCCCTGGGGCACTGCGGTGAAATTCAGCGAGTATGCCTGTGCTGTCGCCGGAATATTGCAGGAACTCGAGAGCAGTGGAAAGGTCCGGGCCACGCCGGCAGTCAAAGAAGGCCCCCCCAAAGCGCCGGCAGCAAGGCGCGTATCCACCAGACGGCAAGGCGTCATGGGATAAAAAGACATGGCCGTCGTGTCGGTGTCCGGAACAAAATAGCCGTTGATATCGAGCACTAGGTCCGTGTCATTGGAGGCAAAGAAACAGGCGGCTCCGTTCGTGCCGGCGGGCAGAATGGCAGCCACCGCTTTAGTCCGGCCATCAATGGAGTTCAGGTTGGATGCTAGCGGTTGGGTCTGTCCACAGGGAAATGCCGTTAGAAATCCCAGCGCACCATGCGGAACAACTGTCATGTTCAATGAATACGCCTGCGCGGTATTCGGAATTCCGCAGGCGCTGCTGGGAATGGCAAAGGATCTGGCTGCTGCATTGCCCGACAAAAATGGCCCGCCAAATGGTCCCGCCGGGTTGCGCGTATCTGCAATGCGGCACGGTGTTACCGGCACAAAACTTAAGCCGGTCAGTGCGGCATCTCCGATCAATGGAGCAAAAGAGCTACTTCCCATGCCAAGGTTCAGCGACATGGCCACCGGCGTCGAGGTATCGGATATCGGTGTCGCTGTCGGCGAAGGGCTGGGAACTGGAGTTGAAATTGCCGCGGCCCGAACCACGGATGCGGAAGTGGGCCGTGGTGGTACCCCAACTGCACCCCCGCAGCCGGCTAAAGAGAACACAATGAGAGACAAACAAATAAGCGAGAGAGTTCCCGAAGTCCAAATCGATAGTTGGCGGCGCATAGATTACCCTTGGTAAAACAAAGGTGAACAGCTATGGGGATGTGAGTCTCTGAATTATAGTTAACTTCCTAGAAATGTCTATCGGTTAATAAGTAAGATTTTTATTAAGAGTTCCACCCATTTCATCTCTTGGTTTCGCGAGTGGTCCGAGAGTTTGCGCCACGGCTTGATGGCGGCGTCTGCCAATGTCCGCACCTCACGAAGCTCCGCATCGATAGGCCGGCCTTTGTTCTCTTTGGTCAGCGCGCTCGCCTGCACAAACCTTTGCTTTCACTAGAAAGTTCTACTTGAAAGCTTTCGGAGTCGTCTCAGGCAGCCCACGCCTGAAATCACTGGCTGAAGCCAAGTGGCTGCTATGGCTGCTCATTTTCAATCATGGCGTGAGCGCCGATGCGCCATCTCGACCAGCCTCGCAGGTGTCAGAACCAATTGCTTTTGGAATCGCTCTGACCGCTATGGACGATGATGGACTGAAGGCTTGTTGGAAATCAGAATCGGGAGCCAGAACGATTGATCCCGTCATCGCCCTTTGAAGGAGCATGAACGAGCCGCCGCTCCAGATTCAATCACTCGTTATAATGAATCTAATGCCATGCCCTTTACCCACAGTAGGCGCCATATGGTTTCATTACCATGAATAGTTCTATAAACATTGTGGATTCACTTTTGCATCCCTGCGCATCTTTGATTCGGCAACTCCTGGACCGCAAGCAACGGAGTGCGCTCAACCTCTTCCTGATCGATGACGAAGACAATATACTTCGCGCAATTTCGGCCGGGATTGTCATAGAGTCAATCTTCCATGCCGGAGACGAAGTTATTTCAAGCGACCTGAGAAATAAGCTGGCGCCGGGCACGAAAACCTATGAGGTAGCCAAGAGGACCTGCAAGAAGATTTTTGAGAATGACAAGCTGTCTCGAATCTTTGCGATTGCCAAAACTCCCCAGCGCAATACCATGGAAAGCCTTGCCGCCGGCACTCGCGACATCGTAGTCATTGAGGACGTAAGTATTTCAGGAAATGTCGGCGCAATTATAAGAACAGCTGTCGCGTTTGGGATGGGGGGCATCGTTCTCACGAATTTGGAGCCCGTTGATATTTACGACCGCAGGCTCATCCGTGCCAGCCGGGGCTTCCTCTTCTCCATTCCGATCGTTGTCGCTTCCACAGAAGAACTGCTTCAGTTCTGCAATCAGAGGAATTTTACGATTGCAGTAACGGATCCTCATGCAAACACTACAATCGATGAGCTGTCTTCAAGTGCCGACCGTCTCTTCATTGCCTTCGGCAGTGAACGGAATGGCTGTTCCGAATCGCTGATGCACGCGGCCAAACTCCGTGTAAGGATTCCTACGGCGGCGGACGTGGAATCGCTGAACGTCTCAGCTGCGGCAAGCATCATCTTGTACAAACGACGCCGCCTGAACGATGCCGGCTCTATGAACTGAATTTGCGTCCTAAGGAGTTTGCCACCTCTTCTCTTTTTGTAATTTTCAAAATGCTTGATTGCGATGCGATTCTCGACTTTCCATTGAGGCCATCGGGCACAATCCCACGATCTTGACACCCAGCACTCTTGCCGCGCACATGTCTGGACGGAGAAATACCTGATTTCCCGTTCCATAAAGGGAAAGCGCAATCAATCTTATAGTTTCAAGCCATTGCCACGGCAGCGCGCGCTTACGGTAAAATATTGGCCTGCAATCGTTAAAAACACTGCATGCTTCAGCATGCACAATCTATTCCCAGGGAGCCAGGTCATGTCAACTGCGTCCGCTATTGAGTCATTCCAATTTCAGGCTGAAACTACTCAGCTTCTCAACCTGATGATTCATTCTCTCTATACACAGAAAGAAATATTTCTGAGAGAGCTGATTTCCAACGCGTCGGACGCCCTGGACCGGTTGAGATTTGAAACGTTGACTAATCCCAAGCTGGTGGAGGAGGGGCATGCCTATGAGATTCGTTTGAAGCCAGATCCGGCGGCGCGGACCTTGACGATCAGCGATACCGGGACCGGGATGAGCCGGCAGGAATTGATAGAACATATCGGCACTATCGCCCGTTCCGGAACGCGTGAACTGCGTAAACGAATAAAAGAATCGCAATCCGCTGAAGCAATGGCGGAGTTGATTGGACAGTTTGGAGTTGGTTTCTATTCAGCATTTATGGTGGCCGATAAAGTCACCATCCTGACGCGCCGGGCCGGTGAAGAGGGAGCGAGCAAGTGGGAATCTATTGGCGATGGCTCTTATACTGTGGCGGATGCCGAAAAAACCGCGTGCGGGACTGACATCATTCTGCATCTCAAAGAACCCGATCATGACAATGGCATAGAGGACTATACCGATCGCTGGAAACTCTCGATGATCGTCCATAAGTACTCGGACTTCATTGCCTATCCGATTATTTATGAAGGTCCGCGCCAGGAACCAGGTGAAAGTGAGGAAGAAGCAAAGAAGACCGAAACCAAAACGCTAAACTCAATGAAGCCCATCTGGACGCGCAGCCGATCAGAGGTGAGTGAAAGCGACTATAACGATTTCTACAAGCATCTCTCCAATGACTGGACAGATCCCCTCAAGAGACTCCCGCTGAAAGCTGAGGGTACCGTGGAGTATGAAGCCTTGCTGTTTATTCCTTCGCACGCTCCGCATGATCTCTTTTACCACGGCACAGAAGCGGGCCTGCGGCTCTACGCCCGGCGCGTGATGGTAATGGAGAAATGTGAGGACTTGCTGCCCAGGTATCTTCGCTTTATCAAGGGCGTGGTGGATTCCACTGACTTGCCGCTCAATATTTCCCGCCAGCGTTTGCAGCAGGACCGTCACATTGCGCAGATTCGCAAGTGGCTCACACGGAAGGTATTGGAATCGCTCACCGAGATGCGGGAACAGGAGCCTGAAACCTACGCCAAATTCTGGAACGAATTCGGAAGGGCGGTAAAGGAGGGCGTCGGTTCGGATTATGAAAACAAGGAAAAGCTGGTTCCGCTGCTACTGTTCCAGTCGTCGCATGATCCCAAAGAGCTGACCACATTGAAAGCATATGTCGAGAGGATGAAGCCGGAACAGACTGAGATCCTGTACCTGACCGGGGAGTCGCGGAAGGTAATCGAAAACTCTCCGCATCTCGAAGTTTCAAAGCAGAAAGGCTATGAAGTTCTCTACCTGAGTGACCCGGTGGATGAATTGGTGGCGGACCATCTTCATGAGGTTGAAGGGAAACGCCTGAAATCGGTCACCAAAGGCAAAGTTAACCTTGGAACGGAAGAAGAGAAAAAAGAGCTTGAGGAACAGGTCAAGAAAAAAGAGGAAGAATATGCAGGCTTTCTTCAGGCTCTGCAGAAGAAAGTGGATGAATACGTAAAGCAGATACGGCTCTCCACTCGGCTGGTCGATTCGCCTGCCTGCCTAGTGACAGAGGAACATGAGTACAGTCCGCATTTGGAGCGCCTGCTGCAGAAGGGTAAAGGCGGTGGCCCCAAGCAGCGGCGCATCATGGAACTCAATCCTGGCCATCCAATCGTTGCGAAATTGTATGAGCGCTATCAGGCCAACAATGAAGACCCGTCGCTTGATCGCTCGGTTGACCTTCTCTTTGAGACGGCCCTGATCGCTGAAGGCTCGGAAATCGCGGATCCTGTGCGGCTGAAGAACACCGTTCTGGAGTTACTCCAGCAGGTAGTTTAGCCGTCTTGCGTCGTGCATTGATCACGCCCGGCTGCAGGAACTATCGGTCGAGCCATGGGTCGGGAGAGTCGTGCGCATGATCGCATGCGCCCGATGCCTCGAAAACTTATACTCGCCGGCACGGAAGCCGAACGCGGCATATACGTGATTAGTTTCGACAAAAGCGTCTGCACAGATTTGCGAGCAGGCTTGGGCCGCGAATGGCTTGAGACGAATGGACTGGGTGGGTTTGCCAGCGGCACCATCGCCGGCGCCAATACGCGGCGCTACCACGGACTGCTTACCGCGGCTCTCCACCCACCGGGCAGGCGTATGCTTCTGCTCTCCAAGCTGGAAGAAACGCTCGTCCTTGGCGGCCATCGGATCGACCTTTCAACGAATGAATATGCCGGCGCAATTCATCCTGAAGGATATTTATTACTGACCAATTTCCGCCTCGATCCTTTTCCCATATGGACCTTTGATGTAGAAGGCGTGCGCCTGGAAAAAGCCGTCTTTATGCCCCACGGCAGCAATACCGTGCAAGTTGAATATAAGCTGCTGCAAGCGCCGTCTCCCGGAACTGAGGCCGTGCTGGAAGTCCGTCCGCTGGTTGCGTTCCGCGATTATCATTCCACCACGCACGAGAATGGCGTATTCAACCGTGCGCTGGAAATCGCACCAAACCTTGTCAGCCTGCAGCCATACGCAGGCTTGCCACGACTCTATTTCGCCCATGACGCCGCGGAACTTCATGAACAAGGTTATTGGTTCAGGAATTTCCTCTATCGCGTGGAGCAGGAGCGCGGTCTCGACTTTCAGGAAGACCTGTTCAATCCGTTTGTGCTTACATGGAACTTGAGTGACAAACAGAGCGCAACTGTAATTGCTTCGGCTGAACAGAAGGACTTTCGTCAGGCCGCTGCAGCACGCAAAACGGAATTGCAAAGACGGCACCAACTGGTTGCTTCATCCCCGGTTGACGATCCGCTGGTCCGCGCGCTGGCGGTTGCAGCAGATCAGTATCTTGTGCGCCGCGGCGAAGAGTGGACTGTAATTGCCGGCTATCCCTGGTTCACAGACTGGGGTCGCGACACAATGATTTCGCTGCCCGGTCTCACACTTTTTACCGGGCGCAGCGGCATAGCCAAAAGCATCCTGAGAAACTTTGCTCGCCACACGGATATGGGCATGCTGCCGAATCGCTTTGTCGATTCGGGTGAAACGGCGGAATTCAACAGCGTAGACGCCACACTGTGGTTCTTTGAAGCTGCGCGCGCTTACGCAGCAGCAACTAACGATTTTGATTTTCTGCGCCATGAACTCTATCCCGTATTCACCCAGATCATTGACTTTCACATCAAGGGGACACGCTACAACATCAAGTCGGAAAAGGACGGGCTGCTCAATGCCGGCGCTCCCGGGGTGCAACTCACCTGGATGGACGCCAAAGTTGGCGGCTGGGTGGTGACTCCGCGCAGCGGGAAGCCTGTTGAGATTCAGGCGCTCTGGTATAACGCTCTGCGCATCATGGAAGATTTGGCGGCGCGATTCGAGGATGAAGAGCGGAGGAAGCAATGCTCGGGGCTGGCGTCACTTGCCAGTGAGGCGTTCAACTGCATTTTCTGGAACAACGATCTCCGGTGTTTGTACGATGTGGTCGATGATGGTTGGCCAGACGGCTCGATGCGCCCGAACCAGATATTCGCAGTCAGCCTGCATCACTCCATGCTCTCTGCGGAACGTGCCCGTGCTGTAGTAGAAACTGTGGAACGTGAACTACTTACGCCCGTCGGCCTGCGGACCCTGAGCCCCGCCGATCCGCGATATCAAGGCACTTACCAGGGAGATCAACGCAGTCGGGATTCAGCCTACCACCAAGGCACGGTGTGGCCGTGGCTGCTGGGACCGTTCGTCTCGGCCTACGTGAAAGTGAATGGGGGATCGGAGCAGTCACGGTCGCGCGCGAATGAACTGTTACGAGGCATGGAAAAACACCTGACCGAAGCCGGTTTGGGGCAGATTTCAGAAATCTTTGATGGTGACGCTCCGCATCATCCGCGTGGCTGCTTCGCACAGGCATGGAGTGTGGCTGAAATCTTGCGCGCCTTATGTGAAGACGTTTATCAGCTTAACTCTGATGATCCGGCAA